>NZ_JBNKYN010000013.1:0-69799 GCF_050300915.1 Amphritea sp.
TCATGTTTGATCCGTTCCAGGTTGTTATCAAGGCGTCGTTCATAGAGGATGTGGTCCGTCTCATCAATCACAGATACGACGCTGTTGTTGGAATGCAGATCGATTCCGGCATATAGTTTCATTGGTCGACTCCTCTTGTGGCTGTTTGTCGATGTTACCTCTTAACGATACGACTGCAGGGGGGAGTCGGCTAGATGATTATCAGGTCTTGCATTTTGCAGGGGTAAGGAAATAGGATTTAGTTCTTGTGCAAAATTCAAGACCAGCCCTTTTAGATGTCAACCGCTGCTGCATATGCCGTTTCGTCTGGATTGTGAAAGCAAAGTTACGGGTCACCGAAAACCGCATCAAGTGTTCGATGCACGGCATCATTTATCATCCTGAAACGGGGGTGTCTCTGAGTCCGACGATGTGTACCTGAGAGACACTAACCCCTGTTCAGACAGAGGAGGATGACGAGGGATTGTGGATGAGCGGGTCGAACTGCGCTCTCAGGGAAAAGAGTGCGCCGGTAATTGAGATAATCCTGTCTATACTAATCTGAGTTCTGGCCGCGCACACAGAGGAGTCGTTTAGTATGAATCGTTGGATCTACCCTGGAATCTACTCTGGAATCAGCCCCTGGTTAAACTTGTTTAAGTCGCCACTCAGTGGTGATGTGACACAGGATATATCGCCAGTGACCAGTTGGTGGTCACCGCAGATTGAACTCAATTTTGCCGGTAACCGGCCTATCGAAAACGCAGTGGTTCGGGATGTGGCCAGCTATGGTAAGCAGCTGGGCATTATCACCGATGTGTTGTTACAACTGACAAAAGATGAAACCGGTGAGGCGGTTGACCAGCTTCGTAAAGTCTCCGACGATGTTGAGAGGATAAAGCAGAAACACCTTAGCGTCAGTATGAGCACGCTGAAAGCTGGCTTGCTCAGGCTCAAGACGGAAGACCCTGAGGGGTATAAAAAGCTGCTGGATGAGCTGCAGCAGGGATGAATGGGTGCCGGTGACGATTCAGTTCTGCTGGCAGTGGTTAACACCTCAGTTTTCTGCGACTGGAAAATAGGGAATGATCTCTTCCTTGAACGTCAGAGATCTGTTTTTAATCGTGCCTCTGACGACATGGATAACCATGGCGTCGGTGCCAAAATTCTCGTAGTAGAGAAACATATTGGTATCGTTGGGGGTATTACTGCTGGACAGCGAGCCATTCTTGTACTGAGTGAAGGTGTGCCGGTGGTACAGATCGGTTGACCTCATGATCGACAGCTGATGCGTATGGCCGCAGAAGACATGTTCTATTTTATGCTCGCGTATAAATTCGACAACCATTCTTGAGTTGAACAGTGGATCTGAATCAGTATCGAGGATGGAGTAGTGATTCAGCAGCAGTATGCGATCATAACTGGCTTTGCTAATAGCATCAGACAGCGTTCTTAACATCTCCTTATCGACAAAACCGTTGTCGTCATAGAGCGAGTTGGCATCGAGGCAGACCAGCATAATCGATTCACCGTTGATGCTGATGTTTTTCAGGAAATTGATATCGGTAAAATGGTCTTTTATGCCATTGGTACTGCCAAGCAGAAAAATATTATTCTTCTTACAATTTTTCCGATTCAGGGGACGAAGGACATCGACATCGTCGATATACTGACGAAAGTAATCAGCACTGCGCATATTGCGTTTGTCATGATTGCCCGGAATCGAGACGATGTGCGGGCAGTTAATCGCCTTTAAAAAGTTCCCTGCTGCTTCAAATTCGCTTTCAAGAGCGTCGGTCGTATTATCGCCGGTGTTGATGACAATATCGGCAGCATAGCTGTTCAGTTTTTCCAGCAACAGCTCACTTTTCCCCAACCAGTGTCGGGGGCCAAAATGCATATCTGAGATGTGTAGTAGATTCATTTTGTGTCGGGTAAAACCCTTTGCCTAAGCAGGTGAATTGTGCCAATAAAGCAGCATTCAGGCGAGTAATCTGGGTTCAGTTGCACAGAGCTTCCACCAATAGCCCCTGAGTATGTCAACATACTGTGACAAACAACAGCGATATAAAAAGCGATTAGGAAATGGGCAGGTTTATTCGATTTTCCTTAGCGGTTTAATCGCTGAATAAGCGATTAAACCGGCAGTTCCATCTTATCGCTGTCAGCCCGACCCAATAGCGGGTATAGTGTACGAGTTAGTTTCCCCTGCATCGGGCCTACTGGCCAGCACGCCGCTATTCTTCTTATTGTTAGCTTTATTGTTCGACACGGCTTTTTCGACTTTTTCCAGAGCTTGTTTTCTTAGCTTTCTTTAAGAGCCTTTTCAAAGCGCATTTTTCGACCCTTTTTCACCTATTTGCCTGTACGCAAATAGAGTAGATTTTCGCACCGACTATCAGTGCTTCTCAGTACCTATGGGAATGGCCCGATTGTTAGCATATCTCTGATGTTGAGCAGCTGCTGCCCATGATTTTTCAGCGAGTGATGGTGCGTTGTTGATTTTTCCTTTTCTCTCAGGAGCACCATGACTACCACTACTGAAGACGTTCATAAACTACAACCCGCGATTCTTTCCTATGTGAAAGACCTGCCTAATCTCTGCTCACTTGCGGGCCTGGCCTGCACACTGTCTGCGATCTATTTCTGTATTATCGGCGTGTATGAAGCGGCGATGATCGGCATGATATGGGCCGTTGCCTTTGACTGGGCCGATGGCCTGGTGGCGCGACGCATGAAGGGGCGCACCGGCAATGACCGTATCTTTGGTGGTCAGCTGGATCTGGTAATAGACATTGTCAGCTATGGCGTCACCCCCGCGATTCTTCTACTGAGTTATGGACAGTTTGATCCTGTCTTTCTGCCTGCAGCTTTCATCGTCATTGCTGCCAGCGCGATACGTCTGAGTTACTTCAGTACCTATGGTTTGTCAGACCAGTCCAGATATACCGGCCTGGCCATGGATAACAACAATATTGCGCTGGTGTTTATCTTCCTCTTAGAGGGCGTTATTCCCCGGGAGATATTCGCTGTGATTTTCTATGTCAGCGCCGTAGGGCTTGCTGTACTCAATGTTTCTCAAATTAAAACCCCAAAACTGTCTGGCAATCCCAGAAACGTTTTTTTACTGGCGTTTTATACGCTCGGAATCACCAGTATTTACAGTTGGAAGCTTCTATAACTGGTAACAGTACTGGCAACAGTGTCGTTACCAACGGCACTTAAAATAATTTATTGAGGGGATAAACTGCCCATGATTGTATATACCGTAGGTACGTTTGATTTGTTGCATGTAGGCCACGTTGCGTTACTCGAATACTGTAAGTCATTAGGGGCTGTGCTGGCCGTTGGCGTTGCTTCAGATGAAGTTGTCCGCTCTTACAAGCCCAATGTTCCTGTTATTCCGCTGGAACAACGGATGGAGATGCTGAGGGCGTTGCGTTGTGTTGATATTGTGGTGCCGTACTATGAACTGGAATATGTCTCTGGCTGCAAAGAGGTGAGTGCTGATATTTTCGTGATTGGTGAAGACTGGGGAAGCCAGCCCCACAATGTCGCGGTAGAAGCGTATCTGGAATCGGAAGGCAAGCAGATCAGGCAAGTGGCCTACAACCCGCGCACATCCTCATCGACGATAAAGAAAAATGTGATGACCCAGCCCTACAAATCAAACGATTCAAATCTGGTTTTTGCGTCCTGATATTGTCAGTAGAGCAAAACAGGGGGAGTAAAACCCCCGGATTTGATTGTTTTGAACTCTGTTAACGATTGAGTATCCTGCCTGGTTTTTAAAATGCTTATCTCAAAAGCTTATCTAAAGAGCGTATCTGAAAAATAGCTCTCAACCAGAGAGTGCCCCGGTTCTGTTTTCATCTAGCTGTAGATTTCAGATACGTTGTTCACAAGTAACCGGCTTATAGGTGGTTGCTTGTTTAAACTACCATGTGGTCTGACAAGGTTATACCACTTCAGATAACAGGGTAGTTTCGCATTTCGCTGAGCGGAATTGTTATACAGTTTACCGTAAGACCATTCCCGAATCAGCGTCTGTATAAAACGTTCCGCTTTCCCGTTTGTCTGAGGGCGATAGGGGCGCGTATTCATGGGGCGTGCACCGATCGCTTTGACGGCATTTCTAAAGGCTCTGCTGGTGTAGCACTTACCATTATCCGTCAGCACCCGTTTTACCTTCACATCCATTGCTTTCAGTATCTTAAGGGTGTTTTCAAAGAACCTGACAGCATCCTTAGCCGATTGCCTGGGGTGAACCTCTGCATGGCTCCAACGAGTATAATCATCGATACAGATATGCACGTATTCCCAGCCAGCACCTTTGGTCATCACTTTACGAACACCTGTCTTGCGGTGGCCTGGCTGGCTGAAACGTGCGACACGCTTGATATCGAAGTGAATTAGCCCGCCTGGCTCATCGTATTCATAACGACGGACGGGTTCTGTCTTTTTCAGCAGGTGACCACACATGCGATGGGCAACAACACAGACAGTCGACAGCGGCATCTTGAGTGTGGCGGCAATATCCGTTTGTGACCAGCCACCCAGAGCCAGCGCTTTTATCGCTTGCTCTTGCCAATAAAGCGTTCGCGATGAGATGCGTTTAGGTCGACTTTTACGATCCCGAAGTCCATTGAGGCCTTCTTGATGATAGCGCCTGATCCAGCGATAGATTAGGCTTTTAGATACCTCGAAAAAGTCAGCCAGTTCGGAGACAGGTACCTCTTCTTCAAGATGTTTTTTGACAATTAAAACTCGACTATGGAGGCTAGATTTTGCATTCTTATGCATGGTTGTTCACTCCTCTGTTTAAAGGGCTATTGATTTCGCAACCAACAGCTTCCTATACAACCGAGTTGTGAACAACCTCTCTGAATTTCACAGCTAGTGAATGTTTATATCTGAATCAGGAAGGGCTTCAAGCAGGGTTCTCATCTCTCTGGCTGGCCACAAGGCTTCTTTCTGACCTTTAACCGTGCATGGACGGTCACAGAGGCTTCTGGACAAGGAATATGTGCCAAGATCGAGAATGTCAGTGCCATCCCAGGTGTATGACTCCAGTCCATCAATCATCAATCTCAGCGTGCCCTGAACTGAGCGGCTGCAATCGGTATCAAAAGACAGCTCACCCATCGTATCGAGTGCCTTTTTAATCAGCGCTTCAGGGTAGTCCATTTCAGCATGGTGTTGGCCAGCATATCGGTTAACCAGAAATCCAGCTGCTTAATCTCTTTCAGGGTGACAGCTGTTAATGCGACAGTAAAACGAGTCTGATCATGAGTAAACACGATGCACTGGCGGCGCTGTGTGGTGGTGATATTGGCATGCCAGTCGCCCAGCAGCGATGGCTTATTGGCTGATTTAGCAGGCAGATCAAAGCCTGCTTTTGTTAATTTTTCAGCCAGTTTTTTAGTGACGTGAATTATCATGTTATTTATACAATATATTGATAATCAGAGTTTATTATTCGTAAGCATATCGAACACTACCCGGGCAAACCCTTGAGCTACCTGCGGGTTGCTGAGTATCTGCATCATCTGGTTCTGATGGGCATCAGAGCTATCCATCACCGCTTCATCCAGCGCCATTGGAAAGTCCCCGAGGAAAGCCTGTTCTGAAGAGTTGTTTCTGATCTGATGCATCACCTTCTCGTTCTCCCCTACTTTGTCAGCCACCGTCCGGGCGTAGTTGAGCATGTCATCATCTGTCAGGTTATCGGTGATGAATAGCTCGTTGAGGCGTCGCAGAATAACGGACAGAAACTCCTCTTTTTTGTCCCTGGCTTTTGCGGAGCCAATATCGGTATTGGGGTCGATGGTGTAGACCCCTTCCTCTTTGATTTTCAGATCCTGCTGACGAATTTTAGACAAACGGTAATGGCTCAGAGTCACGTTGCTCAGATCGACATCATCATCCTGATCGATCTTTTCACGCAGCATCGGCCGAAGGTGGCGGGCGAACAGGCTGAGTTTTTCCAGCTCTTTATCATCGTAATCAACTATCTGCGACATAAACTCATAGAAGCGTACAAAGCTTCCCAGGTCTTTTTTGAAGATCTCCAGGGCATCTTTTTCCTGCTTACACTCTCTGAAACTGTTTTCCGCATTGGCGATCAGCGTGGCATCACCTGTATTTTTGGTACGTTCAAAGATATCTTTGGCCTGCTTATAGGCATCAATAGCCGAAGCATAACGTTTCTGCCAGCGTTCGACCGCCGGTTTGCAGATGTTACTGATCGCCGCATTGCTCTTATTTTTTATAAAGAAAGCGGCGCAGAACTGTTCGACTTCACTCCAGTGGAAGATCCCCTGCGCTTTAAGCTTCTCACAGAGGTCATACACCAGATTCGGGTCTGAAACATCCGTGAGTTCAGCGGTCTGATAATAGGGCTGAAACGCGTCCAGAATCTCCTGAGGGTCGTTAAAGAAATCCAGTACAAAGGTGCCTGACTCTGCTTTGCCCGGGTAGGTACGGTTCAGGCGGGACAGGGTCTGAACGCATTCCACGCCCCCCAGTTTCTTATCCACGTACATGGCGCAGAGTTTGGGTTGGTCAAAACCTGTCTGAAACTTGTTGGCAACCAGCATCACCTGATAGTCATCGGAATCAAAGGCTTTGCGCATATCGCGCCCTTTGAGCCTAGGATTCATACTGGTTTCGGTGTATTTCTCACCGATTAACCCCGCTGAGTTCGGATCATCACTGTTAAACTCAACCTCACCCGAGAAAGCGACCATTGCGGTGATGTTCTGGTATTTGTTATCGGCAACGTACTTATCGAACGCCAGCTTATAGCGTACCGCTTCTTTACGGGAGCTGGTGACGACCATCGCTTTTGCCTGACCACCCAACAGCCCCAGCACATTGTCTTTAAAGTGCTCGATGATCACCTGTACTTTCTGGGCGATATTGTAATCGTGCAGTCGCACCCACTGATTCAGTTTTACCTTAGCTCGCTTGCTATCAACCTCTTTGTCCTGTTCCCGTGCTTTTTCAGCCAGCTGATACGCCACCTTGTAACTGGTGTAGTTTTTCAGTACATCGAGGATGAAACCTTCCTCAATCGCCTGGCGCATACTGTAAACATGATAAGCCTCGGGCTTATTGGTTGATGACGCGGGCAGATCGGGATCGGGTAAACGGCCAAACAGTTCCAGGGTTTTCGATTTAGGCGTGGCGGTGAAAGCAAAATAGCTCAGGTTGTTTGAGCTTTTACGGGCGGCGATAGTGGCATCTAACAGATCTTCAGAGGTTAGTTCCTCCTGTTCCTCTTTGTCATCGAGCATCAACACCTCTTTCAACTGACGGGCAGTTGAACCAGACTGCGATGAGTGCGCTTCATCGGCAATCACCGCATAGTTGCGCGTTTTCAGGCTGACACTGTTCTCAATCGCTTTCAGAACATGGGGGAAGGTCTGAATGGTCACGATAATAATCGGCTGCGCATCTTCCAGCGCGCTGGCCAGTTTCTCTGACTTAGACCCCTGCCCCTCTTTATTATTGATCCGCCCGACGACACCATCGGCATGTTCAAACTGGTAGATGGTGTCCTGAAGCTGATCGTCCAGTACGGTACGGTCGGTTACCACAATCACGGAATGAAAACGTTTATTACCCTCCGTATCGTAAAGTGACGCCAGTTGATGGGCCGTCCAGGCGATGGAGTTTGATTTACCCGAGCCGGCACTGTGCTGCACCAGATACTTATGGCCAGGACCGTTATCACGGGCATCCCCCACCAGTTTATTCACCACATCCCACTGATGGTAACGGGGGAAGATCATCGTCTCTTTCTTTGTCTTCTTACCCTGCCAGTCCTCTTTGTCTTCGATCTGAAGGTGAACAAATTTGGCCAGAATTTTCAGCAGATTATCGGGTGCCAGCACCTCGTTCCACAGATAGGCGGTGGCATACTCGTTCGGATCAGCGGGAACATCGTTACCCGCGGCCCCCTCGGCGGTGCCTTTGTTAAAGGGCAGGAAGAAGGTGTTCTCTCCTTCCAGCTTCGTCGCCATATAGACTTCGTACTGACTTACAGCGAAGTGCACCAAAGCGCCGCGTTTAAAGGTCAGCAGTGGCTCTGGTTTATTGGTAACCGGATCTTTCGGCAGACGGGTGAGTTTGTACTGTTTTATGGCGTTTTCAACGGCCTGCTTGAATTCTGACTTCAGTTCCAGTGTGGCAATAGGCAAACCATTAAGAAACAGAACCAGATCGATGCGCCATTTTTTTGCCTGCTTACCTGTTTCAGTCAGATACTCATCCGTGGCATAGGGGCTATAGGTCAGCTCAGGCACTACCCTCAGACGGTTCTTCTGATAGCGTGCCAGCGCATCGGGGTTGAGATCATGATCAGGTTTAAACTGACAGAGGCGAAAGCGCGTACCGCGGTCTTTCAGTTCATTACGCAGCACGCCCAGGGTGCCAAAGGTGCGCAACTCTTTGCTCGCCGCATTCGGGTCCGCTTTGGACAGCTGAGAAGCGACCCGCTCAAGAAAGTGTTGTTCAGGGTTTTGTGGGTAGAGTTTGCAGTATTTCTGCCATTGAAGAGGCTGAGTCTCTTGCACAAATCCCAGCAGATCGGCTTCATACAGCGCCAATTTACGGTTGTAGTCTGATGCTGTACCAAGTAACCAGCCATTAACCAACAACTGCTGAATGATATCGTTCTGGAAGACACATTCCTGTGATTTGTTCATAGTGATTACGTCCCTACTTTCCCTTAATTATTAATCCATCTACTGCTTAAAAGCAGGGCTATTGATCAAACAGTGCGTCGTATTCCCGTTCCAGTGTGTCAAACACCTCATCGGGTAGAATATAACGGTATTGATCACGGCGTTTTTTAGACAGCCGACCTTTTTGATCAAGGCAGAGCATCACCAACCGGGACAGATCTTTATCATTGATATCAAACAACAGGTTAATTCTTTTTTTCAATGCATCATAACGGCTTAGATAAGCGACTTCACGCTTCATATACTGTTCTATAGCCTCCTCACTGGCATCAGCCATGAGTTCAGCACAGGCAGTTGCATCCCAGTATCGATAGATTGAGGCATCTCCTTTAAAAATAAGGTGTAGATTGTCCCTGTCTATATAGGTGATATCCCACATCTCGCGCACTTTAGCTGAATAGGCGTTCAACACATTAAGATAGTCGCGCTCTTTATCGTGTAACACAGCAGATACTGGCAGAATCAGGCCGTTGGAAAGGCTGCCTTTCTGGCAGAGCACATGATGAAACATAAAGCGTGAGAGTCGACCATTGCCGTCCATAAACGGGTGAAGATAGACGAATCCAAAGGCAACCACCGCGCCTAGCACCAGAGGGTCGACATCATCAGGCATATCATTGACCAGTGTTATCCAGCATTCCATCAGCTCACCACATAACTCAGGTTGAGGCGGAATATAGGTAACACCTAACGCCCCGGGTCCATTACTTAAATAGTTCTGTTGCTGACGAAATGAAGCCGCCCGTTCAAACGGGTTATTCAATGTGGCATTCTGCAGTTCGATCAGATAATCCTCATCAATGGCGCGCTGATTATGCGCCTGCCGCAACAGATTAGTGAAACGCTGCATTCTGCCACTATCGGGCTGCTCTTTTTCGATGGCAAAAGAGTCTCTGGTTTCGCTTAAATAGGCCCAGGAGAGCGCCCGGCTGAGCATGTCCGGGTCAAGTGATGCTGTAAACGCCTCGGTTTTTTCAAGCACCTGTTTATTCAGCGCGGCAGTTAGACGAGTGCTACGTTGTACCGTGATACAGTACTGCAACGAGCCCAGACCATTAAACTGAACCCGCCAGCGCTTATCTTTGTAACCCTGGGTAGTAATATACTGTTGCGGATCAAATAGCGGGACATAATTGCCCCTGTCCAGCGATGCTGTGCGGCAGATCGGTTGGCGGTTGAAGTGCTCCCATAAAAAGCAGGCGATGCGAATATACTTACCGGTTGGCGATGCATCAAAGGTTTCACGTATTGTCAGCTCATCAACCAGCGTTAGCGCTTGCGCAAGAATTTGAAGGTTAACGCCTTCATGTTTGAGGGCGAACAAGATATGCGCCAGGATGGTATCTTCAGGTATCAGGCTGGCCGGAATCGCCAGCATATTTTCAAGCCGCTGCTTGCGGTTGATTGGCATCACCTGGCAACTTACATCAAGTGCCAGCGCTTTAATCGGGTCTGCATCGAGCAGATAGGCATAGCCGGCGTACTGGCTCCCCATGGATGACTCCCTGAAAAATCGTTACCAATCCTAAATTTTTATTACAAACCAGCAAAAAACCAAAAAAATCATTACATCAAGAATAGCAAATAACCCAGCTGTTTTCTTCGCGCGGATTACCATGCTGAAATGTTCGCCTTTAGATAATCAATTTGCCTGATAACTTTGTGAGATCAGCTCAAAGGCGGTTTCGAGTTCAGCTACGCTGCGTAGATTCAGTTCAATATTACCCGTTCCCCAATGCCCAATATTGGATACATCGCGGATAAACTCAGGTTCATGGTGTTTGCCTGTGGGATTGAGTTTTAATAGCTCATCTGTGGGCGTCAGCTTGAGGTATAACTGAATTCTCGGGTCTTTGTTTTGTGGTAATACCAGCACGCTGACGAAGTTTTTGATCCGTTTAAAGGCGGTGTAGAGCTTTAGCTCTTTCCGCTGCACCTCATCCCCCAGACCGTTGGCGTATTCGCAAACCTGATTATAGAGGCTGATCAGGTCTGGGGAGGATTCAGCCAGCCGCTCTTCCTGGGATTTATCCCCTGACCTGCCCCGACTGCCTGTATTTGATGTTGCCCTGCTGCTTTGAGACGCAACCTTCTTCGGGGTGCTGGCATCAGCGGTTTGCGCGTTCACCAGTTCCAGCAACAGTAGATCATCGCCAAAGTAACGGTAGCGCATCAGTTCGATATTCCGATTGATCTGCTGTACCGCATGTTCATCATAGCGGTTGAAATCCGCCGCGATGCAGATCAGTCGTGTACCGCTCCACTCGATCGATTCGGTCACCTCTTTATCCAACTGTTTCATCACCAACAACTGAAACTCCGCCTGATGATCCAGCAACCAGTCGAGGTAGAACAACCCCTGATTGATCACATTCTCATTGCTATGGCGCTTATATTCGATAATAACGGGGCAGTTGTTTTCATCCAAACCCAGCGAATCGATCCGCCCTTTATGGGTTTTGCCGGTGCTGTATTCGCTGGCAAGAAAGCGCACCCCGAGAAAGGTTTCCAGCTGACTCTCGATCTGCTGTTGCAGCTCTTTTTCCAGCAACGCACTGCGCCCCGCCAGTTCAACAACACTGTCGGCGTTAATCGAGAATAGTTTGATATCGCTCATACGGTGGCTTCCATGCTGGGTTGATATTGTTCAGGTTTCCAGTTGCGCACGTCGATTTTTCCAGTGACGGCGGCTGAGATCAGGGCTGTGCGGCGTTCTTGGAGAAGCGAAACAAGACTCTCGGCTTTATTTATCGCAGCATCCATTAATGCCATTGTATTAAAAGCGTTATCTATAATCGCTTTTTGTTCTTTTAGCGGTGGAATGGCAGCCCGTAATGATCTCACGTCATCCATCCCTATGGTTTTAATTGTTGCACCAAACGTATAGCGCTCAAACTCTTCTTGCATTGCATAGAAGATCAGTAATAGGAACTCTGGTTTTATTTGATCTTCATAGCATAACCACGCAATTATATGCTGTGATACTGCCATTGGCCTCGTTGTGATCGCAGATAGCCCAATCGACGCATCTCTTGTAAAAATAACTGCGTTGGCAGGAAGAAGACGCGCGGATGAGTTTTGTATGCCTAATTCGTTAACCTTGTATTTAGTATCTTCAATATAGTCGACTATCTTAAGCGTTTTAGAGTCGTTAAGAGATACCCAAGGAATATTACAGTCCGTCCAATACTCTTCTTTTTTCTTATCTGGCGTATGACCACTTTCAATCTTAGCAAATTGCTTAATCGCACCAATTTTCCAATGTTCAGGCACTTGGCCTAACCACTCAACACCTGATTCTTTCATCGGGACGTTGGGGTTTAAGCCTTTGGTGACGGCATGGCTGATCACCGCCTGACGCTTCTCTTTCAGCAGCTTAATCAGTTGCTGCTGCTTTTCGATCAGGGTGTCGATCCTGGCGGTTTCGTGGTCGAGGAAGTTGACGATTTGTTTTTGTTCATGGGCTGAAGGCTTTGGGATTTGATAACTTCCCAACTCGTCCGAAGACAATTCCAAAAACGTAGTGCCTCTACCTAATAGATTTAGCTGAGAATTACTAATTAGCAGTATGTAATATACATACTTATGATCAAATTTATCTTTTATTACTAGGGATTTACATCCTTGGTTTGTACACAGAGTTTTTTCAGCTATTCCCAAGGTGCCTATCGGCGCACGTGAAGATAGAATTACTGAGTTAGCAGGAACAAGAGTCGTACCACATGATTCGTAACCAATCTTCGTAATACTTCTTTGGCCGTTACTGATGAGTGGTGTATCTGTTTTTCCTAAATCAGCTGGAGTAATCCATGATATTTCCCCGTCCCAGTACGATGACTCACCCGACTTAGGTGTTGCTCCATTAAAAATATCAGAAACCATTTTAACTGGTGAAGTCGTCCAGCCTTTTGGAACCTTTCCAATCCAATCTGAATTTACTTCTTGGTATTCAGGATAGACTTGATACCTACTCATATTCCAATCCCCTTCTCAGGGCGAGGATTTTTTTGTGAGCAGAAGGCGCGCCTGAGCGCAGCGAGGGAGCATAGCCTGCTATGTGACTGAGCGAGCACAGCCGCAACGCACTGATCGCGGAAAAAGACCGTCATGAGTGAACCTCCCGCAGCAGGTTCATGATCTCAGCACTTACCCTATCCAGATCCGCATCAATTTCTTCCAGACTACGGGGTGGCTGATAGACATAGAAATGCCGGTTAAAGGGAATCTCGTAACCGACAATACCGATCTCTTCATCTTTGGCATCGCGCTTATTGGCATCGATCCAGGCATCGGGTACATGAGGGGCGACTTCACGGTCGAAGTAGCTTTCGATCAGGTTCTGGGTGGGCTGTGAGGGATCGAGAGGTACATTCTCGTTGTCCCGCAGATCTCCATCGGGCTGGTATTCCACCACGGCGGGTTTGCCATTGATGGTTGCCTCAAAAGCACCGTATTTTGGTTGCGCTGTTTCTTTAAGAACTTTCCGAATAACGGGCTGCGCCGCTGGATTCTTCCAGCTAATGGCATCCAGCAGTTGTTTCTTCTCTTTGGCATCCAGCTTCACGCCTGTCTGTTTCATGGCGAGTTTCAGTTCGTCTTCAAACCGATTGAGGTCATCGCAGGGGTTATCAATAACGGCGTTAGTTCCCATTGATGCACCGAGCCCGCCCTGCAACTCGTAGCCTTTATGCAGCAGGCTTCGCTGGCTGAGCCAGAGTTTGCTGTCCAGCAGCTCTTTAATCTGTTTCTCTTTCAGTTCGGGGTAACTGGCTTTCAGTTCCGCCCTGATCTCAGTGGTGTATTCGCTCAGCTGACCATAACCGGTTTCATTCCACTGCTGGCCAAACTGTTCCCAGATCCAGCGCATCGGTGCATTAAACGGTTTCGGCGCAAAGCGCAGTTCTTCTAGGCGTTCATCGCTGATCTGTACCGACAGACGCAGTGGGCGCTCGATGGTAATACGACGATAACCGAAGTCCGTGGTATTGAATATTTTACTGGAGAAGGTTTTTGCTGATTCAGCCTTAGGATTAGCTGCCTGGCGGCCACGGCTGCTCTTCTGATCGGCAGGTTTATCCAATAGCTGATGATCAACGGTTTCGAATTCGCCAAAACAGCGGGTGATGATACGAATATCATCCGCACTCATCTCATTGCGCTTTGAGCCTAACGATTTACGCATCTTGCCGCAGAGATTAACTGCGTTAATCAGCTGCACTTTACCTTTGCGCCCGGCTGCTTTCTTATTCGACAGGACCCAGACATAGGTAGCGATGCCTGTGTTGTAGAACATATCATTCGGCAACGCGATAATCGCTTCCAGCAGATCGGCTTCGAGAATATAACGGCGGATCTCACTCTCTCCACTGCCTGCCCCGCCGGTAAACAGCGGTGAGCCATTAAGGATAATACCGATACGGCCGCCGCCCTCAACCTTGCCCTCAAGACTGCCTGAAGCGTTAACCGAGGTGTCGCGCAATTTGCTGATCAGGTGCATCAGAAACAGCAGTGAACCATCAGACACCCGGGGCAGACCAGGCCCGAAACGACCATCAAAGCCCTTCAGGGTGTGTTCGTCCTTGATCTCACCCTCGACCTTTTTCCAATCCACCCCAAACGGCGGATTGGAGAGCATATAGTCAAACTTATCGGCGTAGAGCTGATCGTTGGACAGGGTGTTGCCCAGCTTAATATTGTTGACCTCCTGTCCTTTGATCAGCATATCCGCTTTACAGATAGCGTAGGACTCAGAGTTAAGCTCTTGTCCGAAAGGCACCAGCTTGGCATTGGGGTTCAACTCATAGAGATATTCCATACCGCTGGACAGAAAACCACCCGTACCCGCCGTCGGGTCATAGATGGTGCGGATAATCCCCTCTTTGGTCAGCGCCCTGTCGTCTTCCATTAATACCAGCGAGGTGGTCAGATGGACGATATCCCGTGGGGTAAAGTGCTCCCCTGCGGTCTCATTAGAGCTTTCAGCAAAACGGCGGATCAGCTCTTCAAATACCAGCCCCATCTCGTGGTTGGAAATGGCATCAGGACTCAGGTCGGTATTGGCAAACTTCTGCACCACTTTGTAGAGCAGGTTGGCATCACTCAGCAAGCCGACAAACTCATCAAATTTAAAGTATTCAAAGATCTCACGGGCATCTTTAGAAAAACACTGAACATAGTTGTCCAGGTTATCTTTAATCCCTGTTTCACCCAGCTTATCAAGGGACATGGGCGAAGTGTTGTAAAAGTTCTGGCTGGTTGCCCGCAGAACTAACTTCTCAATCGCTTCCTCAGGCAGGCTCATGCCCTTCACTTTCTCATGAGCATCCAATACCGCCTGTTTATCCGCCTCCAGCACACATTCCAGACGCCGTAGCAGCGTAAACGGCAGGATCACTCGCCCATACTGACTTTGTTTGAAATCACCACGCAGAAGATCGGCCACTGACCAGATAAATGCAGCCGTTTGAGAGAAATTAGTCATGAAATCGTTTTGCCTTATTACAACGTATTAGCAGAGCCAGCGGGGAAAGAGATGAAGCGTCCGCTGCCTCTTTTTTGAATGGAAATCAGTGTACTACAGGCATTGGAGCTTAGGTATATCAGGCAGTCAAAATGGTGATAACGGAGTACAAATCATCGTGACTGCATGTTAGATTCAGTCTACCAATATTTGCATCACTAAATTAGCGGGAAGGAACCTTGCTCAGATCACTCAAGACATATTTAAGATCGTCGCTGCAAAATCAGACAGAAGAAACTTCAGGCTATGTTGTTTCGCTATTAGCCTTCATCGCTTTTTTAGCAGGGAAAGCAATGGGTTTTCAAGAGAATATTGAAGGTCTGTATTATTTTGCTGTTGTAGCATTGATATACGGCTTTCTAGTTTTCTTGAATTCATTGGCTAAAGCTTTCATTGGATCAGGTTTTGGAAAGCTATTGGTGTCTGGAGTCTTAGTCATAGGAAGTGGTATTAGCCTTGCTCTAGCGAGACAAACAATCAACGGTGAATTGCACGTACCCTCTTCTGCTTATCCAATAACCCAATCCATCTTAGCCGTTCTGTATGCGCCACTAACTCTCTCAATTTGTTTAGCGCTATCAGGTGTGCTTTTCCTGATGGTGGGCGTCGTACTAAGCTTTATGCCCGTCAAGGTAATATCGATGAAGAGTTTGCTTGTGAATTGGTGGAATGAAGCGTTTACAGCAAAAGAAATTGTACTCAACTTTACTAGGTTCATAGGCTTAATAGCTGTAATTAGTGTAGCGATGAACTTTGCCAAAGAAAACGATTGGTACACGGATGCGCTGGCATCATTTACCCGATGGTTTGCTTACTCATTCGAGTCTGAGGAGTATAGCTACTGCACTCTCAAGCCTGGTGAGCGTGTCGCGTACTTAAGCAATAACAAAATCGTAGTCGCAACCAAAGGCGTGAATGATGAGTATTTATACGAAATACAAACCTGTTTATAGCCTTGGTTGATATTCTTATCTGCCTGTTAATTAAAGAAAATTACTCGTCTCAAAAACTGACGGTTACTCAATTCTATTGATGAGATAAATTCTCACCTGCAATTACGCATAAACAAGTACAGGTGAATACTATGTCAAACAAAGCAAACAGCAATCATAAATCAAACATCAAGAATGCAAACCGTGGAACATCAGGAAATAACACCGCGAACGCCAAGGCAAATGGTAATCGTGGTAAGCAGTTAAATCCTAATCGCAAATAATTAAACGGTATTTCAGGCTCTCCACTGGGGAGCCTTTTAATCACGGAATAGATATGAAAACAGATATAGGCTTCCCTCCAGTAGGCATACTTGCGAAATTCTTGTTTAGTAGTACAGGACTGCTTGCCGAGAAAGATGCAAGAAAAGATCCCAGATTCTCTGACGCAGAGCGAAAGAAATATCAGAAAACACTTGATCGTCTCGTAACTGAAGAAGGTCAATTCGCCGATAATTTTGATCAGATCTTAGATGTTTTTCGTAAACAGCTTAAGACTATTATTCCATCCAAAAGAATTGCTAATGCAATGCTATGCTCAGTCAATGAGGTCTACGTTCAGTACAGGCACCTGATCAATGAGGAAGGAACATACTTCAGCCAGAAAGAAACTTTGAAGTGGGCATTAGAGACCCGATTCATTGGTCGAATGATTTTGTCACCCCAAAAAAACTACCTGCGATTTAATATCAAAGATGAGAGCTGGAAGACGCCTAATGATCCTTTTTGGTACCTGCCAACTGTAAAAGCAGATGGAATTACATGGCCTTTGCAGAAAGCGTTGGAATTTGGTCAAGAAGTTGCGAAAACTTCGCTTACTAATTTTCATTACCCTGGAGATGGAGGTGCTCAAGAGAACTACCAGCTAAAACAGAATGAAGCTAATGCTCGGAACTGGCTAAAAGGACAACATATTCCATCATGGCATGGCCTCAATATGAATTTGAGACAGTCGTTCGATGCGTTGCAAAGCTGCACATCAAAGCACCATCGTAAACTGTCCGAGAAAGAAAAATCTTCTGTATTGATTGTCGCTTTTATAGCCAGATTTAGCACCTATGTATGTCAAGAAATCGCTAAGGCTTTTGGTCGAGAGTTCCTGAGTTCTCTGATTGAACGTTATAAAATTTACACAGAACACCTTTCTCAGGATCACTCTGAAATAGAGGAGTATGTCGATTCAGAAATTGCTAAGGCTCTGCAAAATCGCAATTTCTCAAATGGTCTGCGGGATGAATTACTATGGACAAGCGTGCCATCCTACTGGGCGTACAAAGCAAATATTGGGACTGAATATGTAAAATCATTGGAACAGCGTAGACAAATTGAGACAAGACTTAATCAGCCATACACGGTTGAAGAACAGAAAGGCATCATACATAACTGTGGGAATTTTCAAGGACGCATGTTAATTGAAAGTCCCTGTCTTCAGGTTAAATATCCCCCACCCGAAGGTTTTTTTGATGAACTTCACGAAGCAGAGCAACTGAGAAAAACGCGAGAGATTAAGAAAGATACTATTCAAACGTTCGAACAACGTCTTAAGCAAAAATCTCTGACAGAGGCGCTGGGGTGGTATGCAAACTGGTTGTACGGAATAATGTATTATCGCCAGCAGTCATACGCTAAGGCTTATCTGTATTATGGAAAGGCGTTTGAACAAGCTAAGTATTCTGCGGGTAATAGACAATACCCCCTCGTAAATACATACATCGAATTATGCGCGAAAAGAAAGCAAAAAAAGGCATTTAGAAAGGCGGTGTCTTGGGCGCATTACATAGGAATGAGGGTACGTTGGATTGAGAGCGTACCACCTCAAGAAGACGAACTGGAAGTAGCTTATGCATTTTTTGAGAGTGCATTCTATCCGCAGACTTAAGGTCTTAGGCTGACAAGGAAATAACATGAGTCATTATAAATTGAAGTTGGGCAAGTGTCGTACAGTGTTTTTCGATCTTGAGTTCTATGTGCCTGAGAGCGCTCGCGTCGAAACAGGCTTCTGCTATAACCCTTGGGACAAAAGTTGTAAATTGATTGGAGGTGCTTTTCTCATTGCCAACCCCGATAAAGATATCAGGATATCGACAGATCAAGTTGAAAAACGAATTAAGACCGTATGGCGATGGGACTGCAAAACCGAGAAAGAGTTGGTACAAAGGATCTATGACATGCTCAATCAAGCGTTAACAGTGGTTCACAAAGCACATCAGGGTAAGCTAGCCGCTGTTCTGAGTGGTATTGGTATTTCCACTTCAGATGTATTGATTTTGTGTGATCTGTTTCGTCGTTATCAAATATTAGATAACGCGGAGACGTTCAGGTTTATGAATAAGTTTCGGATAATTGACCTTTCGCAGTTAGCGATTGGTATGTTTAACACGAATCACGATTTTCTTTATCCTAAGGTCAAGAATGACATTCTTAATAAATATCAACATGGAAAAAAATTTGAGTCAGGCACGAGTGTGTGGGCACTTTACGAGCAGAAGAAATTTGATGAAATCGAACATCGCGTTATAGATGAAATTGCCTCGACGCACCACTGTTACAAGGGAATGATTAGTGATATTAAGCGTTTCAGGTCGCTTGACTCAGAAGCAAAGAAACGCCAGAAAGAAAAACTAAAACAGCAAGCAGAAATGTCCTTGGAAGAATCAGCTTAACGTCAATACAGATAAAATGGGGTAGGTCAGGGGCGGTTTACCTACCCTACTCTCACATACCAATATCATTGGGCTTTAAGCAATTAACTAGCAACAATATCATGTTCCTCTATATACTGAATTAACGCCTCTTTTCTCATCGGTTTGGCAAAGTGATAGCCCTGTATCCGGTCGCAGCCAAATGCTTTGAGGATATCCACCTGTTCCCGGGTCTCTACCCCTTCAGCGACGATATCCATCTCCAGATTTTTGCCGATCATGATGATGTTTTGCACCATCTTCTGGGAGGATTCATCGACGAACATGACGTCGATAAAGCTCTTGTCGATCTTCAGTTCATCGATGGGCAGGCGGCGGAGGACGCTCAGGGATGAATAGCCGGTACCGAAATCATCCATAGAGATCTCGAAACCATGATCCTTAAACTCCTGCAGTAAAGGCACGATGTGATCAATATCCTCGATGAACAGGCTTTCGGTAATCTCCAGGGTAATCGAGGCGTTAGCGAGGTTGTTCGTTTGTATACTCTGAATAAATCGTTCGGCAAAGCCCACCTCCATCAACTGACGCACTGAGATGTTAATTGAGGTATGAAAAGACCGGTTCAGTGTGCTCTGAACCTCTTTCACATCTTTGAGGGTTTGCTGCGTGATAAAGTTGCCGATGGCGGGCATCTGGCCTGAGGTCTCGGCGACAGATATAAAACGATCGGGCGGGACAAACCCTAAGGTAGCGCTTTGCCAGCGCACCAGCGCTTCGACACCATAGAAATCTCCTTCCGGGGTGACCTGGGGCTGATAAACCATAAAGAGTTCATCATCGGAGATGGCGCTACGCAGGGCTTGCTCGATTTTGACGTTTTGCAGATAGCCCTCTTCCATCTTGTCTTCAAACAGATGGATACTGTTTTTAATTTTTTTCGATTCATACATCGCTATATCAGCAGAGCGCAGCAGGATATCAAAACTTTCACCATGGACTGGATATTGTGCAATGCCGATACTGGCCCCGATATGCAGTTTTAAGTTGTTAACCCTGTAGGGTTTGCAGATGGTTTCGATTATTGTTTGGGAGAGTGCCATCACCTCTTCGGTATCAACTAACGGGGTTAACACTACAAACTCATCTCCCCCGTGACGGATAATGATTGAGTCTTTTGGCTGAATCGACTGAAGTCTTCTGGCAAGGTCCAGCAGTAGCTGGTCGCCACACTGATGGCCAAAGCTGTCATTGATGCTTTTGAAACGGTCTAAATCGATATACAGAAGACTGAACGGCTTGGTAGGGTCACGAATCCAGCTATAGATATTGGTCTGCAGGTAACTCCGGTTGGGCATGCCCGTGAGTTGATCATGGGTTGCCTGATAGAGTAAATCTTCGTTTCTTTTCTTCGCTGCGTTGAAGATAATCCGAACCAGGGTGTAAAGAATGATCTCAACAGCCACAAATATAGAGAGATAGATCTTCACTAAATTTGTAAAGGCCGTGGTGATAATGTCCATTTTAGTGGTGGAGAGAAGCCAGAGTTTGTAGGTGTTGTCATACTTCAGTGACGCCAGATACTGGACCTTTTCGTCGCCGGTGTAGGGGAATGAGACTATATGCTCGGTGCGCTTCAGTTCGTCTTCTGAATGCTCATAATGCTGGCCTAAGCTCTTCTCAATGTTGACCAGTTTTTCTGCAGAAAAAGGCGATCGGTAGACTTCGTAATTATTATCAGGGCCGTTACTGGCATACTGTATGTACTGGTCATCGTCTCTGATAATAAGGGTGTTGTACTGATCGTTCTCATCGGCGTTTTTTACAATGAAGCCGAATGATTTTTCTAACCGTAGCGCAGCCGTAATGACCATTCTTACATTGCCCTGACTATCTCTGATCGCCTTTCTGATGGGGACTATCCAGTCATTAAACGGTTTAAAATAGTAGGTGCGGCCAAACATCATTTTTTGACTTTCCATCACCGCCAGGAAAGATTTACGACTCTCCTCCTGCTCAAGCAGATTAGGGAAACCGGACACATCGAGACCATTGGTTGCGTACAGCATTTGTCCCTGAGGATTAACGATGGCGATCGATGTAATCGCCGGACTTTCAAGCAGCGCAGCATCCAGTATCTTCATTGAACGGATGTTGTCTTTGTAACCGCTATCTTCAATAAACCGTTGCCCTAAAATATCCAGCATAACTTCGTGGGTCTGGTAGAGCGAGTGAGTTGAACTGGCTATCAGCTTAAGCGTATTCTCCTGGGACTTTTGGTACTGCAGGTAGATGTTGTTCCAACCGATGTAGGAGACTGCGATCAGACAGATCAAAAAGAAAATCGTGAGAATGTAGAATATCGACCAGATGCTCTTTTTGAACAACCTCATATGAAATCACCATTGATACGATGGTTTATAAGTCTGATTCAGTATGTCGCCTATTGCTGGATTCCGCGAACTCTTAATACCTAATATGGTTATTGTTTAAGCTGGAAACTGTTAGTTTTACCAATGATGCGTATCGGCTTTATCTGCCACTGCTGAATCAGCGCCGATGATTTTAGCCCTGTATCGATCAGGCACACACCACCCGGTTACGCCCTTCCTGCTTGGCGCGATACATCGCTTTATCGGCATCGGAAATCATATGGTTGATGCTGTGACTGCTGTCATTGTCAAAGTAGATTGTTGTCACACCGAAGGATGCGGTGACGGTGACTGTATCGCTGCCCAGAGAGATCGCCGCACTGGCAATTGCCTGACGTAGCCTCTCGGCACTGCGCTGCGCGTCATCGTGATTGGTCTGCACCAGCAGCACAACGAACTCTTCGCCCCCCAACCGGGCAAGAATATCAACGGCACGAATGGTGGCCAGACTGGCGTCAGCGACTTTCTGCAGCACCAGATCGCCAATCGCATGCCCGAAGGTATCGTTGATCTGCTTAAAGTGGTCCAGGTCAAACATAATGAGTGACAGAGGGTTGTTATAACGGCTGGCAACCAGTATCTCCCGGTTTGCCAGCTCAAAGAAATGACGCCGGTTGATCAGCTGGGTGAGAAAATCGGATCGGGCTTGCTTCTCCAGCTTCTGTTCCATCTCCCGGTGCAGGGTGATATCCCGCCCGATGGCCAGTGCGCCCCCACCCCCTTCATTCTCACTGACAATGTTGAACATCAGATAACAGTGTCCTGATGCTAGCGGCAGGTCGATCTCTACCTGTCGTGGCACCCCCGTGTGAATCACATTTTTAATCACTGAGTGGTAATGTCTAAGACTACTGTGATTTTCAGCTAGGTTCTTGGTAAACAGTGCGGCAAAGTTAGGATTGGTATAGATCAAATCACCGGCCTGATCATATCGGGCGATGGCATCCGGCGCGTTTTCTGCCAGGCTGCGGTAGGCTTGTTCACGCCTGATAAGCTCTTCCCGGTTATTAACATTCTCAATTGCAATAGCCGCCAGGTTTGCCGCAAAGGATATTAACTCGATATCGTCATCATTCGGGGAGCTTGGTGTTGCATGATAGATGGCAAAACTGCCCAGTATTTTGTTAGTCGATGCGATAATAGGTTCAGACCAGCATGATGCCAAACCTGCGCTAGCCGCCAGTTCACGATAGGGTTTCCAGTATGGATGGGTGGCAATATCTTCAACGATGACGCGCTTGCCCAAATAGGTTGCGGTGCCGCAAGACCCCACGCCCTCACCAATCTTGATGCCATTAATCGCTTCACTGTAGAAGTCAGGCAGGCTGGGGGCTGCGCCGTTTAAAAGATGTTTACCCTCGGCATCCAACAACAGAATACTGCAGTACATAGAGGGTTTATCTGTCTCAATGTCGGTTATCAGATGATGCATGATACTGCTGAGCGGTTCCCCCTGTGTGATCCGCTCTAACATTTTATTTCTTGTCAGGTTGCGCTGTTCACTGCGCCATTTTTCTGTGATATCGGTGCAGATAAACAGTTTTTTGTTGTTGATAGCCGAGATCTGCCCAGTAATTCTTTTGCTTGTTCCATCTTTACAATACACAGAGCTTTCGTGAGTAAAAGGTTCTGTGAATGTTCGACCGCTGCTGACCCAACCGTCCCAGCTAGACAGCATGGCATGATGACTTTCAGGGTCTGGATACGCAGCTTTAAACCAGGCTGTCAGGTTGGGCAGGTCTTCAAGGGTATAGCCCAACATGCGGCTGAAGGTGTGATTAATATATTCAATATTACCCGCCTCATCGCTCCAGCCTATGCCTGCCGGTGAGTTATCAAGCAGGTCTTTGATCTCAATGCTCTGCTTCTTACTATGTTTCAGTGCGTGCTGAAGGTGCTGTTCTCTGATAGAGCTCAGTGCACTGCTTGCCAGGACGGTTGTTACCTGAACCAGATGATTCAGTTGCCTCTCAATCTGCTCTTTGGGTATCACCGGAACCTGTTTAATTGCAGAGACATAGGCCGCTTTGTCGTAATTGAACTCCTCAGCCTGTTGTTCAAAATGTTTAAGATCCGGTGCTTCATGCAGCAGCTGCCCCATAAACAGGGTGGCAACATGGTTGCCCTCGATGATGACTGGTGTGGCATAGTCATACAGCCCGTTCTGACAGCGCGAATAGCTGACTTTTTGATTCTGGGCCTGTTCAAGAAGCGTGCAATTGCTTTTGACGCAGCGTCGGTTTGTCTCTTCATTGCCCCGATGAAAATAGTTGCAGGCTTCGGTCCAACCAGCCTGGGTAAGCACTTCACCATTAAGCCCGACAAGGCCATTCGGGATGCCTGTTGCCTGGTAGTAGCCTTCCAGTAATTCGGCAAAGCGAGTTATATCAAGCAGCTCATTGATAGGGTAATAATCACTGGAGCTGATTGCCGGGATCTTTTTCATCAGTTACATCTCAAGTTCCATCCATGTCGTATCAATTATCTGGCACAAGCGCCAGGTGGTCGCTATCCATAGTCCACACTTAATCAGGCATCCCACTCTATTTGTCTGCGCTACTGAGGTCAACGCACCCTGTTATATCCTGGGGTCTTTTTCTGCCTGTTTTGCTGATTTCCTCTCTTGCTCTCCTGTTAAGGCTAGTTTAATAACCTGCCACTAACCTGCCTTTGTGCTCTTTTTTAATAGAGGCTTGAGGTGTGTCATAAAGATACGTATTGTCACGGCCGCTTCGAGTTAAGGTTATCGCCACCGCTTCAGGGGCTGACCAGTCAAGCGTTTAAATTTTAAGAATCTCTATTTAACATATCGCTTTCAGAAACACCTTCAGCTATCTTTCCACCCGTGATGCCCAGAGTGGTTATGGAACCCGTTAAACATGATAAATTTTGGCCAGCTTCAGTCGACCTTTACCAAACTTCGCAGCAACAAAGCGTTTGAGCTGTTTGTTGTTATCGTTATTGTCAGCTCAGCCCTACTGGTGGGTGCTAAAACCTACGAACTGACACCGCTGGCGGTGTCTTTGGTCGTCTGGCTTGACCGACTGATTACGGTTTTCTTTTTAGTTGAGATCACTATTCGCTTCCTCGGAGAAGAGAATAAAAAGGACTTTTTCAAAAATCCCTGGAACATTTTTGACACCCTGATTGTCACCATCAGTCTGATCCCCATCGATAACACCGATATGGCACTGGTTGCACGTCTGGTGCGGGTTTTCCGGGTGTTGCGGATGGTTTCCGTTATCCCTGAATTGCGCCTGCTGCTCAACTCCCTGATTAAAGCGATGCCTCAGCTTGGCTATGTTATCCTGTTGATGTTTATCATCTTTTATATCTATGCTGCGATCGGCAGCACGCTGTTTGAAGATATCAATCCAGAGCTTTGGGGCGACATCACTATCTCGTTGCTGACCCTGTTCCGGGTGATGACATTTGAGGACTGGACCGATGTGATGTATGAAACCATGACGGTCTATAAGCTCAGCTGGATCTACTATCTGACCTTTATCTTCTTCACCGCGTTCGCGTTTCTGAATATGGTGATCGGCATCGTGGTGAATGTTCTGGATGAAGAGCACGCCAAGGTTAGAAAGCAGGCGGCGATCGACGCCCATGAGCCCACTATTGCTGATCTGCAACAGCAACTCGAAGAGATTAAGCTGCTACTGAAACAGCAGACAAAGTAGCGTTTTTACTGAGTCGCTGATGCCTCGGCTGACTAGACGAGATCGGTCAGCAGTTCCGCCGCCCAGTCGGGCAGCGGCTCAATGTGAGAGGTCAGCACCTGCTGGCGGATAGTGGCAATCTGGCGGAAAGGGTCGGTAGCGCTGGAGTTATCCAGAATTCTCACCTGATCACACAACGGCAGAGCCGCACGAACATTGATTAACGTTCTGGGGATGCGACCCTCCACTTTTTCTTCGGGCACAAAGTGCCCGCCCTCTTCTACTCGCTGACTGATGCGTGCATGGTTAAGCGCGCTGGACTGCACATGAATCAGTACCAGAATAATCTGATAGCCGAGCGCTTTGGCTTTTGCGATGAAATCAATCTTTGACGGGTGAGAGAAAACCGTTTCGAAACAGAAGTTGGCACCGTCCAGTAGCAACTGTTGACGCATATTTGCAGCCAGTTGTGCTGCGGTATAACTGTTGCCTTCGGGGTCATCCGGAAACAGTTGCTTTGCCAGGATGTCGGCATTGACGAAAGGCATCCCCAACGGTTGCAGAAACTTTCGGTAAAAGGTGCTTTTACCGGCACCATTCCCCCCTGTCAGCATCCACAGCTGTTTAGGCTGCACCGGCATCGAGCTCTTTTTCTACCTGAAACTGGCCGTTACGGAACTGCCCCAGAGAAACGTGTCCATCGCTGTCTATCTGCTCCAACAATCCCGGATGGCTGGCGGATGCCTGATAACGTAACGATGCAGTGGTAATGTCATCGCTCAGGCGGCCGCTTGTACGATCATTTTCAAGAGCCTCGAACAATGCATCAGGGTCAACTGCTGGGCCAACAACGGGCTCGATACGCACCCGGGCAAGGCCTGCACACACCTGCATCAGCGTATCGGGGCTGATGACATTGGCAACACTTCGGCCTATATCCGCCCAATATTCAATCTGCTCTGCGGTTGAGCGATGCAACTGCTTACCTGCCAGGGTGGCGTTTTCAACTAACTGCGCTTCTAAACGCAGTGGAGAGTGCGCTTTTGCCATGATGACTTTCTCCCGATGGGTTAACTTAAAAAATTGTAGCAGATCGCTACACGAATACCAATCATCCCCTGTTTCCTCGTCGCCGCTTTAGGATTAATATTGCGGCCAGACGACAAGGCTGACTCAAATCAGTAGTGATCACGCGACAAGGAGTGTTCATGCACACGATTCTATCTGACATATCTATGCTGGTTATCCCGCTTCAGATAGCCTTATCCTGGCTCAGCCTCTGGCTGATTGTTCGGTTTTTCTCCTCTCCGGTGGTTGCCACCTGGCTGACTAATGGTTTTTTTCTCTCATCTGTCGCCGCAGCACTTATTGTTAACCTGGGATTGCGACTGAACTTTTATGATGAACTGAGCTTTCGGGGGATACTGATCAGCCAGATGATCGGGATGAACCTTGCGGTTATGCCGCTTTTTTACTGGCTGGATAAACGCAGATCATTGCGTGAACACGCTAAACGGGCTCCGGAAGCGGCTCTGCACAGCCTGTCCTTTTTCGGTGGTGCAGGCGGTGCGCTGGTATCGCAGAAGTACTTCCATCACAAAACGGTGAAGCCAGGTTTTCGGGCAAAAACATGGGTGGCGTTTGCCGTCAACCTGGTGTTGTTCTATGCCATCCTTTTTTACATGCCCTGATGTACGATTGAACGACTATCCGCCGTAGTATTTTGCCAGATAATCGAGAATGCGTTCATGCTGGTCGTCGGGTAATTCATCCATGCCTTGCTCTTCAACCATCCACACCAGGGTGTCCGTCCAGCGGGAACGACTCATGCCCTGTTGCTTCACCAGCATAATGGAGTGGCAGCGAGAACAGACTGTGTAAACATCCTCCCGACCTGGGCCCTGTTTGAGCCCCCCGTAGTCAAAGCTACTGGATGCGCCAACCACAGGGCCATCGGCGGTTAGTGTTTGCAGATAGGCAACGACAGCATCGCGGTCAGATTCGGCACTGATCCCGGAGAATGCCATATGGTTATTGGGGATAAAGGTGGCGGGAGACGCCAGATAGTGCTTGAGATTCTCTGGTGTCCAGCTGCCGTCGAACTGTTTAAATGCGTCGGAGTATTCAAAGCCGACGGCAGAGCCCACCTTTCGGTCAACAACATCCCACAGGGTTGGACCGATTTTATGAGGTTGATCTTTAGCGAAGTTATGACAGCCCGAGCAGACCAGAACCAACTGCTTACCTTTGGCGGCAAGGTTGGCCTGATCGGCGGCGGCTGATTTAACCCCAATAAACCCGGTCAGCAGACTGATTATCAGTGCTGTAAAGACGTGTCTGATCATATAGCGCCCTATCAGCTAACGTTGACTGCAACCCGGTGCATACTGTTATTCAGGTAGCCTTTGGGATTCCAGGCAATGCCGAATGGCTGGCTGACACCCTTCTCATCCGTCGCTTTGGCCCACACTTCATAGTAGCCGGATTCCGGGAAGCTCACCTGTGCTTTGAAGCGCTGCCAGGCACCATAGTTGGGTTGCTCTCCCAGTTCAGCTTTGATCCAGGTAGCGCCGAAGTCGATGGAGATCTCCACCTGGGTAATTTTACGCTCTCCTGACCAGGCACTGCCGCGAACTTCCATTGATCTGTCACTGATGATGCTGCCGGTCGCCGGGTAGGTAATCAGGGATTTAACCGGCATGCGCTCGATAATAACAAAATCTTTTTTATCAACCTTTTCACCAGCAGCAACCGGGTGTTTCGGTACCCGGTAAGCGGTACCTGTCATCTTGGCACCATCGTGAACCCGATCACGAATGTTGATGCGTTGCAGCCATTTCTGCGAACAGGAACCAGGCCAGCCCGGAATAATCAGGCGCAACGGTGCACCATTCATCGGATGAATCGGTTGCCCATTCATGGCAAACGCGATCAGGTTATTGGGGTCCATCGCTTTGTCGATAGGTACACCACGGGAGATCGCCTCTTTATCTTCTTTACCGGAAAGATGTTTATCGGCACTGTGGTGAGCGGTATAAACCGCGCCGGGCTTAACCCCTGCCGCCTTGAGCACATCGGCTAAGCGGACACCGGTCCACTCAGAGCAGGCAACCGCGCCATAGGTCCACTGGTTACCACTGGCGGGGGGATTAAAGGCCGCACGGCCATTGCCGCCACACTCCACTACCACGGGCCGGGTAACGACTTCAAACTGCTCCTGTAGATCTTTGATCGACAGGGTTAATGGTTTATCAACCAGACCATCAATCGTCAGTTGCCAGGTGTCCGCATCCACGTCAACCGGAGGCACGCCATTGTTGCGAATGAAATGACGGCTGGTGGGTGTGATTGCATCGTCCAGCAGGTGGGCAGGCGTCTCAGCATTGACCGGCCGGTCATTGAGAATCGTCAGCCCCTCTTTTCCTTCAATAGAGAACGGGGTGGTATCATCGGCCATTGCTGCGGGAATAAGTCCCTGCGGCATATTGCGGTGATAAGGAATGAATGACACGCCCAACAGCGCTGCCATACTGGTGAGACCTGCCCCGCGCAGAAAGCCCCGGCGGTCCTGGTTTGCGACACGTCCGAAAACTTTCAGGTCAGCGGTGACAGGGTTATCTTCATACAACGCATGTAAGCCAACAGACTTTTTATTCTTGTTATTCATCTTTTTTACCTTCTCCGGTTTTTATTTTCAGATGAGTATTTCTCGAATATTAATAACAGCTAATATAGCTTAGTTAATAAATCGACAATTACCTAACCCGGCAGAAATAAAAACCGTTGGGCTGATGCAGGCAAAATTGTTGTATCAGCAAGTGCTCGTTTAGCCGCTATATTGCTGACGGATCACTTTTTTGTTGAGTTTTCCTACACTTGTTTTCGGTATCTCTGAGACCACACTCACCTTTTCAGGTATGGCCCATCTGTTTATCCGGCCACTCTCAACAAACTGCAGCAGGTGCGTCTGAATTGCGGCAGCGTCAATCTGATTGCCCGCGACCGGAACAATCAGAGCAAATGCCCGTTCCCCCCACTTTTCATCGGCAACCCCGACCACGGCAACCTCAGACACCAGCGGGTGCTGACTGATCAGGTTTTCCAGTTCAATTGATGAGATCCATTCGCCTCCGGTTTTAATGACATCTTTAATCCGGTCTTTAATCTCCAGTACGTCATGCTGATCCATTGACGCCACATCACCGGTATGCAACCAGCCGTTTTGCCAGAGCTCAGCGCCCTTTTCGGGTTCTTTGTAATAGCCCTGCGTCAGCCAGGGCGCGCGCACCACAACCTCGCCCACCGCTTCGCCATCATGGGCAACATCGTTTCCGGCAGGGTCTACAATTCGTAGTTCCACCATCGCGTTAGGGATCCCCGTTTTGATTCGCAGGGACGTCTGATCAATCATATCCAGCGCACGCGCCGCCGGAGGCAGATGGGTGGTGGTTAACAGCGGGCAGGTTTCGGACATCCCGTAGGCGGTATGGAAGAGAATCCCCTTTTCCGCCATCTGCTGTGCCAGGGCCAGTGTCGGGGCGCTGCCGCCAGTGACCATTTTCCAGCCAGTCATGTCCGTGGTTTTGGCCTCTTCACAGTTAAGAATCATCTGTAGTACTGTTGGCACGCCATGGGAGAAGGTGACCCTCTCTTCACGGTAAAGCTTTACCAGTTTATTGGGTTCATAGCGGCCCGGGTAAACCTGCTTAACCCCCAGCAGCGTCGCGATATAAGGCACGCCCCAGGCGTGCACATGAAACATCGGTGTCATCGGCATATAGACATCATCCGAACGCAGCATTGGCTGACCATCATAAAGTCCCAGAGTCGCTGCGCCATTCAGGGTATGCAACACCAGTTGGCGATGAGAGAAGTACACCCCTTTGGGGTTACCGGTGGTACCGGTGGTGTAAAACAGTGTCGCCACCGAGTTTTCATCGAAATCCGGAAACTCATACTGATCGCTGGCGTCTTGCAACAGTCTTTCATATTCACCAACGGTGTTTAAAGAGGTGGTGACCGGTTGCTGCTCATCGGATAGCTGAAGATACCCGATGACTTTGGGTAGCTCGGCGGATAACTGCTCAGCAATGGCGACAAAATCATCATGAACCAGCACTAACTTATCGTCCGCATGATCCATGGTGTAGCGAATCTGATCAGGACTAAGGCGCACATTGACATGGTGTAAAATTGCGCCAATCATCGGTACGGCAAAATAGGCTTCCAGATAGCGATGGCTGTCCCAGTCCATCAGTGCCACGGTGTCCCCCGCTTCTACTCCGGCATCGGTTAATACATGTGCCAGCTTACAGATACGCTGATAAAGGGTGCGGTAGTCATAGCGGAACAGATCGCTGTAGACGATCTCCTGCTCAGGTTGGTATCGCTTGCCCGATAACAGCAGGCTTTTGATCAAAAGTGGATAGTGGTAGGCATTTTCGGCGGGTTCTATTATTTTTGTTTTCATCGTTTTCCCTTAATTAAATTGTCATATCCCTCTGACGCAGTGCGTCATGAAGCGGTTTGGAGTTTATGGCTCTGCGAGTCTCAATAACCACCAATCTGCGGCCTGGCAAGCTGAACTAAGCAGCGATCTAAGCGACTGAAAGTTATATAGTTCTAGTCTTTTTGGCCGCCAGTGAAAATAGAGTATAGCTATGAATTCAGCGTAGCTGTAATTTTTCTCAAACCGACTGTCACCGCAGCAAACCTTAATCTGTCATAAATTTGTCACCAGCCTGTCACCACCAGAATTTAGCATGCCTCTGCTGATGTCAGGCCTGTGTATGGAAAGCCGTTGGCTGAGTAACTGTGCTTGTAAAATGAATTATGGGGATTATACGTATCATGTTGAAGAAACTACTGTTGGCCGCTTCAGGATCTTGCCTGTTACTGGCAGCTAATGCACCACTCGCGCTGGCTCATGATAGTGCAGAGACTCTCAAAGTTGGCCTCTGGGGCGATCAGTTCTATAGCAAGGATGCAGCAGAAAAGGCGCAGCGGGCCAGCCAGACTATCGAGTCGATGAATGCCCACAAGCTGAACTTTACAATGTACGCTGGTGACACTAAAAACGGCAGCAGCGAATGTAGTGACAAAGCGATTGGTGACGACATTATCAGTGTTTACAACCGACTGAATATGCCGACACTCTACACCCTGGGTGATAACGAGTGGACCGATTGTCACCGCACCAACAATGGCGCCTACAATCCGCTTGAGCGTCTTTCATTCCTGCGTAAAACCTTTTTCAGTAAAGCCACCACTCAGGGTAAAAACCCCATTGCGGTCGAACGTCAGGGCGAGCTGGGTGAAGCCTATAGTGAGAACAGTCGTTTCGTTGCCAGCAATGTCGAGTTTGTTGCTCTGGCGGTGACCGGAAGTAATAACAACCTGGTGGTGACTGAAAAACAGTGCACCAAGAAGTCTAAGCGTACAGCTGAAGACTGTGCCGCAGCCAGTGAAGAGTATAAAGCGCGTAACGCGAAAAACATCGAATGGCTGAAGCAGTCTTTTGCTAAAGCAAAACAGGAAAAACTGGCCGGTGTAGCCATCATTATTCAGGCTGATATCTTCTTCCCGTTTGAGCTTTCTGATGGTGGCTATGAAGATGACTTCATGAAGAATCTGGATGATAAAAACGGCTTCACTGATTTCTTCAAAACGCTGATCAGCGAAACCCAGAGTTATGATGGTCAGGTTGTCTTGATTAACGGCGATTCCCACTTCTTCAAAATGGATAAGCCGATGTACAACCCTAACGGTCAGCTGACGGCTAATTTTACCCGCGTTCAGGTGTTTGGTGAAGAGGATAACAGCTGGATTGAGATGACCGTTAACCCGGACAGCGAGAATGTATTTACCTTCGCTCCGGTGATGCTGAACTGAAACCTTGATTCATATCAACGTACTTAACATATTGAAAGTTATTGTGAAAAATAGGACTTTGTCCTAGTTACAGCATGCGGCATAGACCTTATTATGCCCAACGTGTTCAGGGTGATCAGGGATTTGATTACGGAATTCAGCAACGTGGCCAGAGGGATTGCAGGAAGCAGCGGCTACATGGAAATGGATGGCTGAACTTAAGGGGGCGTAGTATGGATGCTACAACTCCCTTGCCTTTTCTTCGGATAGCGCTTTACTCTCTTCTTACTGTTTTACCCCCTGTTTTTATTCGCTCTCCCTGCCCACTGGCTTGTTACTATTGATATCGTCTGGCGTTATGCTCCAGCCAGCCGTGAGGATGGTGACCTTTGGGGTCCCGATGAGTCCAGTGAACCACACCGCCTTTATTATTCCACTCATACTCGCCATTAAAGCTGACGCTGTCCCCTGTTCGCAATGAGTTCAGACGTGGCGCCAGATCGATATTATGAGCGATGAGAATAGTGATGCCCGACGACAATTGCAGAATAAAGCGCTGATGACGGCTTCCTTCCAGGTCGTCCGGTAAGAGTTTAACCACTTCGCCAGTGCCACTGACCTGCAGATTGCTCTGGTGGTTCCGGTACGCCTGCAGGATACGTTGGTTATCGTTTTGAACCCCTGCAGTGCTATGCTCAGCTGAACCATTCTGGACTGGGGCTGGAGGCGAACCACCCGGTAATGCGTTATAAACGGTCGCCCCTACCATGACGAAGATAATAGCTGAAACAACCCGCGACAGTTGCTTTGGTCTGCCACTGTTATTTGACGTCTGATGTCTTGAGTTTCGTACCGGTATCTGAGGCTGAGACCGCTTCTGGGAGACTGTTCGGTTTCGTGAGAGTCCCTCTATCTGGACATCAGCGGCACGTAGCCGCCCTTCCCGGTCTTTTATCGGCTGGTAGTGGATGATATCGCCGACCCGGGGTTTTCGGGGAATATTGCCGAAATCCCGTATATGAACAAACAGATCTTTGCCACCGCTGGAGGGTTTGATAAAGCCAAAGCCTTTATCATCCTTCCAGGTTTTCAGTGTACCGGTATGATGCTGCATATAACCTCCCTGTCTGCACCACCAGCAGATTATCGGGTGATGGGAATCTGCATATGGAAGGTTGAGCCGACAGCCGGATCTGAGGTAACCGCCATGTGCCCCTGATGCTGCTCCGTGATGATGTAGTAAGAGAAAGAAAGATGCTCACCGGTATCAAAACTATCAGCCTGCTGGGTAGTGCTGAAGAAAGGTTCAAACAGGTTCATCTGTTCTTCGCTGGTCAGCCCGATACCGTTGTGTTGAATCTTGATCCACATATTATCGTAACTCTCTGAAAGAATTATCTTTATGGTGGGCTCAAAGTTTTCCATTCCGGCTTTTTTCTGCAGCGCGATACAGGCATGGCGGAACAGGCTGAGGAATACTTGCTGCAACTCGGTGATATAGCAGGGAACCTGAGGCAGCCCTTTTTCAACCTGCCATTCCAGTTTAACCTGCTTGAACATCAGCCCGTCAGAAACAGTAATAACCTCTTTGCCCAGATTAACCGTATGCTCCATCACATCAACGATATCTGCCATCTGTTTCTCTGAGTGGCGGTTACGGGCAAAAGTCAGCAGGTTGTGAATTATCTTCGAGACCTGATCACCCTTGTCGGACATGTCACTGTGAATGGACTCCAGCAATGCCATTTTATCGTTACCGCCCTGCTCCAGCGTCAAGGGGTTGTCGGCCATGATATTTTTAAACCGTTTCAGATCCATCAGGATAGCCTGCAACGGAATATTAATATCATGCGCCATAGAGGACGCCAGCTCTCCCATAAATGACATTTTGTCATTGTGAATCAGCAGGTTTTCAGCGGTGGTCTCTTTAGATACATCGTCCACCAGAATAACAACGCCGGGCTCTGGACCGTTCAGCGGGTAGATGGTGATATCATAATGGGACAAGCTGCGCAGACTTTGCTTCAGGTGAATAATTTTATTCTGCTCAATCGCCTGCTGAATATGCTCGGGCACTACGGTCATGGTGGGATAGGCTTCCCACAGGGTTTTACCCAGCGCTTTCTCAGCCGCAACGCCAGACAGCTCCTCTACCCGGCGGTTCCACTGGGTCACCCGTCCCTCTTTATCCAGCCCCACCAACATCAGAGGCATCGATGTGAGAATATCCTTGATATAGGACTCGGATGAGCGCAGCTGATTGGCGGTAATAACGTGCTGATCAACTTCTGACTCCAGCAGATGGTTGCTCTCGATCAACTTATTGTTTGAGTCTTTAAGGGCCGCGGTACGCTCCTCAACGCGCTGTTCCAGCTCATTTTTAATGATGGTCAGCTCGCGGTTGGCTTTGTGAGCCCGACGACTGTATATCAGCAGATAGATGGCCGTAATTGAGAGGATAATAATCAGCGTGCCACTGCTGAAGTTGGCCAGGTGTTGCCATTTGGTTTTACCGTTTTCATCTTTAAACCAATCGACGGCTGCGACAACCCATGAGCTCTGCAAGCACAGAGCAAGTACAAATAATGCTTGTTTAATCATATATGTAATTAACTAATCCTGATGACCAAGAGGCATTTTTGGTCATGATAATTTTACGCAGCAGACGTAAGATACAACCGGTTTATCTTGTATCGTCTGATCCCAGATTCTGATTTTGCCCTATTCTATAGGATTTGACGCCGATTTCGTTATTTTTAAACACCTCTCCCCAGCGCGGTTCATTATCCGCTTATTGAGCCAGCGGAGGTTATGCATAAGCACCTGAATGACAGCCAGTGAGCTGCCGTGCTCAGCATTGGAATACAGGTGTAAGCCTGGCTGATTTTAACTGCCCAAAAACATCCGCTCAAACTGTTTAAGGTTCTGTTGAATGTAATCGAGAAACGCCTGCATCGCCGGGGTTGGATGTTTCGCCAGCGGATGCACAACACAGAAGCTTCGGCGCAGTGGAAAGCCATCGATATCAGCGATTTTCAGCTTCCCCAGCTCCAGTTCAGACATAATACTGAGTTGGGGCAACACCGCCACCCCCAGGCCCGCAATTACCGCATGTTTGACCGCATCGTTGGAGCCAATCTCCATGCTCGGGGTGAAGCGCAGACGCTGTTGCTGACAATGCTGTTCCAGCGCCAGACGACTGCCAGAACCGGGTTCGCGCACCAGTAAGTGACTGTCGAGAAATGTTTGTGCACCAATTTTTGATTGTTTCAGCAGCGGATGTTCATTGGGAACCACCGGCACCAGCACGTTATCGAGAAACGGCAAAGTCACCAGCGGTTTATCGGTGGGCACCATGCCCATAATTACCAGATCATCATTGTTCTCATTGAGTCGTTCCAGAGCGGTGGCCCGGTTGACCACCTTCACCCGCACACTGATCTGAGGATGCAGATCGAGAAACGCCCGTAACAGGTAAGGCACCATGTACTGCGCCGTGTTAACTGCCACCAGTTTCAGCTCACCGGCGATATTACCTTTCATCTCAGCCAGATCAGTCTGTAAATTCGACAGTTCGATAAAGACTTTATCGATGCTCTGTGCCAGGCGCACGCCAGCGGCGGTGCAAAACAGCCGTCGGCCAACATACTCGAACAACGGCTGATCCAGGGCCTGTTCTAATTGGCGAATCTGGCTACTGACCGCAGGCTGGGTCAGCCCGAGAAGGTCTCCCGCCTTACTGTAACTCTCCAGCTCGTATACGGCTTTGAATACCTGAAGTTGGCGAAAGGTCAGGCGACTGGTTATTTTTTTGATGGAAAGAGGCACTGAATGGATCTCACGCTGCTTAGTTATAAGTAATACCTTATAGATAAACAAAAAAATATCAATTTCTACTTATCGTTGTATGCGACTAGGATCTGTTTACACACTTACGGCACCGAGCCGGAGGCAGAGGAGAGTTTCATGATCAAAAAAGTACTGATCGCCAACCGGGGAGAGATTGCGGTACGTATCGTCCGCGCCTGTGCCGAGATGGGCATCCGCTCTGTGGCGATTTATACCGAGCCCGACCGCTATGCGCTACATGTTAAGCGCGCAGATGAAGCCTATTCTATGGGTGAAGATCCGTTGGCGGGTTATCTTGATCCACGGCGGATCGTTAACATGGCATTGGAAACCGGCTGTGATGCGATTCACCCGGGTTATGGCTTTCTTTCCGAGAATGCTGAGTTTGCCCGCCTCTGTGAAGAACAGGGTATCGCTTTTATTGGCCCCAAATCTGAAGTTATTCATAAGATGGGGGACAAAACTCAGGCGCGGGATTCAATGCGTGCCGCCGGTGTCCCGATTACACCCGGTTCAGAAGGTAACCTGGCCGACGTTAATGAAGCGCTGACCCTGGCGGACGAGATCGGTTATCCGATTATGATCAAAGCGACATCCGGCGGCGGTGGCCGCGGTATTCGTCGTTGTGACACCCCACAGGAGCTGAAATTGCAGTATCCCCGCGTTATCTCTGAAGCAACCAAAGCGTTTGGTTCTGCAGAAGTGTTTATGGAGAAATGTATCGTTGATCCGCGCCATATTGAGGTGCAGATTCTGGCTGACAGTCAGGGTAACGTAGTGCATCTGTATGAGCGCGATTGCTCTATCCAGCGGCGCAATCAGAAACTGATTGAGATCGCGCCCAGCCCGCAGTTAACCCCTGAGCAGCGCCAGTATATCGGTGGCCTGGCGGTTAAAGCGGCTGAGGCCGTTGGCTATGAAAACGCTGGTACCGTTGAGTTTCTACTGACCGGCAATCAGGTCTACTTTATGGAGATGAACACCCGGGTGCAGGTTGAGCACACCATCACCGAGCAGATTACCGGTGTGGACATTGTTCGCGAACAGCTGCGCATCGCATCGGGTCTGCCTCTGAGTTATCGCCAGGAGGATATCTCCTACCGCGGTTATGCCCTGCAGTTTCGCATCAACGCAGAAGATCCGAAAAACGATTTTCTGCCCAGTTTCGGCCGCATCTCCCACTATTACGCGCCGGGTGGTCCGGGTGTGCGGGTGGATACCGCGATCTATACCGGTTATGAGATACCGCCCTACTACGATTCCATGTGTCTGAAACTGGTGGTCTGGGCGCTGACCTGGGAAGAGGTTGTCGCCCGGGGACAGCGCGCTCTGGATGATATGCGCCTGCACGGCATTAAAACCACAGCGAACTATTACCAACAGATTCTCAAGCATCCTGATTTTCAGGCAGCGAATTTCAACACCAGTTTTGTACCAAACCATCCGGAACTGCTGAGCTATTCCGAGAAACGTCATCCGAGCGAGATGGCACTGGCGGTTGCGGCAGCCATTGCGGCCCATGCGGGCTGGTAAACGCTTTTCTGCGTCTTAAGCCAATGACTGATTGCAAAAACTAATTTCAGCCGACCGCCAGAGCGGTTGCAGGAGAAACTACAGTGAGTACTGTACATATGAACCAAGCAAAGAAAATTGAAGTCACCGATGTGATACTGCGGGATGCCCACCAGTCTCTGATCGCCACCCGTATGCGTACTGAAGATATGCTGCCGATCTGTGAAAAGCTGGATCAGGTGGGTTTCTGGTCGCTGGAGGTCTGGGGTGGAGCTACTTTTGACGCCTGTGTACGCTTTCTGAAGGAAGACCCATGGGAGCGCCTGCGCCAACTACGTGCGGCCCTGCCAAATACCCGTCTGCAGATGCTGCTGCGGGGGCAGAATCTGCTGGGTTACCGTCACTATGCCGATGATGTGGTTGAAGCGTTTGTTGCCAAAGCGGCGCACAACGGTATTGATGTGTTCCGTGTCTTCGATGCGTTGAACGACATCCGCAATATTGAAACCGCCATGAAAGCGGTTAAAAAAGCGGGTAAACACGCCCAGGGGACTATCTGTTACACCACCAGCCCGGTGCATACCCCGGAGCTGTTTGTGAAGCAGGCCATTGCGATGCGCGACATGGGTGCAGACTCCATCGCCATTAAAGATATGGCCGGATTGCTGACCCCTTACGCCACCTATGATCTGGTCGCAGCACTGAAAGCTGAGCTGGATCTGCCGATTGTGGTACACAGCCATTCTACCGCTGGTCTGGCTCCGCTGTGTCAGCTGAAAGCGATTGAAGCGGGAGCTGACCGTATCGATACGGCGATCTCCTCATTTGCGAATGGCACCAGCCACCCGGCGACCGAAGGTCAGGTTGCGGCCCTGCGCGGCACGCCTTACGACACCGAACTTGATCTGGAGCTGCTGGCTGAGATCGCTGATTACTTCCGTGAGGTACGGAAGAAATACCACCAGTTTGAAAGTGAGTTCACCCGCGAAGATGTCTCTGTACAGATCAACCAGGTGCCCGGCGGGATGATGTCTAACCTGGCTAACCAGCTGAAAGAGCAGAACGCCCTGGACAAGATCCGCGAAGTGTTTGCTGAAATTCCCCGGGTACGTAAGGATCTGGGTTACCCTCCTCTGGTCACGCCAACCTCACAAATCGTGGGTACTCAGGCAGTTTACAACGTGCTGGCCGGTGAGCGTTATAAAACCATCACCAATGAGGTTAAACGTTACCTGCAGGGCGGTTACGGTGCGGCTCCGGCAGAAGTGGATGCCCAGTTGCAGAAGAAAGCGATCGGCAATGAAAGCGTTGATGTGGGTCGCCCTGCGGACCTGCTGAAACCGGAACTGAACAAACTGCGTGAAGATATTGGTGATCTGGCGCAGACTGAGGAGGACGTACTAACCTTTGCTATGTTCCCCGATTTAGGTCGGGAATTCCTGCAACAACGGGCTGCTGGCACACTCAAACCTGAAGAGCTGTTACCCATTGATGCGGCGAAGGGAGCAAAACTGGGCCAGGCCGGTGCCTCTGAGTTTAAGATTGAGGTGCATGGTGAGGTCTATGATATCGCGGTGACCGGCGTAGGTGAGTTTGGTAGCGGTAAGCGTAAGATCTACATGTCGATGGACGGTGTGCCGGAAGAGGTGATCTTTGAGCCCCAGAACGAGTTTGTCTCCGAAGGTAGTAGTGGTCGTAAACACGCCAGCCAGCCGGGCCATGTCACCACTGCGATGCCAGGCAACATCTTCGAAGTCTTGGTTAAAGAGGGCGATGTGGTCGAAGCGGGTCAGGCGATTCTGGTGGCTGAAGCGATGAAGATGGAGATGGAAATTCACGCCAATATTGCCGGTACCGTTAAGGCTATTCATGTCGTCAAAGGTGACCGGGTCACCCCCGGTGAAGTGCTGGCTGAAATCGAATAACACTGGCCTGAATAAACCCAGAATCCAGGTTATTGAACGGTTATGGGGCACTCCCCCATAACCTCTGATTGTCACAAACGATATAAAACTAAGAGAGTCTGTTGCGTGGATAAAATTGTAAAAGGGGTGATCAACTTTCGCCAGAATGTATACCCGGAACACAAAGATCTGTTTGGCACCCTGGCCGACGGACAGAGTCCTGATGTGCTATTTGCCACCTGTTCCGACTCCCGAATCGATCCCAACCTGCTCACGGGCACCGCGCCTGGTGATCTGTTTATCTGCCGTAACGCCGGTAATATTATCCCGCCGCACAGCAACGAAACCGGCGGCATGACCGCGTCGATCGAATATGCGGTTGCGGTGCTGGGGGTACGCCATATTATTATCTGTGGTCATACTGATTGCGGTGCGATTAAAGGGGCGCTGGATCTGAATGCGCTCAACGGCCTGCCCCATGTCAGAGAGTGGCTGGGCCACTGTCGTTCAGCGATGGAGATTGTACGCGAACGACACGATATCCCTCATGATCATCCGGTGGGTTCCGAACACCTGAATGAAGCGATTGAAGAAAATGTCCTGCAGCAGGTGCAACATATCCGCACTCACCCGGTAGTCGCAGCAAAACTGGCCACCGGCAAAGTGGAGGTGCATGGCTGGGTCTACGATATTAAAAGCGGCACGATTCGCTGCTGTAAACACAACGACTCCGTTTTCAAGAGCTTTGACGAACTCTATGCCGATCTGATTGAAAAGATTGAGGAATAAGTTTTCACTGTTGTTTCCTACCTTTGCGCTTTGCTGAGTTCAGAAAGCGCTTTTTTTTTCGGGCATGACTGAGTTAACCCATTGCAGCAGCCTGCCCTGCCCTCAGTCGCTTCACCGGACGTTCGTCGATAAATATGTGAATCACCGCCGTTAGCAAGGCTATCGCGGCCGCCGCCCACCAGACAGTGTTGTAACTACCGGTCTGATCAAACATATAGCCGCCCACCCAGACTCCAACGAATGAACCTAGCTGGTGATTAAGAAAAACAATGCCATAGAGCGTCCCCATATGACGCAGACCAAACATCTGCGCCACCAGGCCTGAGGTAGCCGGAACGGTCGCCAGCCATAGAAACCCCGTGGCAATTGAAAACAGGTAAACGGTTGTCGTAGTGATCGGCAGCAGCATAAACAGGGCGATCACCAGCGCGCGCAACGCATAGATGATTCCCAGCAGATTTTTCTTTGAATAACGCCCCGACCAGGAACCAAATAACAGACAGCCGAATATATTAAACAGACCGATCAGCGAAAGGCTGGTAACCGCAACCGTAGAATCAAACCCCTGATCGGCAAGAAATGAGGGCATATGTACAGTAATAAAGGCCAGCTGAAAGCCGCAGACAAAAAAACCAGCGATCAGCAGCCAGTAATGCAGATGACCACCAGCCTCCTGCAGCGCTTCTTTTAACGACTGCGGAGATACGTCCTCAATTATTGTTCTGGGTTCGTCAACTTTACGAAAGGTGGTTGCCAGGATGATCATCATCAGCGCTCCGCCACCCATCAGTAACAGCGCAGTCTGCCAGCCATAGAGACTAATGAACGCCTGCGCCACCGGAATCACCATCAACTGTCCTGCGGAACCTGCCGCTGTTCCTAACCCCAGAGCGAAAGCACACTTTTCTGGCGCGACCATTCTTGCCAGCGCTGGCAAAATAACGCCGAATCCGGTTCCGGCAATACCCATGCCGATCAGAATCCCGGCACCGCTGTGCAGGCTCCAGACGCTGTCAGTGGTGGCGGTGATATAGATACCCAGGGCATAGAGCAACGCCCCGATAACCAGTGTTCTGAAGGTGCCAAAACGGTCGGCAAATGCACCGGTAAACGGCTGAAACAGACCCCAACATAGATTTTGCAGCGCCAGTGAGAAAGCAAAGACCTCCCGGCCATAGCCAAACTCGCTGGAGATCGGCGCCATAAAGAAGCCCATCGACGAGCGCAGGCCAAAATTAATCGCCAGAATAAGGCAGGAGGCAACGACAAACAGGCTGAGAAGCTTTACGTGGCCAGCGTTTATGGCAGTAGGCATAAGATCTGTTTCGACCGGGCTTAGGGTTAATGAGTAGCGTTAGTTAGATGGGCAGGCGTTATTATACAAACATGATATCGCCCCAGACAGATACAGATATTGCTGAAAACAGCGTGAATCTGCCTACTTCCGCCAGCCATTACACTGTTGCAGATAAGCCGGTTGCCAGATTCAGGGTATAGCCACAATGGAATGCTCTGGGCTGCTGCGTGACCGGGTCGATAAAGCGTAACTGCTGTGCTAACAGCTGCAAGGGCTGAGTAAAGTCATCGGCTGCCTCGGGCTGTAATGTGGGGTAATAGCGGTCATGCAGGATTGGCCATCCAAGGGTCTGCATATGCACCCGCAGCTGATGCGTTTTGCCGGTCACTGGCTCCAGTTCAAATAGTGCTGTGTCCTGTAGCCGGTCTAAGCAGCGCATCCGCGAATGACTGTTGGCAGCCCCCTCCACTACCTGCATCAGAAAGCGCGGATTGGCGGGTTGCAGTCGGTTAATGACCTCCCATTGCTGGCCATTCAATGGCTCGTCACGGCAGGCATCAACTCTGACAATCGCCTGATAGAGCTTGCTGACCTTACGGCTGGCAAACAGCTGGTGGTATAGATGGCAGGTTTCCGGATTAACCGAAAACATCACCAGTCCCGCCGTGGCCCGATCAATACGGTGTACCGCTTGCAGGGTTGGCAACCCGGTTTTCAGCCGCAGCCGGTTTTGCAGGCATTCATTGACATAACTCCCGCCAGGTGTAACAGGCAGAAAGGCCGGCTTATACGCCACCAGAATCTCGGCGTCTTCAAAGATGATCGTTTCGGTAAACGGAATCTCTGGCTCGCAATCAACTTCGCGGTAGTAATAGACCCGCTGCTTCGGACGATAGAGTGACTCAGCGCTGATGAGGGAACCATCATGCCAGTGCAGCTTGCCGTCGATTGACCGCTGCCGCCATACCTGAGCGTCAATCTGTGGGAATCGGCCAATCAGATAGTCTAAAACGGTAACGACGCCCGGGTTGATCTCTGGCAGGGTTAATTTAGATGGAAACCTGGCAATGGCCATGATCGGCTCCCAGTAACCGGTTAACCAATTCCATGAGTCTGCGAGGTGGTATCCTGCATGGCCCTTCCTGATATAGCAGAGACGACAACACTAGTGTATCTCCTTCATTGCTGCCACTCAGCATCTGGCAGCCATCGGGCGATCCAGCCGGGTATCTCGGCCGCAGGCATTGGTCGGGCGATGCCATAGCCCTGCGCTAACTCACAGCCCATCGCTAACAACTGGGTGCCGTGTGCTGTGGTCTCAATCCCCTCTGCGATCACCTGACGACGAAACGCTGCGGCAAGCCCAATGATTCCCATCACAATTGCGCGATCCGCTGGCTTATCAAGCATCTCCTTGATGAAACTAAGATCAATTTTCAACAGGTCTACCGGCAAACGTTGCAGATAGGTTAACGAGGAAAACCCCGTACCAAAGTCATCCAGAGCGAAGCTCACACCAATTTCACGGCAGGCATTCATGATGACAGATACATCAGCAATATCCCCCAGGGCACTGGTTTCCAGTATCTCCAGTTCCAGCCAGGTGGGGTCAATGTCCGGGTGTCGGGCCAGTGCTTCTGCCAGTTGGACAGGAAAGTTTGTCTGCTGTAGCTGAAGTGCATCCACATTAACGCTCACAGGGATCGTTAATCCGCCAGCGAGCCATTCTGACATCTGAGTCAGAACGGTATCAATCACCCATGACCCAATCTCAAGGCTGATCGGATGGTTCTCAATGATCGGCAGAAAGTCTCCGGGCAGGACGATGCCTCGTTCAGGGTGCTGCCAGCGGATCAGGGCTTCCACGCCGATAACCTTGCCGGTCCTCATGTTTACCTTGGGTTGGTAATACAGGAGAAACTCATGCTGAGCAAAGGCATACTCTATCTGTTCGATACTGGCGCGCTGAGTCTTGACCGACTCATCATGAAAGACATCAAACAGGTGATAACGATTCTTGCCCAGCTGCTTAGCCACATACATCGCCTGATCAGCATGACGCATGAGCTGATCTGCTTCGGCTCCGTCCTGCGGATAGATCGTCGCACCAATACTGGTGGAAATTTGTAAGGTTACGTCACCGACCGTGACCGGACTAGCGGCGACAGAGAGCAAACGCTCTAATATCGCTTCACATTCCTGCATCTGTTCTAAATCAACCAGCACGGCGACAAACTCGTCACCGCCTATACGGGCGAGCGTATCGCCGTCCCGCAGGACCTCCCCCATCCGCTGTGACAGCTTAATCAACAGCTCATCACCCATGTCGTGTCCATGAGCATCATTGATGGCTTTAAAACCGTCTAAATCCAGATAGACGACTGCCAGAAAGAGCTCACGCCGTTTACTCTGAGTCATCGCCTGATGCAGACGGTCAGCCAGGAGTACGCGATTGGGAAGATTGGTGAGCGCATCGTAATGGGCAATGTGCTCAAGCTGTTGCTGGTGCTGTTTCATCAGCGTGATATCAGAGAACAGTGCGACATAATTGCTGGTCTCTCCACGGGCATCAGAGACGGCACTGATCGTCACCAGTTCAGCGAAGAGATCACCGTTTTTGCGCCGGTTCCACAGCTCCCCCACCCAGTGTTTTTCATTCCGCAATGAGGCCCACATCTCTGCATAAAATGCTTTATCGTGCAGGTCTGATTTGAGAAGCCGTGGATTGTTCCCCAGTACTTCGCTACGACTATAGCCGGTAATATGGCTGAAGGTATCGTTGACTTCGATAATATTACCCAGGGCATCGGTAATCATGATGCCCTCACGTGCATGGGTGAAAACGCTGGCGGCCAGTCTGAGCTTCTCTTCTGCTTCTTTTCTTTCGCTGATATCTAAAAACTCGATTACCCGGGCTGGGCCGTTCTTATAGGTGATATTTTTACCTTTTATCGCCAGTGGGTATGTGGAGCGATCCTTGCGCACACCTACCACTTCATAACTGCGGTCATAACCGTTGCGTATATTGTTGACGACGGTATCCAGATACTCCGGGGCGATCAGTTCAAGACCGTTCATGCCGATGAGTTCCTGATAACTAAACCCTGTTATCTCAGATAAACCATTGTTACATTCGAGGATCAGCCCTTTATCGTGAATAACGATACCACCATAGACCGCGTGACTAAGGGCTTTAAAGCGCTCTTCGCTCTCTCTTAGTGTGGCCTGCGCGAGAGCCATTCGCCGATTAAAGCGATGTTGGTAATAAGCAATGGACCAGGCGGCAGCTAACAGCAAAAATGCCGTAATCAGTATCGGCAGCACCCAGTCGGGTAGACGGCTGGGGCTGGTATCGTAGATAAACCCCTCAAGCGCGTCTGAATCATCAACAAGTCCGGCTTTCACAAACGTATCAGCCATATGTTGCCAGCGACCAGGATTCATATGGCCGATTTCGATCAGCCCCGGAAAAATCAGCTTGCGTATCTCGTCGGCTTCAAACTGCAGATGATCGCGAGTTTTATCTACCTGATATTTATTGATCAGAAGATCAATGATCTCTTCCGGGTGCTCCAGCGCATAATGCCAGCCCTTTAAAGTCGCACGGTGCATCGCTTCAACCCGCTTTGGATAGTCACGCAGCTCTTTCTCGGAGGTAAATAAAATATCGCTGTAGAAGTCAATCCGGTATGAAACCGGATCAATTACGGTGAAGGGAATATTGTGCTGCTGCAGAAAGTACGGCTCATTTGTACTGTAAGCATTGATCGCATCGACCTTACCGGAGATAAGATCATCCAGCTGATAGCTACTGGGGACGATGTTAACTTGCTCTAAGGATACTCCCTCATTGAGCAGCATGGTCATGAAGTCAGCATCCGAGTCTTTATCAGCCAGCATCACTTTTTTGCCAATCAGGTCATGTACAGAGTTGATCTCTGAATGCTGTAGCGTGAGAAGAATTGAGGGGGAGTGCTGAAATATCGCCGCCAGCGCAACTAGCGGCTCCCCCTGCAAACGCTGGAAGAGCACTTCACTGTTACCCTCACCGTATTGCGCTCTCCCTGAAAGAACTTCCGGGACGGGCTGATGCTCAGGACCGCCAGCATGCAGCCGCACCTCAATGCCCTCCTCTTTGTAAAAGCCTTTCTCTACGGCTGCATAATAGCCAGCAAACTGAAACTGGTGGTGCCAGCGCAGCTGCAGATCAACAACATTTTCCGATAATGAGAGGGCGGCAACGGCGGACGGTGGCCATGACAAGGAGACCAACGCCAGGCAGAACATGACTGCACGGCTCATAACGCCCTTTCTGACTAATGATGAGGACGCAGTCAAACACATACCATGAACAGCGTTGTTGCAGAGCGTAAAGACGGAGATATTAGCTTCATGCTGTTTACTCAGAGAATAACTCAGGCCCTGGCTGCATCAAGTAAGACCTGGAAACCGGAGCAGCTCCCGATAGATTGTTTTTTGATCATCACAGTCACATCCTCAGATTATTCTACTGTAGCGGTATAACCCAACTGATGCCAGCCGGCGGAGCAGCTGTTTTCGGGCGGTAAATCCGGACATCCTGATTGACTCAGTCTCCTGCATTTTATGGCTGCTGACTATACCGCAGTTGTCCGCTGGATTGCTATTAGCAAAAAGCAGACATTAATCGCTTCAGGCCCGGTATCTGCTAAGCTGAGTCATGCTCCGGATCAGCCATCTGAGAGTGTTTCAGATAACTGTTCGACTGAGCGGCTGATCTCATCGGTATTCAGGGCGCCGAATCCAAACCGCAGATGCGTCGATACAATATCGTCATCGGTGTACAGGGTACTCAGGGTTGAGTCTTTACCGGGTAAGCCCGTTAACTTTTTGCCCTTGGTAAGCTTAGAGATATCTACCCAGATAGCCATACCGCCTGTCGGAAGAGTAAACGTCACCTTGTCACCAAACACCCGCAGAAACTCTGCGGCGGCGAAGTTTCTCCTCAACTCATACTGCTTTCTGGTTTTGCGGATATGACGCCTGACCTCCCCTGATTCCATCAGCGTCGCCAGCACGATTTCAGATAATGTGTTGCCCTGCCTGTCAATCAGTACAACCTCTTGTGCCACTCTTTCTATAAACTGAATATCTGCAGCAATGTAGCCAAGCCTCAGTCCCGGGGCAAACACCTTTGACATCGAGCCTATATGTACGACGTTCTCCGAATTAGGCAGACTGGCAAGCGGCGGAATAGGATTCGTCTCATAGTGAAATTCATGGTCATAATCGTCCTCCAGTACCGCAAAGCGGAACTCTTTGGACAGCTCTAACAGAGCCAGCCGCCTCTCCATAGGTAAGCAGACGGTGGTTGGATATTGATGGTGGGGGGTTACATAGAGGGCGGCAACCGGATGTTCCGCTAAGAGCTGCCGCAGATGGTTTATGTCCAGCCCCTGGTGATCCAGCCTGCACTTCAGCACCTTAAAACCATTCGACTCAAAGGCGGCTTTCGCGGGTAGATAGCAGAGATCTTCCATGATGATGGCGCCCTTGTTCGGGTCCAGCACCCTGGAGGCGAGGTAAATACCCATCTGACTGCCCCTGACGATGCAAATCTCTGCGGCAGAGCAATTCATAAACCGGTCACCGCATAACATTTTCGCCACCGAACTGCGTAGTTCGACAGTGCCTCTGGGGTCGCCATATCCCAGTTTTGAACGACGGCTAAGATCGACACACACCCGCCGGTAGGTTCTGGCGAGTAACTCATACGGAATCAGCCGGGAGTCCGGGGTGCCGTCATTGGTCACCTGTATTTCGCTAAAAGAACTGACAGCATCCTGATAGAGGGTTTCAACCAGTTCGGAGGTTGGTCTGGTCTTCTGAGTGCTGTTTACCAGACGTTTATCGGAGGCAGACAGACCCTGCTCTGGCAGGGTCTCAGAAACAAATGTGCCAGACCTGTAGCGCGAGACCAGCCACCCCTGGACTTCCAGTTCTTCGTACACCTGCTGGACTGTTTTTCGATTAATCCCCAGTTGTTTTGCTAACGAACGGGTTCCGGGAAGCAGGCTGCCAGGTGCTATACGCCCCTCTTTGATATCAGTCGTCAGTTTGTTCAGGAGCTTGGAATGCAGGGTTTTGCCAGAAGGCTCTTCCAGCCAGAACTGCATATCCCATGGTCTTAACATCCCCTTCCCCTCTTTCTGGACCAGTAAAGCTATTAAAACTGGATCTTATTTAAGGTCCAGTTTAGCGATACCTTTCTCCCATTGTCAAAGTAAAGACTAAGGAGAAAACCATTGAAGACAGCGACCCGGACAAAAAAGGAGCTGATGCGGAACGCTCAAAGCGATATGCACCGGCACATTCAGGATATAGATCTGAGCGATCGTGAAAAACTCGCGCTGACCTGTCGCATCCTGTTCGATAAAGGCCATGATTCCGGCCTGGCCGGACAGATCACCTGCAGGAGTGACCATCCAGATACCTTTCTGACGCAGCGGTTTGGTTTGGGCTTTGACGAAATTACCGCCCAGAACCTGATCGCTGTCGACCAGGATCTGAAACCGCTGAACGGTGAAGGTATGGCCAATCCAGCCAACCGTTTTCATACCTGGATCTATCATGAGCACCCGGAGGTTAACTGCATCATTCATACACACCCGACCTATGTTGCTGCCCTGTCCATGCTGGAGGTGCCATTAGTTATTTCACAAATGGACACCTGTGGTTTGTACAACGATTGCTCTTTTGTGCCGGACTGGCCGGGCGTGCCTGTTGGCAATGAAGAAGGCACGTTAATTTCTGCGGCACTGGGGAGTAACCGCGCAGTATTTCTCGCTCATCATGGCCAGCTTGTCACCGGCCGCACTATCGAAGAAGCGTGCAACCTGGCCATTCTGATTGAGCGGGCGGCAAAACTTCAGTTATTGGCTATGGCTGCGGGTGAGGTCAGACCACTGCCTCATGAGCTGGCTCAGGAGGCGCATGACTGGGTCTCTACAGATAAACGAAACAAGGTCAATTTTGCCTACTACGTCAGGCAGGCCCTGAAACACCACAACGACTGTATATGAGGAAAATGTATGAACTTATCAGGCATTATTGGTTATCCGGTTACGCCATTTAACCATGACAACAAAAGCGTTGATCTCGACAAGCTGGGTGTCGTCATCGATATTTTACTCGAAGCCCTGGTCGATGGCATCGCTGCCTTAGGCAGTGCCGGTGAAGCGGCCTATCTGAGCGAAGCGGAATGGCAGCAGGTTGCCGACTATACCGTGAAGCATGTTGCCGGAAAGGTGCCTGTTGTTATCGGCATTGCCGAACTTACAACGGAACAGGCGGTAACATACGCCAGACATGCTCACAGTATCGGGGCAGACATGATCATGCTCTCCCCCTTCTCTTACTATAAGCTGAGTGAGGATGAGATCTTTCGGCACTACGAAACCGTCTCAAACGCCACGCCGTTGCCGATCATGATCTACAACAACCCCGCAACCTGCGGTGTTGATATGTCGCCGGAATTCATGCTGAGCATGGTCGCGAATATCCCCAACGCGTGCATGATCAAGGAAAGCACCGGCGATATACAGCGCATGCATAAAATCTTCACGCTGTCTGATGGTAAGGTGCCCTTTTTTAACGGCTGTAATCACATGGCACTGGAAGCACTCAATGCGGGAGCAAGCGGTTGGTGTACGGCAGCCCCCTGCCTGATTGGTGATCAGCCAAAGCAGCTGTTTGAGGCGGTTAAAGAGGGTAAAAATGAAACAGCCCGTGAACTGTTTTATCAGCAGTATGCCTTTCTTGAGTTTATCGTGACTTCGGGGCTGGCTGCGGCGGTTAAATCCGGACTTGCCCTTCAGGGCGTTAGTGTGGGAGCCCCCCGAAGACCACTGTTACCCTTAGGTGAGCCTGCACAGAAACGCCTTAACGCTATGTTGACGGATCTGACTTAAGCAAACATCGCGGAAAAAAGCAGGAAAGGTTTGCGGTTTTCACTTATGCGAGATTGCAGGCCTTTTCTGTGATCTCTTAAAGCCCCTGGAGTCAGGGGCTTACGCTATTTTCGACCGTTATTCTTTTAACTCAGATGCTGTTTAAAAAACTCCAGCGTTCTGCTCCAGGCCAGTTCCGCACTTTTTTCATCATAGCGGGCTGTCGAATCGTTATGGAAACCGTGGTTTACATCGGGGTAGAAGAACGCAGTGTAATCGGTTTTTGCCGCTTTCAGCGCCGCTTCATACTCCGGCCAGTAACCATTAACCCGCTTATCCAGACCGGCAAAATGCAGTTGCAGCGGAGCTTTGATATCAGCCACAGGGTTTTGTGGCGGGGTGCCGTAAAATGGTGCGGCAGCATCAATAATATCCGGCAGCATCGCCGCCATCTGATTGGTCAGATAACCACCAAAACAGAAGCCCACCATCCCCAGCTTTTCGGTCGTCAGCGGATGTGCTTTCAGCATCCGGGCTGCCCCGGCGAAATCCCCCTCAATTTTATTGCGCTCCAGGGTTTTCTGCATCGCCCGGCCGTCATCATCATTACCGGGATAGCCGCCTAACGGATACAACGCATCGGGGGCAAACGCGACGAAGCCGGCTTTTGCCAGACGCCGGGCAACATCTTCGATATAGGGGTTCAGCCCACGATTTTCATGAGCCACCAGTACCGCCGGTGCTGGATTCTCTGCACTCACGCCCGCGGGTACAACCAGATACCCCCGCCCTTTTCCATGCCCTTCCGGGGCAGCAAACTCCAGATAACTGGCTTTAATATCCGGATCGTTGAACGACACCTGCTCGGCCAGTGCGTAATCAGGAATAAGCACCCCCGATAGCGTGCTCAGTGTCAGCCCGGCAATCCCCAGAGTGGCCAGGCGCTTCAGGAAGGTGCGCCGATCAATATCGCCATGGGCATACTCGTCATACCAGTCGAAGGCTTCCTGAGGAATATTAATCTTGGCGAGAGAGTCGTTATCGCTGCAGTTATTCATGTTGCCTCCTGATCGTGATGCGACCTGCTATTTTCTGATGCTCACTTTACTTAAGGAGCACAGAGCTGTTTAGGCACTATAGACCACGCAGAAAAAAACAAAACGCTCGGGGCTTTATCTTGTTGGTTTTTTAACTGCGGCCAACGATGACTCGCTTTAAGCGACGGCTATAGAGAATGTAGGTACCACTGACAACGATCACTAAGGTGCCCGACAGGGTCATCAGATCCGGTTGTTCATCAAAAATAACCACCCCCAGAATCAGTGCAAAGATCACCCGGGAGTAACGAAACGGGGCGACCACAGAGACCGCGCCGGAGCGCATTGCAATCGTCAGCGCGTTATATGCAATCACTCCAAACAGGATAGCCCCGGCTATCTTTAACGCCGAGTCAGCGTCGATGGCAAACGCGTTATCTTCAAACAGAGAGAGACATCCACCTGAGGCTATCAGCACCAGAAAACCATAGAAACCCAGTTGAAAATTGGAGAGTCTTGGTGACGCCGCCCGGGTAGCAAGATCCCGACCGGCAAAGCCCAGAGTGCTGGCCACCGCAAACAGTGAAGCGGGATTAAAGTCACCAGGGCCGGGTCTGACAATCATCAGTACGCCAACAAAGCCTGCAAATATTGCTATCCAGTGCGCTGCGGAGATCTTTTCATTCATATATATCGCGGCACCCAACACCACCACCAACGGGGTTGCCTGCAATATGGCTGAGGCGCTGGAGAGTGGCATTAAGATGATGGCAAGGGCAAAAAATGAGCGGCCGACAATTTCACAAATAACCCGAACCAGCATCGCTTTACTGAGAATATCCGGCGGCACCGTAGACTCGCCTCTGGATTTCATCAGGCCGAGGAATACCAACGCACCGCCTATACCAAACGCAAGCACCGCATATCCAAGCGGCACAACCTCAACGGCACTTTTTATGAACATATCCTCCAGCGAAAATGCCGCCATCGCCAGGAGCATAAAGAGGCACCCTTTCATATTTGCGCCACTCATATTTGCAGCAGAGTCCTGGTAGCTTCTCATTGAATCTTTTTACCTGATGTATAAGGATTGGGTTGTTATATCTGTAAGAGTACTGGCAGGATGAGAGTGCCTGTGTCCACAGTGGCTATGTCATCATAGGCTAAATCAAACGCCTGTCATGATACAGGGCTAGATTATTAAATCCAGGTAGGGACAGAATCTCACTCTGACCGTTTTTATAGACTTTTTTACGGAAATTTTACGCCTCTATGCATATTTGGCATCGAATATTTACAGCGTTCCAGCCGATAATCAGATCATGGATTTTTGAGGTGACACCGCAATGATTAAGCTCTTTCGCCCGGTTTTATACGTCTGCGGGGTATTGTCATTGATCATGGCCGCGCTGATGCTGATACCGGCGGGCTATGCTTTTCTAATCAGCCATGACCCGGAGCTGGTTCCGTTTCTGCTGTCTGCCGGACTCAGTACGATGCTGGGTATTCTTCTGATTCTGCTGTTCAGGGCCTCATCTTTCACCCTCACGTCACGACAACTCTACCTGTTAACCACGAGTAGCTGGATGCTGTTGTCATTTCTGGGCGCGCTGCCGCTGATGCTCTGCCACCATCCGCTGTCACTCTCTGACGCCGTGTTTGAGTCGGTCTCGGGTATTACCACCACCGGTTCTACGGTGCTGAGTGGTTTGCAGGATCTGCCCCCCAGTCTGTTGTTGTGGCGCTCACTGTTGCAATGGCTCGGCGGACTGGGGGTTATCGGAATGGCGGTAACGATTCTGCCCTTCCTGCGCATCGGTGGTATGCGCCTGTTCCAGACAGAGTCATCAGACTGGGCCGAAAAGTCCCTGCCCCGTTTTCATGAACTGGCCAGAACCCTGCTATTCAGCTATCTGCTGATTACAACCCTCTGTGCTCTGAGTTACTGGGCTGCGGGAATGAACACTTTCGATGCGATCAATCATGCACTTACCACGGTGTCCACCGGCGGCTATGCCACCGATGACCGCTCCATGGGGCGGTTTGGTCCGATGATTCTCTGGGTTTCTGTGTTCTTTATGTTATTGGGTGGTCTGCCGTTTACGCTGTTTATTCGTTTTCTGGTCAACCCCTCCTTCAAGAGTCTGCAGGATCAACAGGTTAAGGGGTTTTTAGCCATCGTTGCGGGCCTGGTGCTTATTCTGACCGCGCAACTAATGATTACCGGCAGCATGCCGTTTTTCGACGCCCTGACCCATACTGCGTTTAATGTGACTTCGGTGATTACAACCACCGGTTATGCATCGTCAGACTATACCCTGTGGGGCGAGTTCAGCATCGCGATGTTTTTTATTGTTACCTTTATCGGCGGCTGTTCCGGGTCTACCGCCGGGGGGATGAAAATATTCCGTTTTCAGCTCTCATTCTCCTTCCTGGCGGATCAGTTCCGTAAGCTGGTTCACCCCCGCGGCGTATTTGCCATTCATTACAACGGCAAGCTAGTGCACGATGACATCATCTTTTCGGCGGTGGCGTTCTCCTTTATGTTCTTCCTTACCCTGGCCATCACTACATTGTTGCTGACGGCCATTGGCGTTGATTTTGTCACCAGTTTTACCGGAGCAGCCACGGCCCTGACTAATGTCGGCCCGGGACTGGGGGATATTATTGGCCCGGCGGGCAGTTTTAAGCCGCTGCCCGACCTGGCTAAATGGATCCTCTCTTTTGCTATGATCCTGGGACGCCTGGAGCTGCTCACCGTTATAGTGCTATTCTCACCAGTTTTCTGGAAAGGATAATTAAATCATGGGATTAGCAAATATTCGTGAACGTTATTTGCCCTGGGTTCTACCCTGGCTGGCACCGCTGGTGGTAACACTGATCGCCTGGTTTCTCTCACCGGTTCTGCCCAAAGCCAATTTTGCCATGATCTATCTGGCCGGAGTGCTGCTGACCGCCGTGACGACGCGGGTTAAACCGGCACTGATCTGCGCCCTGCTGAGCTTCCTGGCCTACAACTTCTTTCACACCGAACCTCATTTCACCTTTCTCATGGTGCACCGGGAAGATATTCTCACTGTCAGCCTGCTGGTTCTGGTGGCTGTAGTCACCGGACATCTGGCAGCACGTTTACGGGAGAAAGTGATCGCGCTGGAGGATAGCAGCCGCTGGAATCAGCAACAGATGTTGTTGGCGCAGGAGCTGTTTACCTGCATTAACTGCCCCTCTGTGATTAAAGCACTGGCCCAGCATCTGACTCATAGTTTTGCTTTTGTCTGTCAGAAATATATTCAGGGCAACGAAGCGCTGGCCGGGCTTATTGCTGAGTATCAACTTGAATCCCCTGATATCGCACATACCCCTGCAGAGGTCGTTATTCGCGAAGATGAAACGCAACTGCTGCTCGCGTTTAACAGCCACGGCAGCTGTATGGGCCTGCTTAAAGTCACGCTCACCTCGCCGCTGACCCCCTGGCAGCGCTTTGGGCTGGATGGCTTTATCGGGCTTGCACGGCTGGCCTGGAGCCGAGTCGTGGTCAGCCAGACGTTGCAGCAGGAGGTTACGGTTAAAGAGCGGGAGCAGCTGCGCTCAGCGTTGCTCTCCTCCATATCCCATGACTTGCGTACCCCGCTGGCAACCATGATTGGCTCGGTTTCCAGCCTGATTGAGCTGAAGGAAGCTTTAGACCCGTCTCAGCAGGATGAGCTATTACACAATACTCTCAGTGAAGCTCAACGGTTAAATCGCTATATCCAGAAGCTGCTCGACATGACCCGCCTAGGGCATGGTGAACTGACACTGGACCGCGATTGGGTGGGGCTTGATGATATTCTCAGTGTGGTTATCAAACGTAGCAAGCCGCTACTGCAGGAAGTCAGCGTGAATATCAACCTGCCACCCGAGATGCCGCTACTCTATGTGCATCCGGCGCTGATTGAACAGGCGCTGTTTAACGTGTTGGAAAATGCGATCCGTTTTGCGCCTCAGGGTAGCGCGATCACGGTCAGCGCATTTACTGCAGATAGCCAACTGCACATCGACATACATGACGAGGGCCCGGGGATACCTCTGGAATCCTGGGACAGTATCTTTGATATGTTTTTTACCATGGCACACGGTGATCAGTATCCGGCAGGCACCGGGCTGGGGCTGGCAATCTGTCAGGGCATTCTTGGGGCACATGGTGGCAGTGCTGCGGTGCATGAAAGCGGCCCGGCCTTTGGAACCACTCTGAGGCTATCCCTGCCTCTTTCTGAAACTCAACTACCCTCAAAGAGCGACGAAGATGACACGTATACTGGTAATTGATGACGAGCCACAAATTCGACGCTTCCTGAATATCAGCCTCAGTTCGCAGGGCTACGCTATTCTTGAAGCAGAGGATGGCGCTAAAGGCCTTAAAGCGGCAGCACTGGACGCACCGGATATGATTATTCTCGATCTGGGACTGCCCGATATGGATGGTCAGGAGGTATTAAAAAGCCTCCGCGACTTTTTTAAAGGGCCGGTCATTGTGCTCTCGGTACGTGACAGCGAGCGGGAAAAAGTGATGGCTCTCGATAGCGGCTGCAACGACTATGTTGAAAAACCCTTTGGCGTCAATGAGCTGTTGGCACGGATTCGGGCGGTGCTGCGCACATTCTCCGGCATTGAGGTGCCACCCACCGGCTATAATGATGGTCGCCTTGTAGTCGATCTGCTCAATCGCAAAGTCACGCTCAATCAGGAAGATGTGCATCTCTCGAAAAAAGAGTTCGAACTGCTGCAGATGCTGATCAGTTACCCGGGCCGTATTCTCACCCAGCAGCATCTGCTGAAAGAGATCTGGGGCGCCCACCATACCAAGGATACCCACTACCTGCGTATTTTTATCGGACGGTTGCGGAGTAAACTGGAGGATGACCCTACCAGCCCCCACTATATTGAAACCGAGGCAGGGGTTGGTTACCGCTTCATCGGCATAGAAAAACCGCCGCTGTAGAGCAGCAAAACAGGTAAAGACACTGCTGGTAAAAAGAAAACATGACTCCTGACTGTATAACGGTATGCCAGGGAGAATCCGATGAAACAGAACTCCATCGTTACAGTGAATGAGATGAGATTGCTGGAAAAAGTGCGACATGGTGATTTTGATAACGTCTCTCTTATGCCATCTGAATTGCAGCCTTTAGTAACCAAAGGCCTGATTGAAACGGTCAGATCGACCATGCTCCCCATCATGCTAACCCGCTATCGTTACCGTCTTACACCTGTTGGTGAAAGAGCACTTTCAACAAGCGCTCAACAACGTAAAAAGCGTTAATAATTCAGCACACTCTGAAAGTCCGCCACTCTATTTCAGGCGTTAAACTATCGAGGATTAAAACAGACAAAATGCTGCATAACACCTGCCTTGATGCTATCTATTACTCATTAATAAACAGATAGATACATTAATATCCAATAAATCATATTAACTCTTGATAGCTTTTGTTTATTGGGTATTTCGGGGGGGTATACTACCCTCGTTTCCTGCTTATATTCCTCTGAGATCTGCCGCTACACATTAACGTCCAACCTACGATAAAGAGCAGATATCAGCCACACTGGGTGATCAACAGGAACTGAATATTTCTGAAAAATGAGGGGCTGCTCATAATTTACCGGCTGCGAAAATTAACCTAGCAAAGGCAGATATTGTTAGCTTAGGCTAACTACACGAAATGCTGAGCTGATTTTATATTCCTTATATTTTTCCCATAATAGTCTTAATTTGTTTTTTGTACTTCCAGCGCTTAAACAGATTTAAGTTGGGTTGTTGCAGGCGCACCTTAGGATCATTAAACACGCCTGCATATCGTCTTAGCATGGCGTATGGTTTATTGCCGGTGGCCGCTTCATCTACAAACTGGTCGGCCCATGTTCGTCCAATGGGCGGCTTGTTTCCGTATTTAAAACGATCGTAATATTCAGCTTTTAAGCGCTCCCTGATCATTCTGTCTTTATAGACACGATCACTACTCTGATGCACACCTGCATAGTGGTTCCCCCCATGAATACGGTATCTCATCAGGGGTTCTGGAAGGCAAAATTTACGATGCAATGCAAGTGAACTGGCAAGGCATAGTGCATTATCGGCACTAATCTTCCAATCACTGACAAATGGCAGCGGAAATATCTGATGTGCCGCTTTTGCCCGAATAGACATTACTGATGTTGGTTCGCCAATACTGATTTCTCTGGCCAATACCAACAGATTACTAAACCCTAAGTCAGTTAGTTCGGTCATGTTAAATGGGTATACAACCTCCTCCTCCAAGCCAAACTTTTCGAGTCCGGTATAGAGAAAATCGCACTCAGGTATAGCGCTGTATACCTCATAGATCTTTTGCAGATAATCTGGTTTGTACAGGTCATCTGCATCAAGGAAGGTCATAACCTCCCCTGTAGCATTTTTTACCCCGGCATTAAAAGCGGCAGCCTGCCCCCCATTTTCCTGAATGACTGCACGAATTCTCGGGTCTTTTTCCGCAATCGCTTTAATAATTGAATGAGAGTCGTCGGTTGAACCATCATCGACAATAATAAGTTCCCATTTTGTATATGTCTGAGATAGCACCGAATTAACTGCCTCAATCAAAAAATGTCCGTAGTTGTAATTATTTATAAGTACTGATATCAACATAGCATTTCTTGCCCGGCAAAAATTACGACACTTCTCTGGTCTGAATTTGACACTTCATGAAGTAATCAATAGTTTTGAGCAAACCTCCCTCCAGGTCAGTACATGGCATCCAATCGAGTAGCTCTTTAGCTTTGCTGATATCGGCTTTTCGTTGCTTAGGGTCTGCTTCAGGCAAGGGATAGTACTCAATCTCTTCCGGCCGCCCCAGCAGTCGCTGAATAACACCTGCTATTTCTGAAACCGTCAGCTCATTATCATGACCGATATTTATTACGTTAATAGGACCGCAATCACGCTCCATATATTTCATCAGGCCTTTAACAGTGTCTGATACATAGCAGAGAGAGCGGGTTTGCGAACCATCTCCATAAATGGTTAGTGGCTTTCCGTTCAATGCCTGGTTTATGAAGTTAGAAATAATGCGCCCATCTTCAGGGCACATTCCCGGTCCATAAGTGTTAAATATTCTAGCTATTTTAACCTCCACTCTATCGCTGTATTCATAGCAAAGAGTTTCCGCGATCCTTTTTCCTTCATCGTAACAAGCACGAGGCGTGAGTGTTGATACATTACCAAAATAACCCTCTGCCTGAGGGTGTACTAAGGGGTCTCCATAGACTTCAGATGTTGAGCTGAATAACAGGGGCGCCCCGCACTTCATGGCAAAATTCAAGACGTTTTTGGTTCCGATATAGCAAGTATCAAGCGTTTGTATCGAGTTTTTCTGGTATTGAGGGGGTGATGCAAGACAGGCAAGATGGTAGATCTTGTCCTGGTTTTTAAGCAATGAAAAGTCAAAATCACAGATGTCAGCTTCAATGAAATTTATATCAGGACAATCACTAATATTCGTTATACGTCCGGATAATAAATTATCGATAACCGTTATTTCACAATCAAAATTATTTACTAGATTATGGATAAGATTGCTTCCTATAAAGCCCGCTCCTCCGGTAACCAGAACCCTCTCTTTTGGCACGCATTCCTCTCCATTAGTCCGCTAAACAGCAGCAGTCTACCATAGCTCTCAAAAGAAACGATTATGGCATAACTGTCAATCCTGCTTTCTTTACAAAGCCAGGTGCAGAGCATGTACTATAAATACATATTACGTATTGTGTATTTTTAATCCTGAAAAGCTATATTTGCTTTACTCAGTGGTAATTCGCCACTACTATACTGTTTATATATACAGTAGAGCATCTTTTTGCTATGACTATTACCTTACTGGGGCGCTATCTGTCCCCCGCTTCATCTGTTGCGCTACCGCTGTTTATGCACTCAGTGACGGCCGGATTTCCTTCGCCTGCGCAGGATTATATTGACAGAACTCTGGATCTGAATGAGCTTTGCATTCGCCATCCGGCGGCAACCTACTTTGTCCGCGCCGAGGGCGACTCAATGCAGGGAGTTGGCATTTTTTCCGGTGATATTCTGGTGGTTGACCGGTCACTGAAAGCGGTGGATGGCGATATTGTGATCGCCTGCGTTAATGGTGAGTTTACCGTCAAAGAGCTGCGCACCCGCCCTGCACTGCAGTTACTGGCGCACAATCCTGCTTACACTCCAATCCATTTTGGCCCGGAGAGTACGCTGGAGCTGTTTGGTGTTGTAACCACCGTGATCCACTCTGTGCGACAGCGAGGCTAGTTATCCGGTGTTTGCCCTGGTCGACTGCAATAACTTCTACGCCAGTTGTGAGCGACTGTTCCGGCCTGATCTGGAGGGGCGTCCCATTGTGGTGCTCTCTAATAATGATGGTTGTGTCGTGGCCCGAAGCGCTGAAGCGAAACGACTGGGGATTAAAATGGCGGTACCGCTGTTTCAGGTGCAGGAACAGATCGACCGGGAAAATATGGCGGTATTCTCCTCCAACTATGCACTTTATGGTGATATCTCGGCCCGGGTAATGAGCGTTCTGGAGCAAGAAGCGCCCGCAGTAGAGATCTATTCAATTGACGAAGCATTCCTTGATCTGAGCGGACTGGAAGCCAATTTCTCGCTGCTGGAATACGGATTACAGTTAAAGCAGCGGGTCTATCAATATACCGGCATCCATGTCTCAGTGGGGATCGCGCCAACCAAAACCCTGGCAAAGCTGGCTAATCATGCCGCCAAACAGTATTCAGCCACGCAGGGAGTGGTGGATCTGAGCGAGCCGCAACGACAACGCAAACTATTGAAGCTGATGCCGCTACGGGAGGTCTGGGGCGTAGGAAGGCGCTTATCACGCCGCCTTGAGCAGCAAGGGATCAGCACCGCGCTGGCGCTGGCAGATTGCTCTCCCTCCTGGGTTCGTAATCACTACTCGGTCACTCTGGAGCGGACTGTGCGGGAACTCAATGGGCTGCCCTGCATGGAACTGGAAGCGTGTCCGCCACCCCGTCAGCAGATTCTCTGCAGTCGCTCATTTGCTCACCGCATATCCGCGTTTAACGATATGCGCTCGGCCATCGCCCAATATTCGGCGCAGGCCGCAGCCAAACTACGGCAACAAAACAGCCTGGCCAGAGTAGTAACGGTGTTTATCCGCACCAACCCCCATAGTCAGCATGAGGGGTTCTACAGCAACAGTGCCAGTCGCATTCTGAGTGTCCCCAGTGCGGACTCCCGGCGACTGACCGCCACGGCACTCAGCTTACTGCAGTCGATCTGGCAGCCGGGCCATCGCTATATGAAAGCCGGTATTATGCTGTCTGATCTCTACCTGCCAGGGCACTTTCAGCCCTCTCTGTTTGATGCGCCGGAATCACCTGCTGCGATGCGGCTGATGCAGGCTGTCGACAATATTAACCGTAGCGGTCGGGGTCAGGTTCGCTTTGCCGGAGAGATGCTCAGCAGTGGCTGGCAGATGCAGCGCAACAAACTATCCCCGGCCTATACAACCCGCTGGAATCAGCTGCCGATCGTCAGGGCTTAGCGTACAGCCTGATCAGATGGATACAATAAAATAAATACAATAGTTATTTATAAACAATAAAATAAACTACTTACCTAATGTAAATTAGAGATTAAATATTCCGTCATAACCGGTATCTAGCGAGCTGTTTATCCCTGTTTCTGTGAATAACTAAAAGCACGTAATAAAACCAACACTGTCATTTTCTGTCAGTATATCGCTATACTGACAAACTCTGTTTTTTGAATAGGACCCACCCCGTGTCACGCTCTCAACGCTTACTCAAACTGATCCATCTGTTACGCAGTTATCGCTATCCTGCACCCGGTTATCAGCTGGCTGAAACCCTGGGGATCAGTCTGCGGACACTCTATCGCGATATCGCCAGTTTGCAGCAACAGGGAGCCAGTATTGAGGGGGAGCCAGGACTGGGTTATGTGCTGAAACCCGGCTTTATGCTCCCTCCCCTGATGTTTACCGAAGAAGAGTTGGAAGCATTGGTTCTGGGCTCCCGCTGGGTGGCAAGTCGTACCGATTCTGACCTGAGTGACAGCGCCCGGAGTGCGCTGGTAAAAATAGCGTCAGTACTGCCGAAGGATCTGCAACATGCACTGGATGAAAATACGCTGTTTATCGGTTCGTCAAAAGAACCTGCGGCTAAGCCTCCAGAATTTCCGCAGATTCGCCAGGCAATCCGCGCAGAACAGAAAATCACTATTCGTTATCTTGATCTTAAAGAACAGCAATCAACCCGGACAATCTGGCCATTTGCACTGGGTTATTTCGATAATCTTCAGGTGCTAGCCGGATGGTGCGAGCTGCGTCAGAGCTTCCGTCATTTCCGGATCGATAGAATTTTACAGCTGGAGGTGCATGAAGAGCACTATCCCCGCCGTCGCCGACAATTACTCAATGAGTGGCGTAAAGCAGAAAACATCCCTTCGCAATAAGCGCATCACAAAAAGCGTGTTAAAAAAGTATCTGCTTCAAAAACACTGCTGACAAAAACTGACAGTACGCTTCTATATCCTATAGATGTCGGGTGCCAAAAGCCCCCCACTCTGTTTAATTACACAAGGATATTGTCATGCCAGATAGCAACTTTATTATCTTATATGTCGAAAGCCCATCCCGTAGTGTTGAGTTTTATAGCGCACTGCTGGAAAAATCCCCGGTAGAACATTCACCTCTCTTTGCCATGTTTGTGTTAGATAGCGGCATGAAGTTTGGTCTGTGGCAGCAACAGGACGTACAACCTGCCATAGAGACGCTGGGTGTCAGCGGAGAGATCGCCTTTCCACTGCCCGACAAGGCCGCCGTCGGCAACACCTACAGTGACTGGAAAGATCGCGGGCTAAGGATGATACAGGAGCCGACAGCCATGGAATTCGGCTATACCTTTGTTGCCCTGGACCCGGATGGCAACCGCCTCAGAGTTTTCTCCCCTGCTGCATCATGAGTCGTAACTGGATTGCCGTGGCCTCAGCAGATCATGTCCGAACGGGACGCTCAGGTGGGTTTATGCAGGTCTGCCACGGCAAAGCGGCTCCGTTAAAACGGATCAGGCCGGGGGATTCTGTGGTTTATTATTCACCTGCCGAGGCAATGGGCAGTAAAACCAGGCTACAGGCGTTTACCGCTATCGGGGTCGTTAAACCGGGAGAGCCCTATCAGGTTGATATGGGCGCTGGGTTTCAGCCATTTCGACGGGATGTCTGCTGGTTTGATGCCCGGGAGATATCTATTCTGCCGTTATTGGCGCAGCTGGAGTTCTCTGCGGGTAAGAAAAACTGGGGCTACCCATTCCGCTTTGGACTGTTTCAGATAAGTGATCATGATATGCAGATAATCACCTCTGCCATGATGCCTGAATAGGTGGGAAAACAGGTCAGGCTCTGTGTCGGGAGCCTGACGTACTCGATAGAGAGGGGCTTAACTTTCACCAAAAAGTGAGCCCGCCATATATTTTAGTCCGGTGTCGCAGGCAACCGTTACAACGGTTTTCCCCGGACCAAGCTCACCTGCCAGCGCTATAGCGGCGACAACATTTATCCCCGCTGAGGTTCCGACGAGCAACCCCTCCTCCTGCGCCAGTCGCCGACACATTTTGCGCGCGTCCTCTTCCGCAATTCCGCGGGCTTCGTCATATAGCGTTTTATCAAGTAATGGTGGGATAAAACCGACGCCGGTTCCTTCTACATGATGCTCACCCGCATAGCCTTTTGAAATAATCGGTGAGGAGGCCGGCTCAAGGACTACAATCTGAGTGTGTGCATCGGCGTCTTTAAGAATACGGGCGACGCCCATCACCATGCCCGCCACACCAACAGCACCACAGAAAGCAGCAATACCCTTTGGAAATTGCTGAAGCAGCTCAGTACCGATCTGTTCATAACCCAACAGAGCATCACGATTATTAAATTGATCAGTCAGATAGCAATGTCCCTCCTTTTCAATCTCATGCATCCGTCGAATCATAGATGGAATCAGATCGGCGTGAATTTTACCCGAAGGACTGGTGATGATATGAACCGTTGCACCAAACGCCTGCATCGTTTTTAGCTTTTCTTGCGCGAAAGCATCAGAGGTGACCACCTGAAATGGATAACCCTTTACTGAACAGACAAACGCAAGAGATGACCCGGTACTGCCACCACTCGCCTCGACAACAGACATGCCTGGCTTTAGCGTACCCCGCTTTTCAGCTTCTTCTATCAGGGTTTTTGCCATGCGATCTTTGTACGATCCGGTTGGATTGAAATATTCCAATTTCAGGTACACATCAGCAGAGCCGTCAGGTACAACCCGGTTGAGTTTCACCACCGGAGTATTGCCTATGGCATCAAGAGCATTATTTACAGGCTGGGGTGGGATGCGCATAGTAAACCTCACTTATGAACTGGCCGGGGCAGCAATAACAGCAATCGACTGAATTACACGGGATAAAAGATGCGTTCAGTCACACTTAAGCATTTAACACGTTCATCAGCTATGTTTGCAAAAAAGAGGCTAGCGGTATTTAGCATTAATTAAAGACCATACATCGTCAGAGCGACATGAAATAACTGCATCAGATGCATAACATACCGGAGTGAATGTACGACTCACTCAGATGTATAAACTGTTTCCGGTTTTAAATACCGGGGCCTGGGGGCTATCAAACCTCAAATATCGGGTCTGAAAGCAGATAGCAGCCTGCCGTAGCCCTGATCTACGCAGTGATCGGTTTTGCCAGACCACTAGACTGACAACTATTTAACATGTTAAATAGAATGCTCGGATGTTATGCAAACCAGGCCATAACGAGCGTTGAAGCATCAATAACATAGCCTGATTGTGGTGTCCGGATAACGTCTCAGAAACGGATATTGTTGTTCATAGTGCGATGGGTGCGTACTAATATCCGTTTTTGGCACAAATTCAATACCCCCTCTCTGGCAGGCATGTTGCTTGCTGATATATCAGAGAGTTCAAATAATAACTAAACAGGGTTACTGGTATGCTTAATAGCCGCAGTTCCGCCGAACACAGGGCGAGCGTTCTTAAGTTTCATCAGACATCTGATATTACCGAGCATGCAGCGGGTATGACCGGCTGGGATGTCCGTTACGATCAGATATCTCCCGGACAGTTTGCCGGAAGCATCACTGAGTTAAGTATCAAAGGGATGCAGTTAGTCAGAGACCAGGCGAACCAGGCGATGGTCAAAAATGGAGCAGCCCAGGCAGGCTCTATTATGTTTAATCTGCCCTTTACCGCGACATTGGATAATGTCTATTGCGATGGGCACGCATTTAACCTGCAGAGTTTACTGGTATCACGTGGGGAGTGCTTGCCAGAGATTAAAACACCATCAAACATTGATGTTATCTGCATCTCTCTGCAGATGAAGCTGTTGCAGGAGTCCCTGCAAAAGCAGAATATTTCCCTCGATCTGACCTCAACTCACTGTTACCAGCTGCCACTGCTTAACAGCCAGATTGAGCTGCTGCATTTTTTAGACTCAGTCATGAACCCGGAGAGTAATACCGCTCTGCTGGAGCACTCCGCGATTCAAAACAGCATCAGAGATACCGTATTACAGTGTCTGCTGGAACTGATTGATAAAGAGAAGGTACAGCACCTGGAACCCCTGGCACGTAAGCGTGTGGTAGACCGGGCCAGGGATTATATGATGGCACGTATTAACGAGCCCCCCTCCATTGTAGAGCTGTGTAACAATGTCGGTGCCAGTCGCCGGAAACTGCAATACTGTTTTCAGGAAACGCTGGGGATTAATCCGGTTGCTTATCTGAGAATCCTGAGACTCAATGCAGTTCACCGTGAGCTGCTCAACCCTTTTTGCACTGAGTTAGTGCATGATATTGCAGTAGAACGAGGCTTTTTGCACCTGAGTCGGTTTGCTAATGACTACAAACAGCTGTTTGGCGAGCTGCCTTCAGAAACATTACGCCGAACCCAATCACAAGTTTGCTGATATCGGATAACAGGTTTTTTTCTCCCTTTGTATTGTGAAAACACAATAAAAAACTTTGGGAGTACATAATGAAAAAAAATAATCATCGATTGATTAGCATTTTAGGGGGTGTTTCGTTACTCACAGCAGCCAGCGTAGCAATAGCCACCGAGAACGGTGCGCCAACTACGGCAATGGGGGTTTACGATTTCGGCGCTGGCTTCATGCCACCTGCCACGCCATCCGGCACACTGGGTTTTCGGACGGCATACTACTCCAGTGATACGTTAAAAGGGGCTAACGGTAAGGACGCTCCGATCGACTTCTCTCTCGACGTACTCAGCCTGAGTCTGGCCTATGTCAGAATGACTGAGCATGAAATTCTGGGCGCGAAGTATGGCTTCAATGTCATTGTGCCGGTTTTCAAGATGGACAACTCAATATCGGTTCCTACTCCGGTGGGTACTTTCTCCGATAGCGCTGATGTCTTTAATATCGCGGACATACAGGTTACACCACTGATTCTGCAATGGAACCTTGCACCCAACCTCGCGATGAACACACAGTTCCAGATTCAGATACCAACCGGCGATTACGATGGCAACAGACTGATCTCTCCGGGGTTAAACCACTGGGCATTCTCACCTATCTATAGTGTGTCCTATATCACCGAAACGGGCCTGGAGCTGTCGTCAAGCTTTGAACTGGATTTCAGCACCCGCAACTCCGATACCGACTATAAAAACGGTATTGAGTATCGTCATGAGTTTGCGGTGGGACAGCACACCGGGCCATGGACTATCGGTGTCGGTGGCTACTTCTATCGCCAGCTTACAGACGATGAAGGCCCCTCTGTGACTGATGGCAACCGGGCGGAGGTCACCGCTTTCGGTCCGGCCCTCAGTTACTTTAAGCCCGGCGCGCCGGTTATCTCCCTGCATGCTTATAAAGAGTTCGATGCGTCTAATCGTGCCGAGGGATATAACCTGGCCTTCCGTATCGCTAAAAGCTTTTAAGAGGAGCTTCCCATGTCTGACACTGTAAATCTATCCAAGGCTCCCGGTAAAGCTGAAGGCTCTCTTCTGGTACTGGGTAGCAGCTTAACCATCATGGGGGCAGTCATGGTTGCCCCCATGCTGCCAAAAATGGGCGCCGAATTCGGGCCTTCCGAACCGCAGGCCGATATGCTGGTGCCACTGGCAGTCACCGGTCCCGCACTGGCCATCGCTATTGTTGCGCCGCTGGCGGGCTGGCTGGCAGATCGGGCAGGACGCAAAAAACTGCTGATCATCGCTACTTTTCTGTACGCTTTGCTGGGCTTCCTGCCTGCGATTCTGAACGACCTGGGCAGCATTGTCTTTTCCCGCTTGCTGTTCGGTTGTGCGGAAGCTGCGATTATGACCTGTTGTACAACGCTCATAGCTGACTACTGGCATGGCGAGAACCGGATGAAGTTCGTTAACTATCAGGTGGTCTCGATCGGGTTGATCGGTTCCATATTCTTCGTCATCGGCGGAGTGCTCGGCGAGAGCTCCTGGCGCACACCGTTCTATCTCTACCTACTGCCACTACTGTTAATCCCGTTCATGATGAAAGTGCTGTGGGAACCGGTTAAAAAAGCCGTGGAAGGTATGTCTCAGGCTTCACTAAGCGACGAAAAAGTGGCCAAACTTCCTCTGTTCATTGGCTATGGCATGATTCTGGGAGGAATGGTGCTGAACTTCATCGTTCCCATTCAAACGCCTACGCTGTTGGTCGAGATGGGGGTTGTCTCCACGACTAAAATCGGTATGTCCGCGGGACTTGGCTTACTGGCAACACTGATCGGCTCACTCTCCTGGCCGTTGCTTCGCGGTACCTTCGGTATTCCCTTCTGTAATTCCATCCTGCTGGTTCTGCTGGCAACAGGCCTCTGGCTTTTGTCCTGTGCAACGACCTACGAGAATGTACTGGTCGCCGTCACCATTCATGGTATCGGTGCGGGACTGCTGGTGCCTAACGTTATGGCCGAGGTGATGCATGCTCTGCCAAAAGCAGTACGTGGCCGGGGTATCGGTGGTTTTACCTCCTGTCTCTATCTGGGCCAGTTCATCAGCCCGATAATTGTCGGTGCCATCATGGCGGCCAGCGCCTCGGATCTGCGCAGTACCATCGTGAAACTTGCCATTGTGAGTTTTGTTGTCGCGGGCATCTGGCTTATCGACAGTCTGTTTATCCGCGGACCACGCGCCAAAGCAGAAGCGGTGACATAAACACGCTTGGTGCACGGATAGATCCGGTGGTTCTGACCTATAGAAACACCAGGCTTTTTATTACTACCGGGCTGGCAGATCAGCCCGGAATGCAAAATAGGTATATTTTATGAAAGAGATTCATCGTCTGGTCGACTCCCACGATGCTACTGACCTGGCAGCGTTGATAAAAGCAGGTGAAATACAAGCATCTGAGCTGCTTGAAGTCTGTATCGAGCGGGTGGAAAAAGTAAATCCTGAACTTAACGCCGTCGCCGAAAAGCTCTATGACGCTGCCCGTAATACACCCCCAGAGGAAGGCCCCTTCTCCGGCATTCCGACCATGGTCAAAGATCTGTTTGCACCGCTCAAAGAAGCCCGCTCTACCAATGGTTCTCTGGCGCTGGGTGAAGCTCGTCTGGGAATTGATGACTCAACAGTCAGCCGCTTGCGAGCGGCCGGTTGCAACTTTATCGGCACCACAACATCACCCGAGTTCGGCGCGTCTTACTCCACTGAATCCCAGCGCTTTGGCGCCACACGTAACCCGTGGAATACCGCACACAGCGCCGGTGGGTCCAGTGGCGGCTCTGCCGCACTGGTTGCCGCCCGGGCGATCCCTTTTGCGCATGGTAATGATGGTGGTGGCTCCATTCGTGTCCCCGCCTCCTGTTGCGGCATTTTCGGTCTGAAGCCGAGCCGGGGTCGTGTCCCAAGTGGGCCTCTGGTAGGTGAAGGCTGGGGAGGGATGGGCTCTGCCCATGCACTGACACTCTCTGTCCGGGACAGCGCAGCACTGCTGGATGTCGTGGCGGGTGAAGATCTTGGCGCACCTTACGCAGCACCGGCACAAGCCGTACCGTTTGCTGATCTGCTTAAGCAACCTGTTCGTCCACTGCGAATTGCACTGGTTGAACAGATCGCCCCCTTTTCAAGCTCTCCTGATGCGTTGAATGCGGTACGCTCCACTGCGGCACTTTGTGAAAGCCTCGGCCATACTGTTACGCCCGCTCAACTGCCAATAGACCTGGAAGCTTTTTTAAACAGTGCCTTCAATGTAATAGGTGCCAGCACCCGCAGCTATCTGGATCTGGTCGGTCAGATGCGGGGCACGCCGGTTACGGACCCGGAACTGGAAGTTAATACCCGAATCATCCTGCGGGAGAAAGGCGGCATCAGCGCAGTTGACTATGTCAAATCGATTGAGATGTTTCATACGCTGGGCCGGGTAATGGCAAACTTCATGCTGGATTATGACGTCATATTGACACCAACACTGACACGGGAACCGCCACTGATCGGAGATCTTGTCATGAAAGATGAGAACGCCAGTCTTGAGGAGTTCATTCATCTGTCTCACAGTTATAGCCCATTCACCGCCCTGTTTAACGCGACGGGACAACCGGCGATGTCAGTACCGTTATACTGGACGCCTGAAGGGCTGCCACTGGGATCGCACTTTGCTGGCCGCTTTGCTGACGAAGCCACACTATTTGCTCTGGCACTGCAGCTGGAACAGGCGCGTCCCTGGGCTCAGAAAATTCCAACAGTCAACGCCTGCCTGTAACCTTTCCGGGAGGAATCTTTGTTGATGCCTCAGATCTTGCCCTGAATACTCTTCAGGGCCTTTTTTATCTCAGCTCAGACCTTTTCAGACGCTTAACCCGTTAAAGCTAATCACCCTGAGGCTGGGGTTTGCTCTGCCACGGCGGAGATTTCTGCATCACCCGGGTAAACAATTCAGAGTTCAGCTGCTGATCCAGCCAGCGCTGCAACGCCGGGTACGGCGCATTGTAAAACCATTCACGATCCACATGAGCAAACTGACGGATAAAGGGGAAGATCGCCATATCTGCCAGACAACACTGCTCGCCCGTCAGACAGGCGTGTTGCAACAGGAGTCGTTCAAGTTTAACCAGAGTCGCCTCACACTGCTGACGGTAATAGTGTTGTGGATGGTCCGGGTAACGTTCAAAGTATTTATAGCGATCCAGGTGCTGTTTAAAGACCGCGTCGTTCTCCTGAATCAATGCCTCGCCCTGCCATAGCCGATCAGGATCATCAGCGCAGAGCCAGTTATCCGGATCATTCAAGCGTAACGCCCAGCGCATAATATCCCGGCTCTCATCAATCACCTGCCCCTCTTTTGCAGACGGAGCGGGCAACACTAAAACCGGCACGGTCCCTTTTGGCGAAGCCTGCAACATTTCGGCGGGCTTATCTTTCAACGCCACTTCGCGCAGCTCAACAGAAATTCCGCTAGCCGCAATCGCCAACCGGGCACGAATGGCATAAGGGCAACGGCGGAAAGAATAAAGAATAGGAAGGTTAGGTGTCATAACGGTAATGGATAGCCAATAGCAAAAAACGCAGTCTACCTGCCTGGCAGAAGAAGTCACTTTAAACTGCCATCAACTTATGCAACCATTCCCGCCGATATCTTTTTATGGGAAGCGGTAGTGGAATTACTTAATCTGGATTGTCAGGGACATAACCTGCGTCTTGAAGGCTCAATGGCAGGTTGGCAACTGTTGTACTGGAACAACACCGCGGTTTCCCGGCGGGATGCTGACGGCGATTTTGACGGTATCTCTGAACACTGGTTTGAGCTACAAAACGCGCAGGGAGAAACCCTGATCTGTCGCTTGGAGACAGTTGTTCACTGGGATCCGGTTAAAGTCAGCTACCGCTTCTATATGGGAGAACAGCTGGTAATCAGCGGCGAGCATGGCCGCGAAGCGATGGAAAGACAGGTGCCACAGACGCCGATACGTCAGGAAAAACGCGCATTCAGTATTGTCGGGCTGGGTGCACTGGGCCTGAAACTGCTGAAAAGTGCCAAGGTGATCAAGGTGGTAATGGCCGGCGCCAGTCTGGCAGCCTACTCCTGGTTTTTCTCCCTGCCCTTTGCCCTGGCACTATTGTTCTGCCTGGTCGTCCATGAGTATGGCCATATCCGGGCGATGAAACACTTCGGCATGAAGACCAAAGGGATCTATCTGATCCCCTTTGTTGGTGGCCTGGCCCTGAGTGATGCCCGTATCAATACCCGCTGGCAGGATGTCTGTATCTCGCTGATGGGGCCGTTTTTCGGGCTGGGCTTATCTCTGCTCAGCCTGCTAGCTTACTGGGTGACCGGTTCCATGTTCTTTGCCGGACTCAGTGCATTCAATGCCCTGCTGAACCTGTTTAACCTGCTGCCGATCCTGCCGCTGGATGGCGGACATGTGCTGAAAAGCATCGCCTTCTCGATGAACTCAGGCAAGACCCTGATGAGCGCCGCGCCATCTCCGCCGGTGACGTACTCGAACGGGGACGCCGCCCCGGCGAGGGAAACCTTGGCCGGGGACGGGGAGAGCGATGCCAGCGTCGCGGCCGTGAGC
>NZ_JBNKYN010000014.1:0-69466 GCF_050300915.1 Amphritea sp.
CCCGCGAATTTTTGCAGCAGGAGATGCAGAAATTTATGGATGGCGAAGACTATGAAAAAGCCGAAGGGTACGTACCTCCTTCAAAGTAAGTTGTTTCAGCCTGGATAAAGCGTGTGAGAACAGCATCTCCCACATTTTTAACCGCAATTCAGGGGCACAAAAGGGTCAGGCCTGGAAGAATATTAAAAAAAAGCGGACAGCTGTATTGACAGCGCAGGCTGAAATCAGTTTAATACGCACCTCCTGTTTGCCCGGATAGCTCAGTCGGTAGAGCAGAGGATTGAAAATCCTCGTGTCCTTGGTTCGATTCCGAGTCCGGGCACCATTCAGGAATAAATCAGCCTCACAGCATCGCTAGTGGGGCTTTTTTATGCCTGCAAGACCGCTACGAAGCACCAAGCGGTTCGATTATCTGCGTTCGCTACTTACACTTAGGGCCACATAGCGCCATTCAACCTTATGTAAACAAAAACCGCAGGTTAAAAGCCTGCGGTTTTCGTATTGGCACTTTTCAGTAGTTACATTGGCGCGGTATACACTTCCCGGCCACCCAGATAGGTTTTCAGCACTTTCGTTTCACTGACTTGATCTGATGGGGTGTTTAATAGATCCCTGTCAATGATGATCATGTCAGCAAACTTACCCACCTCTAATGAACCGACTTTATCGTCCATATTTAATGAGTAAGCCGCATTGATGGTAAACGCGCGAAGAACGGTTTGAATATCGAGGCCGGGATCATCCCCTAAACGTCCCTGGTATTTTGGTTCCGTTGCATTTTCATTCATGCGAGTTAAGGCGACTTCCATCGCAAACCATTCATTCAGAGCATCTACTGGCCAGTCACTGCCATAGACAATTTTTGCGTCTGCTTGTGCGAACTTGCCTGCTGTTTCAACGTAATTAAAGCGCTCTTCACCCATGTAGTCTTTTACCGTATCAATCGTATCTTGTGCAGGTTTGCCCCACTGAAACGAAATAACAGGCAAAGCGTTTAACTCAGCAAAACGCTCATAATCTTCAGGCACCATAACTTCACAATGCGCTAATGCCGGACGCAGGGTCGAGTCGGGGCGGTTCTTTTTTAAGGTCTCCAGAGAGTTCAGGGCGGTGTGTACCGCTCTGTCACCATCGGTGTGCATGTGAACATTGAACCCTGCATCAGAAAAAGCGAGCATGGCGTTAGACAGGGTTTCCTCACTGACATAAAGCTCACCGTGGTTATCGCTGGCACTCCAGGATGGGTTGCTGCTGGTTCCGCTGTTATGAAGGTAAGGGGCCATCATTGCGCCCGTTTGTGCCGGCGCCTGAATCACACCGTCCATAAAGACTTTGACGGTATTTACTTGAATGCCCGGCTGTGTTGCCGTGTTTTGCAAATTAAATGTATCAGCCAAACCTTTTACTTCGGCAACGATGCTTTCAGGGGTTTGTAAGCGCTCGGGACCGAAGTTAGGCGCTAAATTAGCACGAACGGTTAATTGGCCTTGTTGAGCTAAGTGTCTGAATGCCGCAATGGTGGACTCATTGGCGGCGGCGTCCAGAATACTTGTGACACCTTGTGATGAAATCGCTTTAACTGCCATTCCCATATCGTTAAGGTTTTTCTGCTTTTCCTCTGCTTCTGGTAATGGCGGTACATGTGCTGCCAGTGCCCACATGGCACTGTCTAAAAATATACCTGTTGGGTTACCGTTGGCGTCTTTTTCAATGAGGCCACCCTCTGGTGACGGCGTTGAACGATCAATTCCAGCGGCTTTTAACGCGGCCGTATTGGTGACCAAAGAGTGAAAATCACTACCAAAAACGTAGATAGGACGGTCTGTTGGAATTCTGTCTAGTATCTCTGCGCTTAAATCGGCGCCTGCTGGCGTCATTGCCTGACGATACCAGCCACCCACTTTTAACCAGCGTGTTGGGTCTTGCTCACTGCTTTCTTCGACACAGGCTGTAATTTTTGCAACGGCCTGATCGACAGACAGAGGGGCGTAATTCAGAGAACAGGTATTGAGTTGTTCACCACCCGCCATTGGATGCATATGCGCATCCACTAAGCCGGGCATTAATGTTTTGCCATCCAAATCGACAATGCTGGTGTGAGAGTCGATCAGCTGGGTTAATTCTTGTTTAGAGCCAACCCCAATAATGGCCCCATTTTTAATGGCCAACGCTTCGACAACCCGGTTCGTTTTATCCAGCGTATAAATGGGGCCGCCCATAAACACAGTATCGGCCGTTTGGCCTGTGTCGGACTGACCCAGTGAGCTACACCCGGCGATAAGCAGTATGCTGCTCATTAATGCGACCGAGATCGCTAATTGCTTTCGAGCAAATGCCATTAATATGTTCCTTTTGTATAGTGACTAACCCTGCCAGTGTAGGGAGAATGAAAAACATAGATAAATACCTCTTTCAGGGTATCAAGAAACATTCTGCCAATCGGAATTTGCACCACAGAGGGCACAGAGAACACTGAGGGGATCAGTTATCTGAGGAAGATGGGCAGTGTAAAAATCACATCTGGACACCACTACTGGCCTGACCTAAAGGCTTTAGCAGGAATAGAACTCAGGGAAGACCGCATTATCACCTGGCTACTTTGCGCAGCCAGGTTTGCCTTTTCCGGATTCAACGCCGAAGCGTGAGGTTCCCCGGTGCAGGCTTATTCCTGATGCCAAAGCTGTTGATAGATCAGGGTTATCTCTTCCCGGGAGGGAATACGTGGATGATTGTAAATCAGGCTGGATGTGATGACCTGTTCGACCATCTGTTCGAGATGGGTTTGGAAATACGCTTGATTCACGCCGTAAGCTGACAGGCTCGGAAGTTTTAGCTCCTGGTATAGGGTTTCCAGCGCAGCAATAAGTTTTTTTATGGCCGCCTGATCGCTGTCTTTATCGGTCGCTATACCCATGGTTCTGGCGCAGTTAGCGTACCGTTCCGGCGTAGAAGAGGCGGAAAATGCTGTGATGCCGGGTAACAGCATCGCATTAGTAAGATTATGAGGCAGGCGACAAAAGCTTTGCAGCGTGTTGCTCATGCTCTGCAACAGCGCGCCAGAGGTGATAGAAAAAGCGGTACCCGCCAGGTTGGCTCCCAGCATGACCGCTTGTCGCGCAGTGGTATTATTTTTCTGCACCGCCGCCGGACGCAGGTTTTGACTGATCAGGCGGATGGCTGCTAATGCCTGCTGATCGCTATAAGGCGTCGCTTTGCGACTGACGAACGATTCGAGTCCCCGGGCTAATGCTGCCAGCCCGGAAGCGGCGATCATTCGCGGGGAGAGGCTGCGATTCAGTTCGGAATCGACGATCACGGCAACCGGACTGAAGCTCAGGTCGGTGCAGGTTATCTGTGATTCTGCATTGTTATCCTTAATAAAACTGTATTTGGACGTTGCCGATCCGTTGATAGCGGTCGGTATTGCGATAATGGGCAGACCGTCAGTTAATGAAGTGTGATAGCGGGTATCCAGAGACCTGAATCCGGATTCTGCTACCCTGCCGATCACTTTAGCGGTGTCGATTGTGCTGCCGCCACCCAGGGCGATGATGCAATCAAAAGGCTCGGGGTAAAGGTCGTTATTGCCGGCCAGCACTTTGGTGACCCCCGCGGTTATTGCAGTGATGGTTGGTTCTGTCTGAATGTCCTGAAAAATTTCATGGCTGATACGATAAGTATCCAGCAGTTGAGAGACGCGGTTGGCAATACCCAGGCCAGCGATGGTTATATCGGTCACAAGCATCGGGGTACGATAACCCAGTGAGCGAAGAATATGCGGTAGCTCTGAGATCGCACCGTCACCTATCTGCATAATACGTGGGGATACAATACGATAAGACATGCAACCCTCCTGAAAAGTAACAGGCGGGGGAGCCCCGCCTGTTTGGCGCAATTAACTTGGCAGGTACTCTTTACCCCAGGCCAGGCCCGCAATCTTGCGTTCAATCATCGACTCGATTTCCGCCTCGCTGTAACCCACCGAGCGGAGTATTTCACGGGTGGAATGACCGAAACTTTCTGCGGGCGACACCGCTTTGATTCTGGCCTCAACCGGCCGGATGGCGTAATGATCAATCTGCGTCAGACAGTGGCCGCTGGGATGATCAGGATGGATCGAGAAGGCATAGCTGCCCCGGTCGATACCCACACAGCCATCGGCCATACGGCTGTACTGCTCGCGCAGGGTTTCGATTGAGTTAGGTACCGCCGCTGCGATATCGGCACTGTGCAAAACATCGATCCAGTATGCGCTAGCGGCCTGTTTAAAGGCTGTTGTCAGGTAGTCGGAGATGCTCTCCGCATGTGCGATCTGCTCCAGCCCCTCGATAGCGCTAAGTTTATTGAGTTCAGAGATCTCTGAATCGAGGAATATCCAGCCATCGCGGGTCTCATAGAAGTGGGACAGCTCGTGATTTCCCTGTACATTACGACCGGAGGGTTCATCGAACGGTGCCCGGCCTTCATAGTCGAACGCAAAGGGAATCTGGGCCAGGTTGGCGGCTGCTGACAACGACGTTCTGACACGGGATGCGCTGCCGGTTTTGAGTTTGTGATAGATCGCCACGGCCATCCCCAGGCCGGCAGCAAAACCACAGTTTACATCCAGTGTCCCCAGGTGGGCGTGCTCCTCCGGGGTGTCCGGACCGCCAAAGCGACTCATAATGCCGCTGTTAGCCTGAATGATATCGTCGTAACCGATATAGTTGGTTTTGGGTCCCGGACGTGGGCCGCCAAGACAGTCGAGGCGGCAGAACAGCACACCCGGATTGATGGCCTGCAGGCTGTCATGGTCCAGGCCCAGAGGTATTATCTGTCGGCTCGGCGCGTTGATCAGCACCAGATCGACTGAACGAACCAGACGGTTGAACGCTTCGCGGCCCTCAGTCGTCATGATATCAACCAGGGCTTTTTTCTTGCCCATGTCGGTCTGGAAGCTGAACAGCGTGCCAATCAAGGGATCATACAGTGGCGTAACCGGATCAAGCTTGATCACTTCGGCACCAAAACGGCTCAGGAAGGCACCGGAGTGCGGGCCGGCAATCACATTGGTCAGATCCAGAACCCGAAAACCGTCCAGCCAGCCTTTGCCCGATGCCGGCTGAATAGCATTACCTACAGGGCGGGTGACCCTGTCTGCCTGAGCAACGGACGTCAGCTCTGCCAATGCCTCATCAAAGCTGACTGTTTTGCGTGGCCGTGGTGTCAGCATCTGCCCGGCATTATGTTCAAACCAGGTAAACGGACCCGGTTGTTTCATCAATCCGTATTCCGGATCATCAACCTCAACGATCAGGCCAGCGGCATTGGTGTGTTCATCGTTAACCCATTCCTGAGTGGTGCGATGCGGTGCCCCCGGAATCTGACCTTCGCCAAAGGCGACACCCCACTCTTCAGAGGTCTTGGTCAGAAAAGCCTTTTTCATTTTTGCAGAGATAATGTCGGCCCACTTTTTCGGCAGTGGATAAACACCAATTGAGGTTTCCCCCTCCCATTCGGCAATCGGCAGGTGCAGGTCTTTTACATCGGGCAGGCCTTCGGCGAGCAGCTCATCATAGATTCCCAGCACCTGCAAAGCCCGTTTGGCATGATTACGGTGGGATGGACAAACACAGTAGAACTGGCGACCATCGGCACACTCATAAGTGCGATAGAAAGGATCCAGATACTCCTGCAGATCATCATAGGAGAGATCCATCTTAATGTTGTTCGCTTTGCGGTATTCGATCTCGTGCTCACGCATGGTTTTATAGCGATCTGGCAGCCCTTCAACAACATAGGAGTTGTAAGACAGACCCTCCATCAGGGCAGCACTTACCGGAACTTCGATACTATCTCCACGGCCGGTTTTTTCCCGCTCCAGCAGCGCCAGCACAACAGAACTGGCGGCCAGCGTAGTGGCGTAGGACGACCCCAGCGGCAGAGGTGAGAAGCTGGGTTCAATACCCATCAGCACCCGGTTAAAACCCATATCGGTGAAAGCGCCAGAGGTGGCAGCCACCACCGCTTCAGTAGCTTTCCATTCACGCCGCAGCTCATCATTGCTGGCAAAACCAGGTACAGATAGGGTGATCAACTCCGGGCGTTCAGCGCGTAGCTGCCCGAAATCGATACCCAAACGCTGCATGACTCCCGGACGAAAACTTTCGATAACGATATCGGCCTGTTCGATCAGTGACAGTGCTTGCTGCAGACCGCTGCGGGTCTTCAGATCCAGGCTCAGACAGCGTTTGTTACGGTTAAGAATGGCATTGGCCGGATGGTTCCATTGAGGCCCCTGAGGTGGGTCGATATGTATCACAGTGGCACCGAGATCTGCCAGTGTCATGGCAGCCGCTGGCCCAGCAATCTGCTGGCCAAAGTCCACTACGCGAACACCGGCCAGAGGTAATTGGTTGTTATTGTTCATCTCAATTTTCTTCCTAATCAGAAGCTGTTCCTGCCTGTAGCAACGCTAATCAAGGTGCGGAACGATCGGTTTCTACTATTACATCCGGAAATGCCGGTTTGTATTCAAAGCGATCATGGACTCGGTCACCTGAGACGACACCAGCCTGATCGCTGATAACCTCCCTCTGCCGACGGGACTGTTCGGCATGGGAGGGCTATCGATTGAGAATGTTAGGAGTGAACCAGGAGCGGAACCAGCAATAAAAAAAACCTCTTAGACGTCATTTTTTTTATGACTTTCCCGTCAGGATGAAATGTACACCATCTATCTATTTGTTTTTATTATTATTTATATTTAAAACACAGGAAGCACTCACCTATGCATAAATATTTTATGGCCTAAGGGTGCTATTTTTTTGCTTTTCAGCTCTGAGGCGATTCATAACAATGACTGCCGAATTGCTTCTGCAGCCGGTCTGAAGAAGTGATCAATGCCACCGGGCTCGATTCAAAAAACTGAACCCTAAGCAAAGAGACGAACAATGAATAATAAATACAACAACATCGTCATACCGGTAGATCTGCACCACGAAAGCTCGTGGCGCTCAGCTCTGCCGGATGCAATCGAACAGGCGCGCAGCAACGGAGCAACATTGCATGTTGTGACGGTTGTTCCTAATGCCGATATTCCCGCTATCGCGGCTCATCTGCCGGATGGCATTGATGAGCATATCCGACAGGAGGGCCTCGAATCACTCAAGCAGTTGATTACACAGCAGGTTCCGCAAAGCATTACCGTTAATCCAATGGTTGGTCAGGGGAATATTTACAAAGAGATTCTTCGTTTGGCGACCGCTGTGGATGCGGATCTCATCGTCATGGCATCTCATCGTCCGGAACTGAAAGACTACCTGATTGGCGCCAATGCTGCCCATGTCATGCGTCATGCTGATTGTTCCGTGATGGTAATACGCGAAAGGAGTGCGTCATGAATTATAAAGCGATGATACCTGAAACGGGCCTGTTTGCCGGTACTCACCCCATTATGGCGGTCGGTTCAGGCTTGCTGGTAATGGCCTTTGTGTTATTTACCGTTATCGATCCGGAATATGCCAATTCGATCTACAGCGCTGCTAAAGCGTATATTGCGTCAGACCTTGGCTGGTACTATGTGGGAATCATGAGTGCCTTTCTGTTTCTCGCCGTATGGCTGGTATTTAGCCGTTATGGTGATATCCGCCTGGGAAAAGAGGACGAAAAGCCTGAGTTTAGCCGTTTTTCATGGTTTTCCATGCTGTTTGGCGCCGGTATCGGAATAGGCATCCTGTTCTGGAGTATTGCTGAGCCCATCTATCACTTTCAGAGCAACCCGTTTATCGCAGACGGACAGGCGAAGACGGTAGAAGCGGCTCAGGTTGCGATGCGCATCGCTATTTTCCATTGGGGTTTGCATGGCTGGGGACTATTTGCAGTCATCGGTCTGGCACTTGCCTACTTCTCGTATCGTAAGGGCTTACCCCTGTCTATCCGTTCGAGCCTGTACCCCATCTTTGGTGACAAGATTTACGGGCCTATTGGGCATGCAGCGGATCTGCTGGCAGTCTTTGGTACCGTCTTTGGTATTGCCACCTCGCTGGGCCTTGGGGCGCAGCAGATGAATGCGGGCCTGAATTACCTGCTCGGCCTGGAAGTGTCTGTCACCAATCAGATTATTCTGATTGCCGTTATCTCGGTCATTGCTACCGCCTCCGTTCTTTCCGGGGTGAATAAGGGAATCCGGATTCTCAGTGAGCTGAACATGCAACTGACGATCGTGATTCTGCTGCTGTTTGTCATCTTTGGACCGACCGCTTACTTACTCGGCTCCTTCTTCACCAATACCGGTGACTACCTGTTCCATGCAGTAGAGCTGGGTTTGTGGGTTAATCCTGACCCTGAGAGTCAGTGGCAGGGCTGGTGGACTATTTTCTACTGGGGCTGGTGGATCGCCTGGGCACCTTTCTGTGGCATGTTTATCGCCCGTATTTCCAAAGGCCGCACCATTCGTGAGTTTGTCCTGGGTGTGCTGCTGGCGCCGACGATGCTGGCAGCCTTATGGATCACCATCTTCGGTAATACCGCGATGTTTATTGAGTTATTCGGCAGCGGCGGCGTGACTGAAGCAGTTAACGAAGACCTGACGATGGCGCTGTTTAAAACGATCGAGCTGATGGGCAATGGTCAGCTGGTGACCATGCTGATGGCGGGCATCTGTACCGTACTGCTGGTGACTTATTTTGTAACCTCAGCTGATTCAGCGACGCTGGTTATCTGTACGCTGATCTCTATGGGTGATGAGCACCCGCCAGCACGATATCGGGTCTTCTGGGGCATGGCTATCGGTGCGGTGGCTGCGGTATTGCTGTTTGCTGGTGGGCTTAAAGCCTTGCAGACCGCGTCAATTGTGGCTGCATTACCGTTCTCGATTGTGGTCATTCTCGCGGCTTTTGGCTTGTGTAAATCTCTGCGTGAAGAGCCGCTTCCGGGAACGCTGCCAGGCTCGTCAAAGAACCGTGCAAGCGCTGTGCTGACGTCCTCCGTCAGTGAAAAAGATGTTGCTGTAACCGTTAACACATAGCCTGACCGGGCACCATAGCCCTCTGGTTAGGGTGCCCGAACAGCGCTTATTTATTGGATTGCCAGCCGGATAATGCTGGGATCTCAGAAAAGTGGAGTTCTTATGTCTACTCAGATAATTCTTCCCCGTGTCATGCAGGTTGGTGAAGGTGCAAGTCAGGAAATTCCGACTATCCTCACCAGCCTGGGTTGCTCCCGGCCGTTGATTATTACCGACAAGATGATGGTCCAGCTGGGTTATGCAGATAGCATTCAAACCCGGCTGGCGGCAGAGTCCATCACCGCCGAGGTCTTTGATGACACGGTACCAGAGCCGACTGTCAGCTCTATTCAGGCGGGTGTAGATACCGTACGTCATGGTAACTACGACAGTATTATCGCCCTGGGTGGCGGTAGTCCGATCGACAGTGCCAAGGCGATCAGTATTCTGGGTAAGTTCGGCGGCACGATGCGGGATTACAAATTCCCCCGTATCGTCAATGAGGAAGGACTGCCGATTATAGCGGTGCCAACCACCGCGGGCACCGGATCCGAAGTGACGCGTTTTACCATCATTACGGATGAAACCACTGACGAGAAGATGCTCTGTGTCGGTATCGGTTTTATGCCGGTCGCTGCACTGGTGGATTTCAGTCTGACCCTGAGCCTGCCAGCGCGGATTACTGCGGACACCGGTATTGATGCGCTGACCCATGCGATGGAAGCCTATGTCAGTAAAAAGGCCAGCCCATACAGTGATAGCCAGGCACTTTCGGCGATGCGCCTGATCGGCCCCAATCTGCGTCGGGTGTTCCACGATGGCACTGATAAAGCCGCCCGGGAAGCGATGATGCTGGGCTCAACGCTGGCGGGGATCGCTTTTTCCAACGCCTCGGTCGCGCTGGTGCATGGCATGAGTCGGCCAATTGGTGCCGCTTTCCACGTGCCCCATGGCTTGTCGAATGCGATGCTGCTGCCAGCGGTCACTGAGTTCTCTATCCCTGAAGCGGCAGAGCGCTATGCGGACTGTGCCCGGGCGATGGGTGTTGCCACCGAGCAGGACAGCACCGACGTGGCCAACAGTAAACTGATGGATGAGTTGCGGGCTCTGAATGATGAGCTGCAGGTGCCGACACCGGAGCAGTTCGGCATTGCTCGTCAGGATTTCTTTGACCTGATGCCGACCATGGCTGAACAAGCGCTGGCGTCAGGTTCACCGAATAATAACCCCCGTGTTCCCAGTGCTGAACAGATTGTCGCGATCTACAAACAGCTCTGGTAACGCCGAATTTAATCATTGTCTCCCTACGCTATACCGGCAGGCGAAGTTCTGCCTGATTTTACTTTGAGGAAAATTACATGAACACAGTTGGACATCTGATCAACGGTCAAATTGTCACCGACGCAGCACGGGTTCAGGATATATATAATCCTGCCACCGGTACTGCATCCAAGCAGGTCGCACTGGCATCTAAAGCCACCGTCGAAGACGCTATCGCTGCGGCTCAGGCGGCGTTTCCTGAATGGCGTAACACGCCGGCCATTAAGCGTGCCCGGGTCATGTTCCGCTTTAAGGAACTGCTGGAACAGAATGCTGACCGCATCTGTGAGATGATCGGTGAAGAGCACGGTAAAATCAGCCATGATGCGGCGGGTGAGCTGCAGCGAGGTATTGAAAACGTTGAGTTTGCCTGTGGTATTCCAGAACTGCTGAAAGGTGAATACAGCAAGAATGTCGGTCCGAATATCGATTCCTGGAGCGAATTTCAGCCACTGGGTGTGGTCGCCGGTATTACACCGTTCAACTTTCCGGCGATGGTACCGATGTGGATGTTCCCGCTGGCGATTGCCTGTGGCAACACCTTCATTCTGAAGCCATCTGAGCGTGATCCAAGCTCCACACTGTTTATCGCCCAGCTGTTGCAGGAAGCAGGCTTGCCGGATGGCGTACTGAACGTGGTCAACGGTGATAAGGAAGCGGTCGATGTGCTGCTGACTGATCAGCGTATCAAAGCCGTCAGCTTTGTGGGTTCTACACCGATTGCTGAGTATATCTACTCCACCGCGAATGCCAACGGTAAGCGTTGCCAGGCGCTGGGTGGTGCGAAGAACCACGCGATTATCATGCCTGATGCCGACATGGATAATGCGGTAAACCAACTGCTGGGGGCTGCGTTTGGTTCATCCGGTGAGCGCTGTATGGCGCTGTCTGTTGCGGTTGCTGTCGGTGATGCCGCTGCCGATGCACTGGTCGCTAAAATGAGCGAAGCGATGCAGACCCTGAAAGTGGGGGCTTATAGCGATAGCAGCAACGACTTCGGCCCTGTAATCACTCGTCAGCATCAACAGAAAGTGGTGGGCTATATCGACAGTGCGGAAGCTGATGGTGCGCGGGTCGTGATCGATGGCCGTCACCCTCAGGTCGCCGGTTATGAGGAGGGCTTTTTCGTCGGTGCCACCCTGATTGATGGCGTTACCCCAGCCATGCAGAGTTACCAGGAAGAGATCTTCGGGCCGGTGCTGCAGGTTGTGCGCGTCAGCAGCATGGATGAAGCGATGCAACTGATTGACGATCATGAATACGGTAACGGTACCTGTATCTTTACCCGTGATGGCGAAGCGGCGCGTTATTTCTCCGATCACATCCAGGTTGGTATGGTGGGTATCAATGTGCCGCTGCCGGTACCTGTGGCTTACCACAGTTTCGGTGGCTGGAAGCGCTCTCTGTTTGGTGATCTGCATGCCTATGGTCCGGATGGTGTGCGCTTCTATACCAAACGTAAGACGATTACTCAGCGCTGGCCTTCTGCCGGGGTGCGTGAAGGTGTTGAGTTCTCGATGCCAACCATGAAGTAACTTAAAGTCACCGTATTGGCCACATATCCAGCGACGGGTATGTGGCCTTTTTTGCGTTATTCTTATATACAATAGACCCTCTTGGGATATCTGTTTTTATAGGTAACACATTGAAAAAAAGATTACCGCCCCTTAACTGGCTACGCTCGTTTGAAGTGTCAGCCAGGCATTTGAATTTTACCCAGGCCGCTACTGAGTTGAATATGACTCAGGCGGCTATCAGTCAGCAGATTAAAGGACTCGAATCGCAACTGGGGGTAACCCTGTTTAAGCGTTTACCCCGCGGGCTGGAAATGACGGAGGCAGGTATGGCCTATCTGCCCGCAGTGCATGAATCAATCCAACGTCTGGCCGTCGCGACCGATGAGATTTTCGGCCAGGGACGCACCCGCTTATTGACGGTCAGAACTAATCTGGTTTTCTTTACCACCTGGCTGGCGCCCAAGTTGGGGAAATTTCGTAAACTGCATCCCGATGTTAATTTGCGCTTCAGCAGTAATATCTGGCCCGATGAGCGGGGAAAGGATACGGATCTGGAGATCCGCTACGGTAAAGGTAACTGGCGCGGTTTCAGGTCTGACCGTTTATCCTGGGATGAGCTGATCCCGGTCTGTAGTCCTGTGCTGGATAGTGGCAATGCACTACCGGATACCCCGGCGGCACTGGCGGAGCATGACCTGCTGCATGTGGTGGGCTATGAAGAGGGTTGGGGATACTGGCTCAGTCAGACAGGTCATGATGATGTTAAATCTGATCAGGGTTTACAGTTTGATACACTGATAACCGCACTGGAAATGGCTGCTTGCGGGCAAGGTATCGCGCTGGGACGTTCGGCGCTGGTCGCGGGCATGATTGAATCGGGCCGTCTGGTTGCTCCGCTGAAAGAGCGGGTACCTACATCGGAAGCCTTCTATCTGGTCTCTCCCGATAATCAGTATGAGCATCCCCATGCAGAAACATTCCGTACCTGGGTCATTAGCGAGGCCGAGCTGGTAAGAAAGCAGGGCACAGACCTGTTTTCTATCCCTTAGGACGCTTAAGAAATAGATCGGCCCCTTCTTTTTCTGGCAAGTAAAACGAAGTTTTACGTCTGGCAGCGAGCTAGCCGTAAAACGGCGGTCTGGCCATTTTCCTTATCTCTGGTTTCTCTCATCTAAGCCCTATAAAACGCCGGAAAGATCGCATTATCGCCTGGATGGCTGCCGGGGCTAACACGTACCTCTGCCGGATTGACGCTGGGATCGGTGCCGGGCCTTGGGTCCCAGATGGCATCGTCGCCCAGCCAGCGGGTTGAGAAGGCCATCCGGTCCTGAGTGGCTGACTGGTTGCCGGGCGAGCCATGCAGCGTCCAGGCGGAGAACAGCAGGGCGTCTCCGGGTTGCAGATCGAAACCGATGATATCGAAGTTTTTGCGGTCGGCTTCAATATCGGGGCAGGGGATGCCCTCACCGGTGCCGGTCCAGCTATTGGCTTTTTCACCTGAGGTACCAAAGGCTTCTGGCAGGTAGAAAACATCATCACGGTGAGAGCCCCGGACAAACTCCAGACCACTGCCCGCCACTGTCACCGGGGTGAGGGCCAGCCATATGGAGGCGATCTGTTTACCTCTGAACGGCCAGTAGGGCACGTCCTGATGCCAGGGGGTTGGCGTCGTGGTTTCCGCTTTTTTAATCAGCAGATGATCAAAATAGAAGCGTGCGGTCTGACTCTGCATCGCCTGGGCGGCCAGGCGGGCGCAGCCGGACTCCTTTGCGTACTGATACACCAGATCATTGGATCGCCAGAGGTAGCGGTCGGTGAACATACGACCTTTCTCTGCGCCGGGGTTCCCGTCGTTGCAGAGTTCACCCGGGTGATCAAGCTGGTACTGGCCAAACGCAATCAGCTTTTCAACCCACTCAGGGTCAACCGCGTTGCGCAGACAAACAACGCCATCTTGCTGATACTGCTGAATCTCATCCGCTGTCAGATCTCGCTGAGTCATACCGCTCTCCTGTTATATTTATTGTTGATCCGACTATAGCGCTATCATTAATATTGATTAAGTCGATAATTTTGATATCTGTTATGGAAAAATTAGATTATAGCGCGCTAAGTTTTAAAAGCCTGAAGACCCTCAAACAGATCTATGAGCAGGGTTCCCTGACGGCGGCGGCGATTCAACTGGGGCAGAATCAGCCCAGCGTCAGCTATACGCTGGAACAGATGCGTGAAGCACTGCACGATCCTCTGTTTGTGCGCTCGGGCCGGGGCGTTGCGCCCACCAGCCGCTGTCGCCAGATTATGCCGGAGATTGAGAACCTGCTTCGGGGGATGTCTGAGCTGCTACAACCCGAGGTGTTCGAGCCGGCCAATGCCTCCCTGGATATGACGATCTCCTGTAACCAGTATGAACTGCAGGTAATCGTGCCGCAACTGCTAGACAGGTTAAACCGGTTGGCCCCCAATATCCGTATGACCTTTATTCAGTCACACCTCAGTGGTCACCAACAGCTGCAACGGGGCCAGTGCGACCTGTTGCTGTCGCCTGTGATGGGGGATTATGAAGCACTCTATCAACGCCCCCTGTTTCAGGATCGCTATGTGTGTCTGATCTCCGCAGAACATCCGCTGGCGGATAAACAGATCGGACGGGATGACTATATTCAGGCCCGGCATCTGGAGATCTACTATGAAGGCGGCTGGAAGCCGCTCTATCTGAACAGCCCGGCGCTTCAGGGAGTCAACCTGAATGTCGGACTGCGGCTGCCGAGTGTGTCTAACTTTATTCCGACCATTGCAAACACCGATCTGATGATCACGCTGCCAGAACGTTTAGCCCGGCTGATAGGCGAGCCGATGCTGATTAAAGATCCACCCTTCAACAGCCGTTTTGAACTCTGCCTTTACTGGAACAAGATGACCCACCAGTCAAAAGCGCATCAATGGTTGCGTCAGCAGATTATCGAGGTCTGTGGTGAACTGGATGGCACTGCGTAAACTGACAGAGAGTAATTAAAAGATCAGCGAGCCCTATTTGCCTTACAAATAGATCACAGCATAACAACCGCACACTATTTACCTGACAAATTAACTTTTTAGAGAAGACAACCAATTCTATTAGCCTGACAAATTAACAATTAATCAGTAATAAACCAGTAGCAAGCGGGTGCAGTGATAGATCGTAACACCTACCCCAGCCAGTCCCGCATATACGCTTGACGGGCAATCATTTTATCGACCAGTTTCTGACTACCGCCGCTGTTGAGGATAACCTGGCGGATCTGTTCGCCCGGAATCCGCGTGACCACGCTGATCGCCTCTTCGATATCTTCCTCTGTCATATTGGAGAACAACTTAAGAGCGTGGGGATTGTTTCTATCGCTGCGCAATACGCTGAGCTCCTCTACTTGTATGCCAAACGCTTTGCCTTTGGGATCACCGTGGGCGCGAAAGGCCAGCGCCCCACCGACATCCAGAGTTATGACTTTACCATCGACCACGCCCTGATTATCACCGTCGAAACCGGCGGCATCCCAGTTTGCGGTCCAGGCATGTACACCGAACCATTGCTGCGCCTGTTTGCATTCGCTCGCATTAAAGTGGGCGATATGCTTTTTATCGAGGGTTAACCACTCAGTGACGATCTGGTAAGGGTCGACACTGTTGTGATAGGTCAGGGTTGGTGCGCCGGCCAGTTGATAGAGTCTTGCGGCGATCAATTCATTACGGGCATGCATCGGCGATTCCAGCGATTTTACATAGTAGCGCTGGCCGTTGTGGTCCTGAAATATCCCGGCCGGGTTGCTGCCGATCTGGCCGCCTACCCGCTGCATTGTCTGAGTATCAATCACAACACAGCCGGCCCCATCACAACTCATCGGAAATAGCCTGAGTTTGCCGCACAAGAGTCAGTTGCGAGGGTGTTTCTATAGCCCCTTTGCGCGCCCGGCGCACCGTTTTAATCGCCACTTTAGGGTTCATACCCAACTCAACCAGCAGCCGTGCAGCGATCATCCCGGCCCGGCCAAGGCCGCCCTTACAGTGCACCAGTATATCCTCACCCTTGCGCAACCTGTTGCGGATCTCCCGCCCCTGAGAGACCCACTGCTGCTCAAACATCTCATTGGGAACCGAGTAATCCTCTATCGGCAGATGGAGCCAACCGATCCCTCTGCGCTGGGTGGCGGCCCCAAGATCAGGGACTTTCAACTGTCTGAGTTCAAAGGTTTCCACCAGAGAGATAACCAGCGTTGCCCCCCAGTCAGCAATCACGTCGAGATCGGCATCCAGATCCCGCGCCCAGGCACCGGTAATCGCAAACGGGTCATGTTTACCCGGACAGAAAGTGATGCCGATGCGGCCAAAAGAGTCAGCCGCACGAACCTCTGCTATCTGCAGGGGGTGAGACTGACTGGTGCGGGTTACCATTTCACGCTCTCCCGGTATTGATACAGAATGTCAGCGGCAGACTTAACACAGACAGACTATTCACCCGCCATCTCCTCTTCAATAAAACGTTCAGCGATATGCAGAAAGTTGCTGCCGCCGATCTCATCGGTGGGGTCAAGTTCCAGCAGTTTACTCAGCACCTGCTGCGCCCGCAGCACTTTTGCCTGGCGCAGACGGATCACACCAAGCGCCTTAAGACTGAACAGATAGAGCCGGGCAACGGACTTGTCTTCCAGCCAGGGAGCACTGTCCTTTAATAACAAACGGTAGTTACGCCTGAAACCACCCTGACGGGCAGCTTCGGTCAGCGTCAGCCAGACCTGGCGTTCGGCATCTTCATACCGGGCGGTGCGAAAGTAGAGCTTGTAGAGGGCGATATAAGTATCCAGCGCCTCAGGCCAGCGCTGCATCGCGTCCAGCAGAATGCTTTCCTTTGCTAGAGGATCACTCTGATTGGCGGCCTGATAGAGCACCAACCCCAGCTCATCCGACAAATTGTCGGAAAAGTAACGTTGCTTACCTTCCAGTATCGCTATATTTTCCATCGCATTCCTGCCTTCATTACACTTCAGACCTCTCCCCAGACAGCGTCAGATATAGGCTCAGGAGCATTCAGGGTAAAGCTAATGAATCAACCATCCTGCTGATGACTGAAAAGAAGCTCCTGGATAGGAGAGGATTTGCAAGAAGTGTGCAAGGTTCCGGAAATCAGAATTAACGCACAGTACGAATGGAACAGGCCTTTTATAGTTTCAGGCACCACAGAGCAAACAGCGGTGACTCAACCGATCTCATTGAATGAACAATGTCAGCCGGGTTATAGACATACCCGCCGGGGCCCGGCGAACTCCAGCGGTTATCATTTTGTCGCCACAGGCCTTCGCTCAGAACAATATAGAGCTCTTCAGGTGGATGCTGGTGATCCGGATAGGTTATCCCGGGTCGCATCAGGGTAACACCAACTACCAGATCATCCCGCCGCTCCAGCCCTCGGGGGCCGATAATCTCGGCGTTTGCGTGGCCCGCCATAAAATCCGGCATATCGGGGGCCGGCCTTTTGTGCCATGCCAGATAGTCTGCGATATTGAAGAAAGACCCGACTAGCGGATGCAACCCGACAGGCAGAGATTGATAGTTTCCTTTCACCTGCAACAGGATGTCACTCAAAGGGTTGCTCTGTACCGTTCGCGGGGATAGATCGCCTTCCCGCTCAAGGCACTGGCTCATCGCTGTTACCATGCCGCAGGCCTCTGACGACACCCCATCAGCGTCGTTTAGTGTTCTGAGTAACTGCAGCCGGAAATCATCAAATCGACTATCCATAAAGTACCTTTAAACTTACTTATCGCCTGATGCTTGCATCTTATCGATATACGCCTGCATTGAGGCCAGATTAAGCTGATCAACCTGGCTCTGAATCTGAAACTTAACGTTCGCCTTTGCCTCTGCGGAATAGAGGCGATAGAGGACAACGTTAACCCCCAGAGATAACACAAACAGCAGAGCAATAACGATCATCGCATCCAGATGTAACTCAAACTTTTTCAACGCTCAATTCCTCTGTGGAGAATGCTTAAACCCAATGGCTAAACAGTAACACAGGGGGATATAGTGGTTCAGGGGATTTTAAGCATATGCCAGGAAATAAGTGTTACAGAACGGATTGATAAACTTTCTTTACCACAAAGAAACGACCCTGTTATTCGGGTCGTTTTATTAATCGCTCGTTGGCAGTTAAAGCCCTAAGAGGATTATCTCATCACGAAAGGATTACTCATCGGCTCAGATGAAGTATTAATCCAGGTGGTTTTGGTGCGGATATAATCCAATACGGCTTGTACACCCGCTTCCCGGCCATAACCAGACTGATTAATACCACCGAAAGGCGCGATAGGTGAAGTAACACGATAGGTATTTACCCAGCAGATGCCTGCGCGAATTTTGCTCGATACCCGATGCGCTCTGGCAATGTTCTGAGTGAAGACTCCAGAACCTAGACCATAGATACTGTTGTTGGCCATAACGATCGCTTCCTCTTCAGTATCAAAAGCAACAATCGACATAACCGGACCAAACATCTCTGTTTTCAGGGTTTCAATCTGATCGTTTGGACACTCAACCATGGTCGGTTCAAAATAATGTTCGGAACCATATTGTGGCGCACGCTTGCCGCCAAAGCGGATACTTGCACCCTGTTCTATCGCTTTAGTCAGCGTCGCTTCAATACACTCTACCTGGGCCAGTGTACATAAAGGCCCGATATGCGTGTCGCTGGATTGGGGATCGCCAATAATGATGTGTCGGGCTTTTTCTTCAATCTTAGCCTTCAGTTCTTCCAGAACAGATCGCTGAATATAGGCCCGTGAGCCCGCCACACAGGATTGCCCCGATGCGCCAAAGTTGCCGGCAATAAGGCCATTAGCTGCGCTTTCCAGATCAGCATCTTCAAAAACGATAATCGGAGACTTCCCCCCCAACTCCAACGATGTTACGGCGAAGTTTTCAGCGGTATTACGAATAACATGCTTAGCGGTTTCCGGGCCTCCGGTGAACGCAAGACGATCAATATCAGGATGGGAGGTCAGGGGAATAGCGCAATTGGCCGCATCACCCGTGATAACCGATACCACACCATCGGGGAAACCCGCTGCCTGAATCAGCTTACCGAGCTCAAACATTGGAGCAGGCGCTAATTCAGATGCTTTTAGCACTACTGTACAGCCTGCAGCTAATGCTGGGCCCAGCTTGGAGGCGGTAAGAAACATCTGTGCATTCCACGGCACCACAGCGGCCACCACACCAATAGGAACCGGAGTGGTAAAGACATGCATATCTGGCTTATCAATGGGTAACGTCGCCCCTTCAATTTTGTCAGCCAAACCGGCATAGTAACGATAATAACTGGCGACATAACGCGACTGGCTAACGGTTTCTGCAGCCAGTTTTCCGCTATCGGTGGTTTCAACTTCCCCTAGTGCCTGCGCATTTTGCTCAACCAGATCCGCTAAGCGATACAGTAACGCTCCCCGCTGCGTGGCATTCATGCTCGCCCAGGGGCCGCTATTCAGATTACGTCTGGCGGCTTTAACCGCACGATCAACATCAGCTGTGTTGGCACAGGCAAACGTTGCCCATTCGGTACCGTTAGCAGGATTAGTGCTATGCATAACCTGTTTATCTGCACCTTCAACCCAGGCTCCGTCAATCAGCAACTGGTAATGAGGCAGGTCATCATTTCTCATTATTTTTCTCACCTATTCGTTAGCTAAATGCAGGCATTACTTCATCAATAAAGCGCGCGAGCGACGTTTCTTTTTCCGTCCGGCTCATGCCAGAATCAGACCAGTATGAGAACTCGTCATAGCCCAGATCCTGATAATATTTTAAGCGATCGATTATCTGCTTCGACGTACCTATCATCAGATCTTTGCGTATCTGCTCAGCGGAATAAAAAGGATGTGCATCGATCTCTTCCTGACTCAGCCGTTGAATCAGCCCTTGGTCAATGACGCGTTCATTCTTGAACCAGGCGCCAAAATAGCAGTAAAACTCATTAAACTGTTTAGCAGCACGGGCCAGCTCAGCCTCATCTTTACCAACATAAGCATGCTGCAAAATCATGATTTTAGGACGCTTATCGAATGTTTCGCAGGCCTGATTGAATTTACGGATCAGGCTTTCAACCTCTTCCAGTCCCTGCCACAACGGTGTGACCTGGACGTTACAATCGTTTTCAACGGCAAACTCATGACTATTAATATCGCGTGCCGCAACCCAGATAGGAGGGCCTTTCTCGGATAAAGGCTTCGGCGATGAGGTGGTTTTAGGAAAGTTATAATACTTACTTTCCTGAGTGTGATTGCCTTTCCATAAGCCTTTGATGGCCGGAATCATCTCCCGCAAACGCTCGCCCGCTTCCCACGCATCCATCCCCCCGGACATCATCCGCTCATACTCGAATGAGTATGCGCCGCGCGCAATGCCAAGCTCTAAACGCCCCTGGGTGATGATATCCGTCATCGCGGCTTCGCCAGCCAGTTTAATCGGGTTCCAGAAAGGAGCAACAACGGTGCCTGTACCCAGGCGAACATTCTTCGTCCGGTGTGCTAAATCAACCAGGTTCAGGAACGGATTCGGCGCTATGGTAAAGTCCATACCATGATGTTCACCGGTCCAGATGGTACACATGCCGCCGCTATCGGCCATCTCACTCAGAGACAGAAACTCTTCGTAAAGGTCACTCTGGGTCTGTTGATCATTAACTCTTTCCATATGTGCAAACAGAGAAAACTTCATCACATACCTCCTGATCTATTTAGTGGATATTACCGGTAGTGTTGTCGCCGACATACAAACGGAAGACGCCGTTTTGCTTCTCAAGAACAAAGCGTTGCAACATGCTTTGTATATCAGATGAAACAAAATCGAGATCTGCAATTTGACCAATATCGACATACTCTCCCAGCGTATTGGTCTGATCATTGTTGGCATTAACGCGGTAATAAGTAGTGAATTTTTGTGCAGTCAGATTTTCATAGACGGAGTAAACAGAACCGACTTCGCAATCCATCCCCTGAGCGCCCAAAAATTCGCGAAGGCTCTGTTGCGAGCCCTGATCGGAACTGATATCGATGTGCGGCAGGGTGTAACCCTGCTCGGTTGGCGTGAGTAATACTTTATTACCGAATTCGATGATACTGCCCACCACACCACTGAGAGAGTGGGTTAGTTCTTCAGCACGATGCTCCATACCTAAGCTGAAGTAACCACCTTTAGCATACCCCAACCCCAGTTTTTCATTCGTGTTGAACTGGTTAACCTGGCCCACCAGCAGAATATGATCGCCCGCAGGAATATTGTTATAGGTCGAGCAGGAAAAATGCGCGACGGAACCTTCGATGATGGGGCAACCATTCTCATCACTATGCCAGCTAATAGCTTCAAAACGGTCGCCTTTAGCACTGGCAAAGGTGTTTGAAATATCCTGCTGATCTTCTGCAAGAATATTCACCGCAAAGTGTTTACAGCGATTAAAAATATCGAAGCTTGAAAGTTTATTAGAAGGGCACACTAATAATAGCGGAGGCTCCACAGAAACCGACGTAAATGAGTTAGCGGTAAACCCAACCTTCTCTCCAGAGTCGCTGACCGCCGTCACCACAGTGACGCCAGTCATGAACGACCCAAACGCATTACGTAGCTCTCGGGTATCAATAGTAGTCATGCTTGGCTCCTTATGTGTGTGCCGCATTGCTGAACAAATTCGGCGAGTAACTGATTAACTTCATCAGGGTGGGTCATCTGTACCATATGACGTGAATTCTCAATCACGGCATAACGACCATTCGGGCAAAGTTCCGCCATGCATTGCGACATATGCCCGGACGAATTGGCATCGCCGTCCCCGGTAATGAAGATGGCTGGCATTTCCAGCCCCTTTAATGCGTCATCCTCAGGGCCATCATTCTGGCTGAAGATCTGATAAGCCCGGGCATAACCGGTTGCTGGAGCGGCCAGCAACCACTGCTCGCACAGATCGGCCATCTGCTTTTCAAATCCGCGCGGATGTTTGCTAAACCAGCGAAGAATCGGGGTGGTCACATTATCCACAGCGGTATTGCTGACCATCTCGAGGGCACGCTGCTGTACCGCCTGCTTTGCCTGGAATGTTCTGCGATAGACTGAATTAAGCGCAGCAACCCCGCTACAGATGTGGCTGTACCGAATAGCAAAATTAAGCGCAATCATCGATCCCATCGAGTGCCCCATCATAATAACGGGCGCGTTTATCTCATTTTTTATCCAAGTGGCTATCGCATCTACATACTCATCTAAACCTGCATCACGGTTCGCCAACAGGTCGCTTTCGCCATGACCGGGCATGTCAACGGCATACACCGTATGCTGCTGACTAAGCAGAGGCACCTGATTGAGCCAGGCTTCAGCGCGAAGCCCTACTCCATGTATCAATACGATCGGTGAGCCGGAACCAGACTTAATATAGGCCAGTCCGTTATCTGACTTATACCGCTGCCGGGTTTTCAATATCATGTCCTAACTCCTTAAGCTCCTGGTACCGGTCACCGATGCGATGATGTGGACGGCCACCTGTTGCCCCCCCCAAAACGATGACGACTTCATCAGGGCCCGGCGCATCCGAGATATTGAACTGCAGCGTAAGGTAATGGGATCGACGACCACCGTCGTTTTTATCCATCATCGGAATCATGATCGGCGTGTTCGCGGGCCCGCGGGTATTAGTAAAAGATAAGAAAGACTTCGCCTCTACAGCTTCACGGTAAGCATTTCCAAAGTGAAGGGTATGAATTAACGCTGATGCGTGCTCTATTTCACCGTTCTGCCCAACCACTGCAGCCTTACCAAACGCCTCGATATTGGTTGCACCACCCGCCATCTCACTAATCTTATCGGTCAGGATCCGGCCTAAAACAGGACCGTACGCCAGGATCTCCGGGCGAAGGTTTTCTACATATCGTCCTGCCCAGGGATTTTTAATCACTGCGGCGACAGCAAACATACGTACAGGGGTTTGCACTTCTTTAAAACCTTCAATAAAGGTTTCTTCTTCAAAACTGACTATTTTTCTGATTTCAGGCTTCATTTCATGCTCTCTTAAAGAAACAAGATCGTTTATTGTATTATGGTATACAATCATATAACCTTACTGCATGCAACAAAACATTCGAAAATATAGTAATCTTGATTCCTTAGCGCTCACCCTTATATAGAGAGCCTTTATCAGTTTAAACAACGGAATCATGAGCCATATGTTAAAGGTAGATAGACCCAAAACACTGAAAGAAAATGCGTTGGAGTCATTGCGGGATGCGATTACCAATGATCTATTCAAACCAGGTGAGCGGTTGGTAGAGCGTAACCTATGCGAAAGTATGGGCGTTAGCCGTACCGTTGTACGTGAATGCATCAGACACCTGGAAAGTGAGCGACTGATTGTCGGTATCCCTAATGCAGGGTTTATGGTCGCTAAGATCAGCAGTGACGAAATAAAAGAGATCTATGATATTCGCACCATGCTGGAGTGCTCCGCGGTTCGAAGCTGTGCGCTCAATGCTGATGAAACAGTGATTAAAGAACTACATCAGTTACGTGAAAAAATAGCAGACTGTCTGCAAAACGAAGAGGTGATGCAGGCACTAAAGCTGACCACTGCGTTTTATAAACTAATATTCACCACCGGTGGCAAACATGTCGCCTGGGATTTAGTAGAACGACTCAATGCCCGTATTTCCAGATTGCGGGCACTGACCCTAAGCTCAACAGGCCGAAAAACCAAAGGGCCTGATAACTTATTAAACATTATCAATGCGATCGAGCAGAAAGATACTGATCTTGCTGAAGCAATTTGCAAAAAGCATCTTACTGAGGCAGCTGAAATCGCATCTAAGCTAACATAACGGAAGGTATGTGATGGACAAAGCACTGTTTGAATTAGGTCTGAGTAAACGTAAAGCCACCTTAGGTGATGACTATGTCACTCATAATCTGGCTAAGGCCGATGCGTTTAATTTACCTTTTCAGGAAGCCATGACCGAATGGTGCTGGGGATTTGGTTGGGGCGACGAGACCATCGACATGAAAACCCGATCACTGATGAATCTCACCATGATTGCGGCACTCGGTAAGATGCATGAGTGGGAGTTACACCTCCGGGGAGCCATCACTAACGGCGTCTCTGTTGACGAGATCCGCTCCGCCATACACGCTATCGCTATTTATTGTGGCGTGCCTCAAGGCGTTGAGTGCTTCAGAATCGCCAGAACAGTTCTGGAAGAACTCGAACGTATATAAGACTTAGCTGTTAATGGCCCGACCTGCCTTATCAGGACCAACCAGAGCCTGATCCAACAGCATCAATCGTTAGCAAAGCAGACAGAGGCAGACCTGTGTACGCCTCGCGGCTTTGTGTCGCCTGAAATAAATGGAATAAGCGAGTTCAAGGCTTGGTTACCCCATAAATAGACGGCCCTTTATCTCAATCAATTGTCAGCGAGCAGGTGAAAACCATGTCCATTTCAAATTTAAAAGATCCCTCATTGCTAAGAAATCAGTCCTATATCAATGGTCTCTGGCTAGATGCGGACTCAGGCAAGACGTTCCCCGTGATCGACCCGGCAAACAATCAGACCATCACTCAAGTAGCCGAGATGGGCGCAGCAGAAACCGGCAGGGCAATTGCAGCGGCAGAGCTGGCGATGCAGTCCTGGAAAAATACCACCGCAAAAGAACGCTCGGTTTTATTACGTCGATGGTTTGATTTAATCATGGCTAATCAAGACGATTTGGCCATGATTATGACGGCGGAACAGGGCAAGGTATTAGAAGAGTCTAAAGGTGAAATAGCCTATGGCGCATCATTCGTTGAATGGTTCGCCGAAGAAGCTAAGCGTATCTACGGTGACGTTATTCCCAGCACCTCCAGAGATCGCCGTTCTATCGTTATAAAGCAACCCATCGGGGTAGTCGCTGCGGTAACCCCCTGGAACTTCCCTAATGCAATGATTACCCGTAAAGCGGCACCCGCATTAGCGGCAGGCTGTGCCATCGTCATAAAGCCAGCAGCTGAAACGCCGCTCTCTGCGCTGGCGTTAGCAGAGTTAGCTGACAGAGCAGGTATTCCTGCAGGTTTGATTAATGTGGTGGTTGGTACCGCGGCGCCTGAGATTGGTTCTGAGCTGACCTCAAACCCTATGGTAAAGAAGTTCACCTTTACCGGCTCAACACCGGTCGGCAAGCTACTGATGCAGCAATGCGCTCAAACCGTTAAACGAACCTCTATGGAGTTAGGTGGCAACGCTCCTGTACTGGTATTCGCCGATGCTGATTTAGATAAAGCGGTGGCTGGGGCTATTGCAGCTAAATACCGTAACGCGGGGCAAACCTGTATTTGTGCCAATCGCATCATCGTGCAGGACACCATTTACGATGCATTCGTAGAGAAGTTTACCGCAAAAGTGAAAGCGTTCAGATTAGGTAATGGTTTTGAGCAAACGACCACACTAGGCCCCCTGATCACGGCTAAAGCCGCCGAAAATGTACATTCGCTGGTTGTTGATGCGCAAGCTAAAGGTGCGCGTGTGACGACAGGAGGAGAGATTGATCCACTGGGTGATGCCTTCTATCAACCAACGGTTTTATCTAACCTGAGCAATGATATGCGTATTGCCAAAGAAGAAATATTTGGCCCTGTTGCCGCTATCTATAAATTCAGTACCGAAGCAGAAGCGATAGCAATGGCCAACGATACAGAGTTCGGGCTGGCTTCCTACCTCTTTACCAAAGACGCCTCACGGGTATGGCGCGTTTCTGAAGCAATTGACTATGGCATGGTCGGGGTCAATGAGGTCGCAATCAGCTCTGAAGTCATCCCTTTCGGAGGCGTAAAGGAGTCAGGTCAGGGACGCGAAGGATCTAAATACGGAATGGATGACTATCTGGAGATTAAATATATCTGTATGGGTGATATATGACGCTTATCGATCGGGCTGTTTCAACCTGAAACAGCCCGTCAATTTCACAGGGATCATTGCCCTTCTGAGGCCGGTTAGAGTCCATATCATTAGATGCCCTATTGACTGCGTCTGGTGGCTCCTCTGACGCGGCTTGCCACACTCACGCTGACAACACATCATCCGATAAAAAACTCTCGCCCTGACGTCCCGCACCGTCATCTGCTGACATGATCCGTCTTTTAGAGCTTCTTCATGCATTACCACCGCAGTCAGAAAAGCTGACCGACGGTCTGGCTGCGTTATTTCAAACACCCTCTTTAAAAACAATAAATTAACTAAAAATCATAGATTAAAAATCGATATATCCCTGTTTTCCCCCTGCACAATCCATCATTTTCTCGTTAAGAATATTATTTGATCGCTTATTTGTATTATGGTATACCATATTACAGAAAGGAGAGATTACACGGGTTTGCTTCTGTTTTCCCCGAATAAACGGGGCAGTCGATAAACATCTATTAATAAATAATAAAGGGGATATGCGCGATGCAGCCCAAGAAAATAATAGCGAGTAAGGGGTTTTTCTTTGGGGTCCACCCCGGGATGGGGATAGCGTCCAAAGCAATGGTTTTAGCCTTTGTTCTTTTCACGGTAATGAATGTAGATTTCGCTAACGGAATATATAGCGATATAAAAACCTGGATTCAAACAACCCTGAACTGGTACTACGTTACCGTCGTCAGCCTGGTTTTATTCTTCTCTATCTGGATGGCTTTCAGTCGTTTCGGCAATTTGCGTCTGGGTAAAGACGATGAAAAACCGGAATTTGGCTTCATGACCTGGTTTTCTATGCTTTTCAGCTGTGCCATTGGTACCGGCATTCTCTTCTGGAGTATAGCGGAACCCATTTTCCACTTTCAGGGCAACCCATTTATCGAAATGGCGGGCATAGCGCCGGGTACCGCTGAAGCAGCTCAGATGGCCATGCGAATCACCCTGTTTCACTGGGGCTTGCATGGCTGGGCTATCTATATAATTGTTGGCCTGACACTGGCTTATTTCACCTATCGCCGGGGTTTGCCGCTCACCATTCGCTCAGCTCTCTATCCGCTTCTGGGTGAGCGGATATATGGACCTATCGGTCACGCTGTAGACCTGCTGGCTATATTCAGTACGCTGTTTGGCACTGCAACAACACTGGGCCTGGGTGTGTCTCAGATGAACGCAGGTTTGAACTACCTGTTCGGTATGGAAATATCGACAACCACTCAGGTGATTCTGATTGCCACCATCTCTGTTATCGGGACATTATCGGCAGTATCGGGTGTTGAAAAAGGGATTAAGTTCCTCAGTATCTGGAACATCCGCATCAGTGCGATTCTGATTCTGTTCTTCCTCCTGGCCGGGCCAACTGTATTCCTGTTAGGTATGTTTGTTACCAGTGTTGGCGATTACATGTGGAATCTGATTCCGATGGGACTGTGGACCGATCCAAACCCCAAAGGTCAGTGGCAGGGATGGTGGACTATATTCTACTGGGGATGGTGGTTATCCTGGGGCCCGCTGGTGGGCATGTTCATCGCGCGTATCTCCCGTGGCCGGACTATCCGTCAGTTCTTATTATCAGCATTAATTATTCCGCCATTGGGTGGTTTCCTGTGGATCGTAATCTTCGGCGGTACGGCACTGCATATGGAGCTATACGGAGCCGGCGGTATCGTTGAAGCGGTTAATAGCGACATGACAACCGCACTTTATAAGACAATTGAAGCCCTTGGGGTAGATTGGCTAACCTGGCCAATGTCGGCACTGGCCACCTTTATGATCATCACCTGGTTTGTCACTTCAGCTGATTCCGGGACGTTAGTTATCTGTACCATCCTCTCTGTGGGCGACAAAAACCCACCGCAACGCTTTCGAATTATCTGGGGCATGGGCCTGGGGGCAGTTGCTGCAGTGTTACTACTGGCAGGCGGCCTGAAAGCCCTGCAAACAGCATCAATTGCGGCGGCACTACCCTTTTCTGTCGTCCTTCTGTTTATGTGTGTTGCGCTGGTGAAAGGACTCAATGATGAGGCCAATGGTGTGGTTTACAACACCACACCGCAACAGCCTGAGACCGGAGAAAAGGATGCGCTGTTGCCGGCAGAAGCGAAGGTCTCAACCTGATCTAAATCCGCATGAGCAGCTCCATGCAACAGATGGAGCTGTTCAACATTCAGGAGGCCTCTCCTGAGTCACCTTTAGCGGTCATAACGACCGCTTTTTTACAGATAAAACGTGAAGCCAAAACCGATTAATCCTTACAAAAAAGGTTCGTTCGGATGATCAATCAGGCTCCACCTTTTGGCTGAGCAATTTTCAAACACGCAGGTACTATGCAATTTAACAGTAGCGAAGAGATCATCGCAGAGATCAGCAAGGGTCGGATGGTGATTCTGGTGGATGATGAGGACAGAGAAAATGAAGGAGATCTGGTCATGGCGGCGGAAGCCGTTACCCCGGAAGCCATCAACTTCATGGCAACTCATGCCCGGGGCCTTATCTGTTTAACACTTGATGAAGCCCGCTGTGATCAGTTGGGTCTGCCCATGATGGTGCCGGAAAATGGCTGTGCTTACGGTACTGCTTTTACACTGTCTATCGATGCAGCGCACAATGTAACGACTGGTATTTCAGCTGCAGATCGCGCAGAAACGGTACGTGCAGCAGTTGCAACAACCGCCAGGCCAGACGACCTCGTTCAGCCGGGACATATTTTCCCATTGCGAGCCCGGAAAGGTGGCGTATTGACCCGCGCTGGGCATACTGAGGCGGGTTGTGATCTCGCATCGCTGGCCGGATATATCCCTTCAGCTGTGATTGTGGAAATAATGAATGATGACGGCACGATGGCACGCCGACCTGATCTGGAAACGTTTGCCGCCAAGCATGAGCTCAAAATTGGCTCCATTGCGGATCTGATCCAGTACCGTCTGGCAACAGAAACAACCATCACCCGCATTGGTGAACAGTCGTTACCGACGGTGCATGGTGAATTTAATATGATCACGTTTGAGGACAAACTCGATGATACAGTACATATCGCCCTGGTCATGGGTGAAGTGACTGAACAAGAAGCGCTACTGGTGCGGGTTCATGTAATTGACCCACTACGTGATCTGATTGGTGCTGAGTACCATGACCCACAGAATTGGAGTTTATGGGCCGCACTGGAAGAAGTTGCCAGCGAGGGCCGAGGCGTGGTGATTGCCCTGGGTAACAGTGATACGGCTGCCAGCTTGCTACAGCGGGCTCCTCAACGGGTAAGGGAACCACAAGATATGCTTAAAAAAACCTTTGCAGATGTGGGTACCGGCGCGCAGATTCTGAAGAATCTTGGTGTCCGTAAAATTCGTCATCTGGGCCCGCCCTGGCGTTTCACCGGACTGGAAAGCTATGATCTTGAGGTTGTTGAAACCATTCCTTTTGCGCAGCAAGCCTGACCAGGCCGTCTGGAAAGCCTCTCTGAAGATTTAATCGCGTTGCAACGACGCCAGAGACTATCTCTGCTTTCGATACTGCGCCGGACTGACGCCAAACTGCTCCCGAAACATATAGATAAAGGGCGAAGGTGAGCTATAACCAAGCTCCAGGGCGATTGCAGTGATACTCTGACCGGTATTAAGCAGCTCTATCGCCTGCATCAGGCGTAGCTGCAAGCGCCACTGTTTCAGGGACATGCCGGTTTCCCGGCGAAAACGGCGATCCAGAGTTCGTAATGAAACCGCCAGCCCGGCGGCCAGTTGTTCCGATGTTTCACTACTGTCAGACTGCTCATAGAGCCGGTTACACAGGCTAATCAGATCTTCGCTGACCGGCCAGGGCAGATATCGGTCATTCCGTTCGAGACGCTCCAGGGTCCGCAACAGCAGCTGAACCAGATCATTTTCATAGCCTTGTATCGGATATTCGACCGAAAACCCCGCGGCCGTCAGTATCAATTCACGGAACAGCGGTGTCACCTGCAACACAACAGCCGTTTCTGACGTCAGCCCCTGATAACCCGCGTCAAGATAGAGACTTTTCAGCTCCGCGCCATACTCGGTGTAAACACGGTGCTGACAGCCCCGGGGGAGCCAGATCGCCTGCTCCGGCGGAATAAAATAGCGTTCACCAATGAGGTCCACCACCAGCACCCCGGATACCGCATAGAGCAGCTGATGCCAGTCATGCCGGTGCGGCGGAAAAAAGTGCCCGGCAGGCATCGTCTCCTGACGCACGTACAGCTCCCGGGGCAGGGATTGCATGGTTAAAAGACTCAGTTCGTGTGAAACATCCAACATTATCTTCCAGCTGTCCTGTTCTATACACATTCTGTCATTTTATAGAAAGATAACAGAGACCGTATCCGGTAGCCTACCCCTATTTATACTGTCGGGAATTAACCATGCCAGAGATCAGTAAATTCCGCATGCTGCTCACCTGTGTTTTAGGTGTAGTTGCCACTATAGGCATCGCCCGTTTTGCCTATACCCCGATGATTCCGGAGATGGCCCGGGGGGTCGGTCTGAGCGAATCGGTGGCGGGCTATCTGGCGGCGGCCAACTATGCCGGTTATCTCAGCGGCGCGCTGCTGATCTCATTTATCCACAGCCTGGCACTGAAAGCCCGGCTGTATAAAATCGGCCTGCTCAGCGCAGTGCTGACCAGCATGGCGATGGCCCTGACAACGTCCGAACCGGTCTGGTATCTGCTGCGCTATCTGTCAGGTCTTAGCAGCTCAGCCGGGATGTTGCTGGGAGGGGGCTTACTGATGCACTGGTTGATGAAGCGCAATCACAAAGCAGAACTGGGTATCTTCTTTTCCGGGCTGGGTATCGGCATCGTGATCACGGCTATTCTCGCGGTTATCATTAAAGATATATTCACCTGGGAGCAACAGTGGCTGATCTATGGCGGCGTCACCCTGTTACTGATTCTGCCTGTCTGGCTGTGGTTACCGGACTTCAGTGCTGAGCAATCACTGCCTAAACACCATACCCGGCAGATCCCGATGCCCTCCTCTTTTATGCCGGTTCTGCAACTGGCCTATTTCTGTGCCGGTGCCGGTTATGTGATCTCAGCCACATTTCTCATCACCATTGCAGAAAGTATTGATGCCCTGGCAGGACAGGGCTGGATGATCTGGCTGGTTGCCGGGTTGAGTTGCGCCCCGGCCAGCGCATTATGGGATAAAGTGATCAATATTACTGGCCAGTGGCAGGCCCTGTTTGCCGCTTACCTGCTCAATGCCCTGAGCATTCTGATTCTGTTACTCAGCCATCAACTGATGGCGGTGATCATCAGCGCCCTGATCTATGGCGCCAGTTTTATCGGTATCGTCGGTATGATGCTGTCGATGGTCGGGCGGCTGTTTCCGGATAATCCCTCCAGACCGATGAGCCGGCTCACCTTCAGTTACGGTATTGCCCAGGTCATCGCCCCGGCTATCGTAGGCCTGATGGCCGAGTATTATGGCAATTTCAATAACGGCCTGATACTGACACTGATCGTAATGTTGAGTGGCAGCGTCGCGCTGTTAATCGCACAACGAATCGAGCAGCAAGCAGAACTATCAGCAGCGATAAACAACAGCGTTTAGTGATATCTCCCCCTGAATAAATTGACGCCAGTCGGTTTTATCTCCATGTTTAGTGAAGTGGATGATAATGAAGGAGCCAGTTATGCCCACCGATGTCGAGATCGCGCTACAGTTCACAGCCCACCCCATCTCTGAGATCGCAGAGAAACTGGGAATCGGGGAACATTATCTGAACCATTATGGCCGGGATATCGCCAAGGTCGATCTGCGGGCGCTGACAGAGAACGGTCGTAAGCCGGGCAAGCTGATTCTGGTGTCTGCCACCACCCCGACGCCCTCCGGCGAAGGTAAAACCACCACGACCATTGGTCTGGCACAGGCGTTTTCACAACTAAACGAATCGGTGTGTATGGCCCTGCGGGAGCCATCACTGGGGCCCTGCCTGGGAATGAAAGGCGGTGCCACCGGTGGTGGTTACAGCCAGATCATGCCCGCCGACCGCATCAATCTGCACTTTACCGGCGATTTCCATGCGATCACCAGCGCCAATAACCTGCTTTCAGCAGCGCTGGATAACCATATCTATCACGGTAATGAACTGGGTATTGATCCCCGGCAGATTGTCTGGCGGCGGGTGATGGATATGAATGACCGCAGTCTGCGAAAGATCGTTCTTGGACTGGGCGGCAAGCTGCAGGGCACGCCCAGGGAGGGCGGCTTCGATATTACCGCCGCCTCTGAGGTGATGGCGATGCTCTGCCTGGCGGAAGATGCCGAAGACCTGCAACAACGCCTTGACCGCACGCTGATCGGCTTTACCTATGCCAATGAGCCGGTGTATGCAAAGCAGCTTGAGATCACCGGGGCGATGATGGCATTGCTGCGGGATGCCCTGCAGCCGAATCTGGTACAAAGCCTTGAGGGCACCCCGGCGTTTGTTCACGGTGGTCCCTTTGCCAATATCGCCCACGGCTGCAACAGTGTTATCGCCACCCGGATGGCGATGCAATATGCCGACTGGGCGATCACCGAAGCGGGCTTTGGCTTCGATCTGGGGGCGGAAAAGTTCTTCGATATTAAGTGCAGAATTGCCAATTTAGATCCAGATGCAGTGGTGCTGGTGACCACGGTGCGGGCGCTGAAGATGCATGGCGGCAAACAGAAAAACGCGCTGGAAGCGGAAGATCTCAGCGCTGTGAAGCTCGGCCTCGGCAATCTGGATAAGCATATTGAAAGTGTCATGCTGTTTAATAAGCAACCGGTGGTGGCACTCAACCGTTTTGCCACCGACACCGATGCCGAAGTCGCGATTATTCGTCAACGCTGCCTTGAGCTGGGAGTGGCATTTGCTGAAACCACCCATCATGCCGATGGCGGCAAAGGGGCCATTGAACTGGCCCAGGCGGTAATAGACTCAGTCACCCAGAACCAGCCATTTAAACCGCTCTATGAGCCGGACATGCCCGTGCTGGAAAAAGTACGGGCGGTGTGCAAACAGATGTATGGTGCCGACGATGTCGCCTTTACCAAAGAGGCCGCCCGTGATCTCAAGCTGGTCGAGCAACTGGGGCTGACCCAGCTGCCTGTCTGTATCGCCAAAGCACCCAGCTCACTGTCGGATGACCCGTTACTGCATGGCCGGCCCAGAGACTTTGAGGTCACCGTGCGGGCGATTCAGATCAATGCCGGTGCCGGTTTTCTGGTGATTCTTACCGGCGACATCCTGCGCATGCCCGGCCTGCCGAAACAACCTGCGGCCAACAAGATGCGTTTACTCAACAGCGGCGTGATTGAAGGGCTGGAATAGAAAATCTGCACGGCTTAAACATTTCAGCAACCGACGCATAAATACAGTAAAATGCCGCCTTTACTATAACCAAGTAACGTCAGAGCCGTGCTTATTGCCGCTCGCCTATTGCGGATTTTTCAGATGATACGTGTTTCTAATATTAAACTGCCACTTGATCATGATGATCAGGCGCTCACCGATGCTATTTTAACCACTCTCGGCATTACCGCTGAGCAGTTAACGGCGGTTAACATATGCCGCCGGGGTTATGATGCACGGAAAAAGAACACCATCTTTCTGATCTATACCCTCGATGTCGACACCACTATTAACGAACAGCTGCTGCAAAAGCATGTGGGTAATCAGTCGATTCGCCCAACCCCGGATATGGAGTACAAGTTTGTTGCTCAGGCTCCGGCCGATCTGCAGGAGCGCCCGCTGGTGATCGGTTTTGGCCCCTGCGGCATCCTCGCCGGTCTGGTACTGGCACAGATGGGCTATAAGCCGCTGATTATCGAACGGGGTAAAGAGGTGCGTCAGCGCACTAAAGATACCTTTGGCTTCTGGCGGCAGAAAAAACTCAACACCGAGTCCAACGTACAGTTTGGCGAGGGCGGTGCCGGAACGTTCTCCGACGGCAAGCTCTACACTCAGGTCAAAGACCCGCATCATTACAGCCGCAAAGTGCTGACCGAATTTGTCGACGCCGGTGCGCCGGAAGAGATTATGTATGTCAGCAAGCCTCATATCGGCACCTTCCGGCTGGTGTCGATGGTGGAAAAGATCCGCGCAAAGATTATCGAACTGGGCGGCGAGATCCGCTTCAGTGCCCGGGTAGATGACCTGCTGATCGAAGCGGGACAGGTCACCGGTATCACCCTCTCCAGCGGTGAAACGATCCGCTCAGAACATATCGCCCTGGCGATCGGCCACAGCGCCCGGGATACCTTCCAGATGCTCTATGACAAGGGCGTCTATATGGAAGCGAAACCGTTCTCGGTGGGCTTTCGGATTGAACACGAACAATCCCTGATTGATGACGCCCGCTTTGGCAAAAATGCCGGACATCCGATTCTCGGCGCTGCCGATTATAAACTGGTGCACCACTGTAAAAGTGGCCGCTCGGTATACAGTTTCTGTATGTGTCCGGGAGGCACCGTAGTGGCCGCCTCTTCCGAAGAGGGCCGGGTGGTTACCAACGGCATGAGCCAGTACTCCCGTCAGGAACGCAACGCCAACAGCGCTATCGTGGTCGGTATCGACCCTTCAGACTATCCCGGCCATCCTCTGGCAGGTGTGGAGTTTCAACGCCAACTGGAGAGCAACGCCTACCTGATGGGGGGTGAAAATTATGATGCTCCGGCACAGAAAGTCGGCGATTTCCTGAAAGGCTCGACCTCAGAAGAACTCGGCAGCGTACAACCATCATTCAAGCCGGGGATTAAGTTAACCGACCTGTCCAAAGCCCTGCCGGACTTCTGTATCGAAGCGATTCGTGAAGCCATTCCCGAGTTTAATAAGAAGATCAGAGGCTTTGCCAAGGATGATGCGCTGCTAACCGGCGTTGAAACCCGCACCTCTTCGCCGGTTTCAATCAAGCGCGGCTATGATATGCAGAGCATCAACACCCGCGGACTCTACCCTGCAGGTGAAGGTGCCGGTTACGCTGGAGGGATTATGTCCGCTGCGATCGATGGTATTAAGATTGCTGAAGCGATTGCGATGAGCATAAATGAGCAGCAAAGCTAAGTCATAAGCCAACAATGAATCAGAGCCGGGGTTTAACCCGGCCGCCGTCACTCAGCTCTGCTGGGGGATAAAGCACCACCTGGTCGCCCACCTTCAGGCCGTTGGTCACCTCTGCACTGATGCCGTTGTTATGCCCCACCTGCACGATTTTTTGCCTCGCCTTACCTGACTCAACCCGATAGACCGCCCAGTGGCTTCCTGCCCTGAGTAGTGCGCTGGATGGCACGATCAGCGCATCTGTGGTTTCCCAGACGACGATGCGGGCTTCAACGCGAAAGCCATGCCCAAGACTGGCCCGCTGGGTTTTATCACTGACAAAACGGATGGTGGTTTTCACCCGCTGCTCTTCAACCCCCAGAGCGGAGTACTTGGTAAAGCCCCAGGGTTCAACTTTCTCGACGCGCCCCTCCAGTGTCTGTGGTCCTCCCCAGTTTTCGATCATGACCCGGTTGCCGGGTTTAACCCTGACGGCATCCGTTGAGAGCAGCTCAACCACTACCTCCAGCTCTTCGTTGATATCGCCGATTTCGAGAATCGCCTGACCGGCTGGCAGCGTGGTTTCGCTCTCCTGTAAGACCCGTAAAATACTGCCGGAATGGGGTGCGACGATATTGATCACCCCGGACTGCGCATCGCGGTTATCAACCTGCCCCGGCACAAAGGTGATCAGCTGTGCGCGGGCACTGGCCAGATCCGCCTGACGCATTGAGATGGAAGCCTTCGCCATATCCAGCTGAGCACTGGCCGAGCGCCACACCTGTTTCGCGTTATCCAGCGCGGCATCACTGACCGCGCCCCGCTGCTGCAGCTCGGTCATCCGCTGCAGTTCGGTGCGGCTCAGGTCGGCATCAGCCCGCGCTTTGTTCAGCTCAGCCTGCGCCAGTCGCACAGCCGCTTCGGCGGAGGCCACCGCGGCGCGCGCCTGTTCACGACTGCGACTATCCAGGGCGACAGGGTTGGCAGGCAGCATTCGCGCCACCACGGTCTCATCCTGAAGCACCGGATCGCCCGGTTCTACCTCGATACGCAGCAAGCGTCCGGTCACCGGCGTCGAGACCACATAGGCATCACGCACCCGGGTTTTGCCTTCATCGTCAATGGTTTCCAGCATGGCTGCGCGCTGTACTGTGCCAATATCCACCAGCAACGGCCGGGGCATAAACGCCCACACCAGCAGCAACAGCACCACGACGACACTGCCCAGTAATATCCAGCGACCCGACCGTTTTGATCCCATAACACTGTTACTCCCTTATTTTTAATGCCGAGACCAGGTCGATGCGGTCAATATCCCGCTTTACCAACCAGCCCGACAGCAGCGCGGCAATAATCACCGCCAGCGCCGCGATGCCATAGCTCTGAGGCACAAAGACCGCAGCAACCCGATAGAGATCGGTACTGAAGCCCTCCGCTATGGCATACACCAGAAAATAGCCAAGCAGCCCTCCGAGCGGCAGCGCCAGCAGGGTAATAATACCCAGCTCTGCCAGCAGTACAAATGCCGCCTCCCCTCGGGTAAAACCGATCACCCGGAGACTGGCAAGGTCCCGGGCGCGGTCGGCAAAGGCGATCCGCGCACTGTTATAGACTATCCCAAAGGTGATCACTGCGGCTATCGCCGCCATCAGATAGCGCACCGCGCCAGCACTGCTATCGATCAGCCGCTGAAACGCTTCACGGGCGTCCTGTTTCAGACTGACAGCGGCAATCCCCGGCAACCCCTTAATCCGCTTGTAGATAGCCTCCTGCCGGGCGCTATCGATACGCAGATAAGCACCGGATACCCGGTTGGGTTCGCCCAGAGCCCGATTAAGGCTATCCAGCGCCATATAGGCGGGTGAGCCGATCAGGGTATCCGCCACCCCGGTTACCGGTATCTGCAACTGTGGCTGACGGCCCTCGCGCACATCGATATCCAGAAGATCGCCGGTTTTCACCTGAAGGATATCCGCCAGCGCGCTGCCCAACACCACCCCGCGGGGCTGCATCGGGATGACCCGTTGCTGACTATCCAGCGCGCGGTTAAGCCGGGCGTTAGCCGGTAATCCGATAATCGCACCACGATAGTTGTGCTGACCATTGCGGAATCTGACCGCCACAGTACGCTGCGCCTCAACCTCGATAACCCCATCAATACTCTGCAGCTCAAAGACCACTTTGTCAGCCAGAGGTTCGACAAAACTCACCGCCAGATCGCTGCGGTCGATCAGGTTAAAACTTAAGGCCAGGGTCTGATCAAATGCGCTCATGACATTCAGCATTGCCACCGCCAGAGACATCCCTGCGGCGATGCCAACTATGCCGCCAGCGGCCCGGCCGGGCTGACGCAACAAGCGTCGGGCAACCATCCGTCCGGGCTGATCCAGCCGGCGTTTTATAAATCCGGTCAGCGCCCGCGAACGGCTGTAATCAGCCGGTGTGGGGGGTTGCATCGCCACCGCAGGGCTAAGGCGAAACACCGACCTCAGCACCAGCATCCCTCCGGCAGCTGCGGCCAGAATGCTCACCAGAATACCAATCACAAAGGTCATGGGGTCGATCTGAAACAGCAGAAATGGAAACTTGTAATAGCTCTGATACAGCTGTGCCAGACTGCGCCCCGACATCACCCCCAGAAAACAGCCCAGCAGGGCACCGCTGACGGCGATCACAATAACAAACTTAAGGTAGTGCAGGGTGATCTCAATATCCCGGTAGCCAAACGCTTTCAGCAGCCCGATCTGGCTGCGCTCGGCCTGAATCATCCGGGAGATAACGATATTGAGGAGAAAAGCCGCCACTGCCAGAAATACCGGCGGTACGGTGCGGCTGGAGACTCGCAGCCCGCTGATTTCCTCCTCAATAAAGCGATTGGAAACGTGATCCGCCAGGCCATATGCCCCTACACCACCATAAGGCTGTAGCAAGGCATCGACCCGGTCAAGAATCGCCGGAAGTGAACTCTCTGCCCGGGTGCCCAGTAACAGCTGATTAAAGGCCCCCTTCATATCGTACACCGCGGCCAGTGCGGTCTGACTCATCCAGATCACGGCAAACCGGGCATCATCTGGAACAAATTCACCCGGCGCGGCGGCATAGAGAAACTCTGGAGCCTGCGCCAGACCAACAATACGAAAGGTTCGGCGGGCACCATGCATCGTTGCTGACAGGGGATCACCCAGCTGCAAGCCATGGGCTTTAGCAAAGTCCTGTAGCAGGATAATCTCATCCTCATGGGTCGGATCGGGTCGGCGTCCCGCACTGAGATAGAGATCATTTAACCGGGCTTCCCCCTGATCCGGCAACGAGACCGCCTGAGCACTCAGCGGCAGCCGCTGACCGGGCAGATTGATCAGCGCGCTGCCGGTTACCCGGCCCACCGCCACCGAGACGCCCTCAATAGCTGCCACCCGGGATAGCAGGGATTGCGGTGCCCGCTGCAGCGGCGCAAACACCTGCGCCAGCCGGTGGCGTTCATAATAGGCACTACGGGTATCCTCCAGTGAGCGAACCAGGCCGTTCATCATCACCAGCATCAATACCCCCAGGGCAATCACCAGCGCAATCGCCAGCGCCTGACCTTTCATGCGCCACAGGTCCCGCAGCAGTTTACGGCCAAGGGGGGAGAGCCATGTCAGCAGCGCCATTATGCCGCCCTCACCAGACCAGATCCCGGGCCAGCGATTTCTCACTATTCAGCACTGTCTCGCGTATCTGGCCATCGGCAAAGTGGATCACCCGGTCGGCCATACCCGCGATTGTCGCCGCATGGGTAATAATGACCACTGTCGTACCCAGGGTCTGATTCACCTGCTGCAACACCTCCATCACCTGTCTGCCACTGGTGCTATCCAGCGCGCCGGTGGGTTCATCACAGAATAGCACCCGGGGCTGTTTTGCCACCGCCCGGGCAATCGCTACCCGCTGCTGCTCACCTCCGGAAAGTTGCGCAGGAAAGTGATCCATCCGCTCTGCCAGCCCCACCAGCGCCAGAGCCTCTGCGGCGGTTAAGGGGTTATCGGCGATCTCCGTCACCAGCTCAACATTCTCCCGGGCGGTCAGACTGGGCATCAGATTATAAAACTGGAAGACAAAGCCAACATGGTCACGGCGATAGAGGGTCAGCGCGCTGTCATCCATGCGGCTTAGCCTGTGGTCGAAAAACTGTACCTCGCCTGCGGTTGGCTGATCCAGCCCCCCCAGAATATTAAGCAGGGTCGATTTACCACTGCCAGAAGCCCCTAACAGCACCACCAACTCCCCCTCAGGAATCAGCAGATCGACGCCCCGCAACGCGTGTACTGCGGCGCTACCCTGACCATACACCTTGGTCAGTCCCCGGGTACGATAAGCAATACGGCTATTGTCTGAGTCCATCGGCGGCACTTCTGTGTTGATTACAGTTAACGGTAAGGGTACATAGAGAAACGCGAGCGTGCACAGAATTTCCTGCAGAACGACTATTTGTGTAGTGTTTAGTCACAGAATAGTTTCTCCCTGTTGGGTTTTCTGTATCATGGGGAAAGCTTAACGCTTTTTTAGAGAAAGGAGTCTCACACTAGCAAATAACGTTATCTAATAAATATTGCCATTGATGCAAATCTGGCTCCTGCTCCGGAAAAACGCATGTCGAGAAACAGTGTCATACCACTGCTTGTTTACTCAGCTTTCTTTATCTCCAACAGCCCCCGGGCTGCCGAGCAGGATTTCAGTGATCTCTCCCTGAAAGAGTTAGTGGCGATGGACGTCTTTACGTCGGCCTCATTGGTGCCCACGCAGGTCAACAAAGCCCCGGGAACGGTCTACACCTTCAGCCGTGACGACTTTAATCGCTATGGTGTGAGGCGGCTGGATGACCTGCTGCAGTTTGTCCCCGGCCTGCAGTTGAATCAATACCGTAAACGGCACCGCTCAATCTGGGCCAGAGGCGTGCTTGACCGTTCCAACGACAAGATGGTGCTGATGGTTGACGGCGTGCGGGTACGCCAGCTCTACTACAACCATTTCAGCCTTGGGGACAACCTGCCGCTGGAGTTGATCGAAACTGTTGAGGTTATTCTCGGTCCTGCATCCAGCCTCTATGGAGCCAACGCCTTTGCCGGAATCATCTCCGTCACCACCCGCAGCTTCAGTCATACGGAGCAGCTGGAGATGGGCCTGGAAGCGGGCAGCAACCAGCGGACCAAAGGCACAGCCCTCTACAACAGTGACAAGCTGCAGCTATTTGCCAGCCACCTTGAGCAGGATGCCCCCTTCCGTTCTGACCGCAAGAGCTTTATCGGCGGCGAGTCACTGCAACCGCTGGATGAGGACTACAGCTATCTTCATTTTAAAGCGCAGCCACTGCCACGACTGACACTGCAACTGGATTACAACCGAAGCGAGACCCCTTTTCTCTTCATCCCCGCCACTCAGGATGCCTATATCGACAGTGATTTTCTCAATCTATCGGCACATTATGAGACGGGGTCCATCGATGCAGGACAACTGGAAAGCACCTTCTACTATCAGAAAGATAATACCCGGGAATATGAGCGGGAGCAGATCACGCAGGCATCAGGCTATGAGGAACATCAGAACGGTATTATGGCAGGAGCCTCGCTAACCCTGCTGAAACAGTTTCAGGAGCACACCCTGGCGAGCGGTATCAGCTGGACCTATGAAAAAGCGAAACGCAGTGACTATACCCGCAACTACCATTACTCCCGCGGTTTTCTTACCCCGTCCGAAACCGGTAATCTGCTCTCTGAGCCCGGCATAACCAACAATGACTATGCGGCATTTGCTCAGGACATCTGGCAACTTCGCCCGGACCTGAGTCTCACCATTGGTGGCCGGTATGACTACTTTGAACAGTTTGGCGGCTACTTTAACCATCGGGAAGCCCTGATATACACCCCGGATAATCAACAAACCTGGAAGTTGCAGCATGGTACCGCGATCCGCACCCCCGACTTCAGGGAGTACCTGAAAGTACTGGAGGGCACCAATTTCCAGCCACCACATGTGAATGCGGAACAGCTAACGATGACCGAGCTGGGCTATCTGTACCAGTGGGATGAGGCCAGCGTGAATATCAATCTGTTCAAAAGCCAGATTGATGATTTTATTCAGGAGGTTCCCACTCCCGGACTGGTCAGTAGCGATGAATACTTTGCCAATAGCGATCAGGTTTATCATTTGCATGGGGCCGAACTGTTATTAAACCTGCGGAGCACGCAAAAACTTCACTCCCGATTCGGCATCAGCTATCTTCAGACCGACTCAGATGAAGGCTCTCTGCCCTATCTGGCAGCCTGGACAGGTAGCCTGCAAAGCGATTACCAGATCAGTCACAATCATCTGCTCGGTGTCAGCCTGATCTATAGCAGCAGCCGCACCGATACCAACAGCTATGATGATGCCGCTGAGTCATTTACCACGGTAAACCTGTTTGGCGCAGGTCAGCTAACACGGGAACTGGACTATTCGTTTGGCATCGATAACCTGTTTGATAAGCGGGTGATGGACCCTGCCGCCGACTTTGGCAAGCAGTACAATAATGAACGCAGTGAAAGAGAGCTCTGGTTCCGGCTGCAATGGAATCATGATCTGCTATGAGGAGAGCTGTGCCGCGTTTTTCATTCAATTCTTACCGGCATTGGCTGGCACTGCTATCCCTGCTGGTGTGCCTTTATCCGCTCAACCTTAACGCGGAGCCCTATGAGCAAAAACTACAGCAGGTAAAAGCGGCGATTTTGTTTAACATCGCCAAATTTGTCCGCTGGCCTGAACCGGCTATAGCGAACAACCCCACTAACCTGACTCTCTGTTATTACCGTGAAAACCCGCTGCGGCAGGCGTTTCAATCCATCGCCGGGAAGAGCGCACAGAGCCGGGTCGTCGATGGTCTGCTGATTGACTCTCTGGCTGAAGCGGAGCCCTGTGCTATGCTACTCATTCCACTGAGTCAGCTCCGAAACTTCTCTGATGATCTGGCGCACCATGGCCCCTTGCCAGTGTTAACCGTAGCGGATCTGACACAAAGTCACTCTATCGGGCCTGCAGATTCCCGGGCGGCAGTTAACCTTATCCGTCAGGGTTCGCGTATAGGGCTGGATATCTACCTGCCCGAAGTCACCCGTAACGGACTGACCATCAGTTCCGAACTACTCAAGTTAGCCACGATCAGGAGGTGAAACAGATGTCCATTTTTAAACGCCTCCCGCTGCGACGCAAACTGATGTCACTGCTACTGCTGATAAGCAGTACCGTATTGGCGCTGGCCACCGCCGGTTTTGCCCTGCATGACTGGTACGATTCAAAACTGCAGGTGACCGAAACCCTTCGTTCCCAGGCCGATATCATCAGTACCAACTCAATTGCCGCACTCACCTTTGGCGATGCCGAATCGGCCCGGATAACCCTTGAATCACTGGATAATGTCCAGAATATTATCCTGGCGGTGCTCTATGATGCCGACCGCCAGCTATTTGCAAAATACTCGCCCTATCATATTCCAATACCTGAGCTACCGGTCAACAGCGAGGGCGTGATAGATAATGCGCTCTATGTGATACGCCCGGTAACCATCGATCATGACGTCATCGGCTATACACTGCTGCTCTCTGATCTCAGCAGTCTGAAAGCACGACAGGTGGATCAGATAGGCATCGCGTTTATCGTGTTTCTGCTGTCACTGATTGTTGCCCTGCTGCTCTCCAGCGTCGCGCAACGCATCATTACTCAGCCGATCTCTGAGCTGGCAAGTACTGCACGAAAAATCACCCGCACCCGCAACTACCAATTACGGGTACGCAATCGTTCAAAAGATGAGATAGGCAGTCTGGCAACCGACTTCAACCAGATGATCGGACAGATTCAGGCCAGGGACAACGAACTGGAGAAAGCCCGCCAGCTATTGGAAGAGAAAGTAAAAGACCGCACTGCTGAACTACTGCTGCTGACACAGCAACTGGAGCACCAGGCGTTCCATGACAGCCTGACCGGGCTACCCAATCGCGCCACATTTGATAACAACCTCAGCACAGCAATCAATTATGCTGAGCAGCGCGACGAACAACTGGCGATCATGTTTCTGGATCTCGACCGCTTCAAGGATATCAACGACACTCTGGGCCATGATATGGGCGATCGACTGCTGGTAGAGCTCTCATCCCGCCTGAGCAGATGTCTGCGCAGCAGTGATACTCTGGCCCGCCTCGGTGGCGATGAGTTTGCCGTGCTGGCGGTCAACACCTCTCAGGATCAGGCCGCTGATATTGCTGCAAAACTGATCAGGGCGATCCAGAATCCGATTGTGATTCATGAGTTTAATTTGCAGGTGACCACCAGTATTGGCATCAGCATCTATCCGCTTGATGGCAGTGACGCCACCACCCTGGTGAAACACGCCGATACCGCAATGTATTGCTCTAAAGCTGCCGGGCGCAACCAGTTCAGCTTCTTTGCCCGACAGATGAATATTCGCTCAGAACGACGTATCTTCCTGGCACAAAAGCTAAGACAGGCGATCGATCAACAGCTTTTCCAAGTCTACTATCAGCCAAAGTGGTGTATCCATCGCCAGCAGATTGTCGGCGTAGAAGCGCTGATTCGCTGGTTTGATCCTCAGGAGGGGGCGATCCCTCCGGACGAGTTTATTCCGCTGGCAGAGGATCAGGGGCTGATCGGGGTGGTCGATCAGTGGGTTATCCGCCAGGCGTGCCAGGATATACTCAAAGTTCGCCAGCAGTTTGGCGATCATATCCAGCTTTCGGTTAACTTCTCACCGGCACACTTTATCCGCCGGGATCTCTACAAACGGATTGCTGAAATACTGACAGATACCGGATTTCCGGGTACCGCCCTGGAGCTGGAAATCACCGAAACCTTTATGGCCACGGAGAATGAATTACTGCTGGAACAGCTCAATGAGATTCGCGGCCTGGGAGTGGAGATCTCCATTGACGACTTCGGCATCGCCTATTCATCACTCAGTCGTCTGAAACGTCTGCCGCTGAATACCCTGAAGATCGACCGCTCCTTCATTCGCGATATCGGCAGCGACCATGACGATGAAGTCATCGTCAAAACCATCATCGATATGGCCCATAACCTTAACCTGAAAGTGGTTGCCGAAGGGGTTGAAACAGAGGAGCAGCTGGCCTTTGTGCGGATGTATGACTGCGATCAGGTCCAGGGCTATCTGTTCAGCCCGCCAGTTCCACTGCTGCAGTTGATCCAGCTGATAGAGGAGCAAAATTCAACATTGGTGATGTAACACCACAACCACATCCCCCGACAGATAATGCGACAAAACTGTCATAAATGTTGTCACAAGCATCTCCACTCAGGCCCGCCCTCACATCCTTTGCCGTAAACTCACGCTACATAATGTCGCAGGTCCGATTTATGGCAGAGAATATGCTTCAGAAAAGCCTCGGCAGTATTTCTGACCGACACTTAACGTTCAGATTGCGCGCCATTCTTGTCTTAATCCGACGTGTGGCTATTTGCCACAGCCCTTTTTGACATTTTTTGCGTCATAATGGCATAGTTTGTTGCTAAAGCCCTCTTGAAAAAAGAGGCCCCTCATAATAAAAACATATAAAACAAAAAGTTAAATTGTTTTACATGATTGGTACAGTCCGTGCTGGGATGACATAATAGGATTTATCAATAAGCTATCCCTCTGTGCTCTGCACGATTGTTGCTCTCTTCGGTCTGCAAGCAGAATCAATGAAGGTATTTGAACTATGGTTTCTGAAACGGTTGTCGAGCTATCGCGGTGGCAATTTGCCCTGACCGCGATGTATCACTTTCTGTTTGTGCCCCTGACGCTGGGGCTGTCATTTATGCTGGCGATCATGGAGTCAGTCTATGTAATGACAGGCAAGCAGGTTTATAAAGATATGACCCGCTTCTGGGGCAAGTTGTTTGGTATCAACTTTGCTCTCGGAGTCACCACCGGACTCACCATGGAGTTTCAGTTCGGCACTAACTGGGCTTATTACTCCCATTACGTAGGTGATATATTCGGCGCGCCGCTGGCGATAGAAGGCCTGATGGCGTTCTTCCTGGAATCCACCTTTGTCGGTCTGTTTTTCTTCGGCTGGGACCGGCTCACCCGGGTGCAACACCTGAGTGTTACCTGGCTGGTTGCCATCGGTTCAAACTTTTCCGCGCTGTGGATTCTGATCGCGAACGGCTGGATGCAGAATCCGGTTGGGGCTTACTTTAACTTCGAAACCATGCGCATGGAGATGGACAGTTTTGCCGATGTCATTTTCAACCCGGTAGCTCAGGTTAAATTTGTGCATACTGTTTCCGCCGGGTATGTCACCGGTGCCATCTTTGTGCTCTCAATCAGTGCTCTCTACCTGCTGCGCAATCGGGATGTCGGCTTTGCCCGCCGTTCATTTGCTATCGCCTCTGCGTTTGGTCTGGCATCGGTGCTGTCGGTTATTTTGCTGGGTGACGAAAGTGGTTATGAGATCGGTGATGTGCAGAAGGTTAAACTGGCCGCCATCGAAGGCGAGTGGGAAACCCACCCGGCTCCTGCGCCATTTACCCTTGTCGGTCTGCCCAACCAGGAACAGCAAGTCACCGACTATGCCGTGCGTATTCCCTGGGTGCTCGGTCTGATCGCCACCCGTTCGGTGGATGAAGAGATTACCGGCATTAAAGACCTTATCGCGATGAATGAGGTGCGTATCCGTAACGGCATGGTCGCCTACGACCTGCTACAGCAACTGCGCAAGGGCAACGATACGCCGGCCAACCGGGAAGCCTTCAATGCGGTGAGCGGCGATCTGGGATATGGGCTGTTGCTCACCCGTTTTACCCCCAATGTCTCTGATGCGACTGATGCACAGATCAAGGCAGCAGCTAAGGATACCATTCCCACCGTTGCACCGATGTTCTGGACCTTCCGCATCATGGTGGCAACCAGCGTGATCATGCTATTCACCTTTGCTGCCGCGTTCTATTACACGGCCCGGCGTCGAGAGTATAAAACCCGCTGGCTGCTGAAACTGGCGGTGCTCTGCCTGCCGCTGCCCTGGATTGCCGTAGAAACCGGTTGGTTTATTGCGGAGTTTGGTCGTCAGCCCTGGGCGATTGGTGAAATTCTGCCAACCTATGTTGCCACCTCGACCCTGACTGCAACCGATCTGTGGCTGAGCATCGCAGGATTTGCCGCGCTCTATACCACGTTCCTTTGTATTGAAATTTTCCTGATGGTCAAATATATCCGCAAAGGCCCCAGCGCCCTGGAAACCGGCCGCTATCACGATGAAGCACTAGGAGAAACTCAGCATGTTTGATTATGAAACTTTGCGCCTGGTCTGGTGGCTACTGGTTGGTGTCCTGCTCATTGGCTTTGCCATTACCGATGGCTTTGACCTGGGTGTGGCTATTCTGTTGCCGCTGCTGGGCAAAAACGATACTGAACGTCGGGTTATTATCAACACTATCGGTCCGCACTGGGACGGCAACCAGGTCTGGCTGATCACTGCGGGCGGGGCTATTTTTGCCGCCTGGCCACTGGTCTATGCCACCGCTTTCTCAGGCTTATACTGGGCCATGCTACTGGTACTCTTTGCCCTGTTTTTCCGTCCGATCGGCTTTGAATACCGCAGTAAAATGCCGGGACAACGCTGGCGTAGTAACTGGGATCTGGCTCTTTGCCTGGGGTCCTTTGTACCGGCGCTGGTGTTTGGGGTGGCGTTCGGCAACCTGTTCCAGGGCCTGCCCTTCAGTTTTGATGAACTGACCCGTTCGACCTATACCGGCTCCTTCTGGGCACTACTTAATCCATTTGCGATTGTCTGTGGTCTGGTCAGCGTACTGATGCTGGTATTGCATGGCGCAGTCTGGTTACAGATGCGGGCGGGCGGTGCAATTCAGCAGCGTAGCCGCAATACCGCAGGCCTGACCGGCCTGTTGCTCAGCATCCTGTTAGTGGTTGCGGGGCTGTGGTTATACACCAGTATTCCTGGCTATAGCATCAGCAGCAACGTTATTACCGATGCCAGCTCAAACCCGCTGAACAAGAGCGTGGTTCAGACTGCGGACTGGTTTGGTAATTTTGCCCTCTATCCAATGCTCTGGTTGCTGCCATTAGCAGCGGTAGTGCTGCCACTGCTGACCAGCCTGCTCGCCTGGGCCGGACGTTATGGCCTGGCGTTTTTAACCAGTAGTCTGGCGATCAGCAGTATCATTCTGCTGGCTGGGGTCACGCTGTTCCCGTTCGTCATGCCATCCTCAACCGACATGGCCAGTAGTCTGACCCTGTGGGATGCAACTTCCAGCCAACTGACGCTGGAGATCATGCTCTGGGTTGCGGTGGTTTTCGTGCCGATCATCCTGCTGTACACCATCTGGTGTTATGTGAAGATGTGGCGCCGCATCGAGCCGGATTTTATTGAGCAGAACAATGTATCCAACTATTAAATTCTGACTATGCGCGAGTCTGGAGTGTCTCTGTATAAACCCAGACCGCGATCAACGCGTTAACTATTGAGGGGAATAATATGTGGTATTTCGCATGGATACTCGGCGTTCTTCTGGCTTGCAGCTTCGGCATCATCAATGCCATGTGGCTGGAAAATCAGATGGATGACGCAGAGTAACGCTCTGACTAACAGGGCTGGAGCAGTCGGTCACTGCTCCAGCTTGCGATACAGGGTACGCAGGCTACACCCGGCAATCTCAGCAGCACGACCTTTATCCGGGCAGGTATGCATCAGCGCCTCGAGATAACGCTGTTCTACCTGTTCCAGTGTCAGCTCCTGCTCTGCCAGTTGCCGTAAACCATCGGCAGGTTCATTACTAACGGATGAAACGGGCATCAGATTAAGGCTGCGCTGAATAACATCAACCCCGATCAGATCATCATGACGCAGCACCACCGCACGTTCGAGAATATTTTTCAGCTCCCGCACATTACCCCGGAATGACTGTTGCGACAGCAACTGCAACGCCGCCTCGGTAAGTTGCAAGGGAGCCTTACCTTCGATGCGCAGCAAAATACTCTCCACCAGCAACGGCAGATCATCACGACGTTCCGCCAGCGATGGCAGACGAATTGGAAAAGTACTGATACGATGAAACAGATCGACGCGGAACTCGCCCCGTTCAACCATAGCGGGCAGATCTTTGTGGGTGGCACAGATCAAACGGAAGTCGGCCGCCACGGTTTTACTATCACCCACCGGACGGAAGGTTTTGGTTTCGATCAGACGCAGCAATTTAACCTGCAGGTGCAGCGGTACATCCCCTACTTCATCAAGAAACAGCGAACCACCATGGGCCGACTGAACCAGACCGGTACGGGAGTTAATCGCCCCCGTAAACGCGCCTTTTGTGTGGCCGAACAGTTCACTCTCAAACAGCGTGTCGGTGAGGCCGGAGCACTCCACGGTAACAAAAGGCTTACTTGCCCGGGGGCTGGCAGAATGAATCGCCTGCGCAGCCAGCTCTTTACCGGCACCAGAAGAGCCCATCAGCAATACATTGATATCGGTTCTGCCAACCCGTTGAATCAGGTCGACCAGCTCATTGAAGGGCCTGCTGCGGCCAATCATTTTGTTGGCAATCGGCTCAGCACTGACCTCACGAATCGGCTTCATCACCTCGATAAAATAGGGCCGCTCCTCATCGTCACTGATGGGAATGGTATCGATACCCACATGCTCTTTGCCCTGAGGCGTATTGTGGATATGCAGCACACTGGCGCGACGGCCACTGTCCCGGGCTTCCTGCATCGGACAGGTTTCACCTTCAAGATCACAGGGGCGCTGGTAGCCATGGGAGAGAAAGAAGCATTTCGCCGAACTACGACCATTCAGACCGCCAAAACGAAAATCGTAACTGTTATTGGTGGTAACAACGTTATAATCAGCATCAATCAGCACCGCCGGATCAGCGTAGCTCTCCAGCACATTACGCATCGTTCTCAACCAGCTTACTTTGGTCATGGCTCCGTTTCTATTCCGTCAGTTATGTCTAAAGTGTGCCAATAGTGTCAAGTTGCCGAAAATATTACCAGTTCATTACCGAGAGAGGCTGTCATTGATGAGCCAGATCAATATTTCCACACTGCAGCACTGCGCCAATGGTCAGCAACTGCTGCGTCAGGCGGGTAAAATAAGCCGCCGCGAAAATCTCTGGCTGACACTAACCGGCGCGCTGCAAACCGCCACTACCATCGCTATCACCGCTCTGGTCGCCCTGCTGATCAACAGCGCCGTCTATGAACCAGCCACCGCCCCCATGCTGTGGCAACAACACTTATGGTGGCTGCTGTTGGCCGCGCTGCTAACGCTGCGAGCGCTGTTGCCGTTGTGGCAAACCCGCCTGGCGGATCGGGCCAGCATCAGAGTCCGCAATCGTTTGCGTGCCATCGTGCTGCAGCATTGCGCCACCCTGCAACTGAGCTTAGAGTCACAGTTCAGCAGTGCAGAGCTGAGCAACCTGCTCAGCGGAGAGATCGACAGCACCCGGGATTATTTTGCTGAATTTTTACCACAACAGCGGCTGGCGATGCTGGCCCCACTGATGATCATCGCCGCCAGTCTCTGGAGCGGCTGGCTGGTTCCCCTGCTGCTAGCACTCTCAGCACCGCTGGTGCCGCTGTTTATGATCATCGCCGGACACAAGGCTGCCGCCGCCAGTAAGCGCAACCTGACCGAACTGACACGGCTGGGCAACCTGCTCTCTGACCGCATCAAAGGGATCGCAGCACTACAACTGGCGGATAGTTGCGACACAGAGCAACAGCAGCTGTTCCGTCAGTCAGAACAGTTCCGTCACTCCACTATGCAGGTGCTGCGACTGGCGTTTCTGTCCGGTACCCTGCTGGAGTTTTTCAGCGCGATCAGCATCGCCATGGTAGCGGTGTACCTGGGGCTGCTCTATCTGGATAAGTATCAGATTGGCATGTGGCAGACGCAGCTCAGCCTGAGCCACGGGATCTTCCTGCTGATGCTGGCACCAGAGTTTTACCTGCCGCTACGCCGCCTCGGAGCGCTCTATCACGCCCGTGCCGATGCCAGCAGCGTTGCCGAGCACCTGCTCAGACTAATACAGCTAGCACCGCCCTGCGCGACCACCGGTGGCGACCAGTTGCTGCCAGACAGTGCGCCGGTCACGCAGATAGCACTGCAACAGTTGCAAACCGGCTATGGTACTACTGCGATCGGCAACCCCCATACCTTCACCCTGTTGCCGGGTCAGAGGGTTCTGTTACAAGGTCCCTCCGGGGCAGGCAAAAGCACGCTGCTGGACACTCTCGCCGGACTACAACCCGCCCTCAGCGGAACGCTGCTTCTCAATGGAACCAGCATCGCTGTTTATAACAATCATCCCTGGCAGCAACGCATCGGCTATATGACCCAGCAACCAGAACTGCTGTTTGACACACTGCGCAACAACCTCTGCCTGGGGCGCCCATTCACCGATACCGAACTCTTTGCCGCCCTGAAACTGGCCCATGCCGATGCGCTGGTAGAGGGCTTACCCGGACAGCTGGATTACCGTATCAGCGACTCCGGCGGTTTTCTTTCCGGTGGCCAGGCCCAGCGTATCGCTCTGGCACGGGTGTTTCTGCATCAGCCCGCCCTGCTGTTGCTTGACGAACCCACCGCCAATCTCGATCAGGATACCGCGCAGCAGTTTATGGCGAGCCTTAAACAGTTTAGCGCCGCGGGCGGCATCGTTCTGCTCAGCAGCCACCGGGATAGTGCTGAGCAATTCGACCAGGTTATTGTACTGTCAGCCCTGAAAACAGAGGAGAGCCGCCATGCCTGAACTGCTAAAACGCTATTTCCAGCTGCTCTGGCAACAACGGGGGATAGCAGCACTGGGCTTGCTCCTGGCGACGATCACCGCCCTCTCCGGTATCGCCCTGCTGGCAGTATCCGGCTGGTTTATCAGCGCGACGGCACTGGCCGGGCTGTCGCTGGTGGCCGCCCATGGATTTAACTACTTTGCCCCCGGCGCCGTTGTCAGAGGGCTATCGGTCGCCCGCACCTTCGGGCGTTATGGTGAAAGACTGGCAACCCATGAAGCCACCTTCCGGGTGATCTCTCACCTGCGTAGCGACATGTTCGGCACACTGGCACGCCATAACTGGCAAGAACAGCCGCTTAACAGCCATGCAGCCAGCAGCCAGCTGCTGGAGGATATTCGCCATGCGGAAGCACTCTATCTCTCTGCACTGGTACCGGGTCTGGTAATGCTGCTCAGCACCCTGCTTTATCTGGCAACAGTGACGCTATTTCTGCCCCAGTTGGCCCTGTGGTTGCTGCTACCGCTACTGATCTCGGTAGCGGTACTGCCCGCGCTCTATCTGCGCCGGGTGTTGCAGCCCCAGAACACCCTGCATCAGCAACGCAGCCAGCAATGGAGCGACGCCCACTCACTGTTCAGCAATCTGCGCACCCTGATCCTGTTTGACCGTTTACCCCAGCAAAGCGACAGACTCTGTCAGAGCGCCGCGGTTGCTGATCAGACCGAACAGCAAGCCAGCAATGCCCGTCAGGGTGTTAACGCGCTCAATCAACTGGTGCAGGCGTTGATGGTGCTACTGGTTTTATGGCAGGGTATTGAGGGAGTGGTCAGCGGTCAGCTGCAGGGGGCACTACTGTTTATGTTGCTCCTCCTGACACTGGGACTCCAGGAGGTGCTGACCACCGGCAGCAGCGCTCTGGCGGCCTTTGCCCTGGGATACCGGGCCCTGGAACGGATCGGCCAGTTAAGCCCGGCGCAACCACAGCCCGATCAGCGGCGATTTATCGATACCAACAGCCCCACGCTCAGCATCGCCATTGAGCAGCTTAGCTATCGCTATCCCAGCCGCCCGGAAGCAATCATCGACCGGCTCAATGTTCAGCTTCAAGGAGCCAGCTGGTGCTGGCTGACCAACCCTAGCGGCAGGGGTAAAACCACCCTGCTGCAGCTGCTGGCCGGTCAGTTGCAGCCGCAGCAGGGGCAGATAACGGTTTCGGGTGCCGGGATCAAACAGATCGGGATGATGCCGCAACAGATCAGTTTACTGCAGGGCAGCCTGCGTTTTAACCTCTGCCTGCATCAGCAGTATAGCGATGCAGAGCTTTGGCAGGTGCTGAAAACCGTAGAGCTGGATCAGTGGGCCAGCGGACTGCCAGAGCAACTCGACAGCTGGCTGGGAAAAGGCTCACTCCTGCCATCCGGAGGAGAGATGAAGCGCCTGGGACTGGCGAGGTTAATTCTGCAGGATCGCAAGGTGCTGCTACTGGATGAACCAACCGCCGGTATTGATGCAGAACGCAGCCTGCGGATTTTGCAGCGGTTGCGCCAGCAATGGCATAACCGTCTGGTGATAATCAGCAGCCACGAGTCCGGCCTGATCGGTAAAAACGATATTAAACTGCAGCTTTAAGTGTCTGTTTTCCGCGGCTATTGAAACAGTCCCCGCTATAAGGTTAAGCAGACCCAAGGGTAGCGTATCAGGGGGCCCCTCAGAGCGTTATCACCTTTATCACTGCGCAGGGCGGCTTTGAGATTCCCTGTTCGTGGGAACAGGCTACCTGCTGGAAACGCAGTTAAAGCACGCGACGCAGTCGCTGGCAGACACAAAAAAGCCCGCACAAAGCGGGCTTTTTTATACAGCAGTAAAGCAACAATTACTTGTTAGCTTTACGCTCTTTCTCTTCAGCGATAACTTTCTCAGAGACTGTTGCAGGGCATGCAGAGTAGTGAGAGAACTCCATTGAGAACTGACCACGACCAGAGGTCATAGTACGCAGGTGTCCGATATAACCGAACATCTCAGACAGAGGCACGTCAGCTTTAACACGAACGCCTGAACCAGCAGCTTCCTGACCAGAGATCATGCCACGACGACGGTTAAGGTCACCGATAACATCACCTACGTGATCTTCTGGAGTAAACACGTCAACCTTCATGATCGGCTCCAGCAGCTGTGGACCCGCTTTAGGCATGGACTGACGGAAAGCACCTTTAGCAGCGATTTCAAAGGCAATCGCAGAGGAGTCAACCGCGTGGTAACCACCATCATACAGCTCAATCTCAACGTCCAGCACAGGGAAGCCAGCCAGAGGACCGGTCTCCATCATGCTCTTGAAGCCCTTCTCGATAGCCGGGAAGAATTCCTTAGGAACGTTACCACCCACAACGGTAGAGGTGAAAGTGAAACCAGTGTTCTGCTCACCCGGCTTGATGCGGTAATCGATCTTACCGTACTGACCTGAACCACCAGACTGCTTCTTGTGAGTGTAGCTGTCTTCGATTGCCTGAGTGATAGTCTCGCGGTAAGCAACCTGTGGCTGACCCACAATCAGTTCAACACCGTAAGTACGCTTGAGGATGTCGACTTTGATATCCAGGTGCAGCTCACCCATACCTTTCAGAATGGTTTCGCCAGAGTCTTCATCGGTTTCAACAATGAAGGTTGGGTCTTCTGCAACCATCTTACCGATAGCAATACCCATCTTCTCAGCACCACCTTTATCTTTAGGTGTTACCGCAATGGAGATTACTGGCTCAGGGAATACCATCGCTTCCAGAGTACATTCGTGCTTAGGATCACACAGAGTGTGACCGGTCTGAACGTTCTTCATACCTACGATTGCGATGATGTCACCCGCCTGCGCAGAATCAAGTTCTTTACGCTGGTCAGCTTCCATCTCACACATACGGCCGATACGTTCAGTTTTACCGGTGAACGAGTTCAGGACGGTGTCGCCTTTCTTCAATTTACCTGAGTAAATACGAATAAAGGTCAGGGCGCCGAAACGGTCATCCATGATCTTGAATGCCAGTGCGCGGAAAGGCTCATCAACGGAAACAGTCGCAACTTCACCGGTTGGCTCACCCAGCTCATCGGTCAGATCCTGAGGGATAACATCAGTCGGGCTTGGCAGGTAATCAACAACCGCATCCAGCACCAGCTGAATACCTTTGTTTTTGAATGCAGAACCACAGTAAGTCGGGAAGAATGTCAGTTCACGGGTACCCGTACGGATACAACGCTTGATGTCTTCCATAGCAGGCTCTTCGCCTTCCATGTAAGCCATCATCAGATCATCATCCATCTCAACAGCAGTTTCGATCAGTTGCTCACGGTACATCTCAACGTCGTCTACCATATCGGCAGGGACTTCCTGGATGCTGTAGTTTTCAGGCTGACCGGAGTCATCCCAAACGTAAGCCTGACGAGTCAGCAGGTCAACTACACCAACGAAGTCTTCTTCGCGGCCAATTGGAAGAACCATAACCAATGGCTTAGCAGCCAGCACATTTTCAACCTGGTTAACTACGCGGTTAAAGTCAGCACCCATACGGTCAAGCTTGTTGACGAAGATGATACGGGAAACACCGGATTCATCTGCATAACGCCAGTTAGTTTCAGATTGTGGCTCAACACCGCCTGAACCACAGAATACGCCGATGCCGCCATCCAGAACTTTCAGAGAACGGTATACTTCAACGGTGAAGTCAACGTGCCCCGGAGTATCGATGATGTTGAAACGGTGATCTTTCCAGAACGTGGTGATCGCCGCTGACTGGATAGTAATACCCCGCTCAGCTTCCTGCTCCATGAAGTCGGTAGTGGACTCACCATCGTGAACCTCACCTGTCTTATGGATTTTACCTGTCAGCTTCAGGATACGTTCGGTCGTGGTAGTTTTACCCGCGTCTACGTGGGCGAAAATACCGATATTACGGTAGTGTGATAAGTCAGACATTTCTTCACTCGAATGTTAGGGGCGTAAAATGCGCGGCATTATACCGCATTCATTGGCATTTGTAGATATTTTAAGCAAAGAAAAATCTTTGCCCTGATATCTCCGCACAGGGTTCATTTTATGGGAACAGGATACGCTGATATCACATCAGTGTGTCAGATTCCGTATTCCTCAAAAATCTGTTTCAGACCTGGCTTATTCGCCAACATCTCTTCCCGGTTCAACCCCTTGAGTTCATGGGGGAACACCAGCCAGTTATCCGACTTGTGCAGGTAGTAATCCGGCTCAAGATCGGTTCTGTTATTCACGGGTTTGAACCAGGGTGTAGCGATCCGGATATCATGGGGGGCATTGAGACGCGCTTTATCTTTCAGCGTATCAATCACCGCTTTGATGCTCAGACCTGTATCAAACACATCATCAACAATCAGTAGCGAGTCGGATTGATTAACATTGCGGATCAGATAATCAAGCCCATGCACCCGTACTTCCTTATCCCGGGTACCAATACCGGTATAGGATGATGTGCGGATAGCAATATGGTCCGTTTGCACACCCAGATTATCCAGCAGTTCCTGTACCGCAATACCCACCGGAGTACCTCCCCGCCAGACACCGACAATAAAGTCCGGGCGGAAACCGCTATTGAACACCTCCAGAGCCAGCCTGAACGAGTCTTCAAGCAGTTCCTGTGCATTCAGATATATCTTTTCAGTCATCTCTACACCTCACTCACCGGTCGTTGATCATGCCAGCTTTTCGGCAAGGTTCGCTACTGTACGTATTCTGATCAGGCCGCGCAACTGTCGGCGCTGCTTTATCTGCAAATTGCCACCATGATTCAGAAAAACGTTATATGAAGGTAGCCCAGATGAGATTTTTTGCCATGCTAAACCCTAAAATTATCGACATTGCGAAACTAAAAAAGCGCCGCTGAGTAGCGCCGCTTTTCATCCGTTGATCCCGCTTTTAGTTTAAACCGCCCCGGTCAAGCCAGGCCTGATAGGTTAGTGCGGGCCACTTACTTTGAAAATAGCTGATCACCGCGTCGGTATCCGCATCGGATAGCTTATCGGCAAAACCAGGCATCGTGCCGCCCATCGGCACACCGCCAAGTTGTACTGAGCGTTGCAGTCCTTTTAGCGGATGATGCCAGGCATGTGCTCTGCCGTTTAGCGGCGGTGGTGGGTAGGTACCATCCGCTTTGGGCGTATTCCAGTTTGCCGTCCCCTGCGCCGCCGCACCATGACATTCAGCACAGTTAGCCAGAAACAGCTTCTGGCCACTATCCACCTGGGTCTGAGTGTACCAGCGACCCTCAACTTTCGGTTCTGATTCACCACAGCCACTCAGTAAAACCACGCCGATCAGCATCATTAACGTCGATCTCATCTTAGTAATCCGCATACTGACTGAAGCTACCCACCCGGTTCTGACTATCCAGCGAATAGACCGTAAACGCATCCTTGCGGGCACCCGCATCATCCATTCCCGGACCGCCTGAGGGCATTCCCGGCACCGCCAGCAGCTGAATATCATTTGCAGTTGCCAGCAGGCGTTTAATATCCTGGGCAGGCACATGCCCCTCAATCACTTTGCCATTCACTTCCGCGGTATGACAGGACGCCGCCTGAGCAGGCACACCCAGACGCTGTTTATAGGGGTTCACATCATTCACCACCACATCGTTAACGCTGAAATTGTGATCTTTGAGATGGCTGATCCAGCCCTTACAGCAGCCACAGGAGGCACTGCGATATACGGTAATTTCATATTGCTGAGCGGTTTTGCCTTCCAGCCACACCGGATCAGCGGCAAAGCTTTGCAATGACAGAAGCCACAGGCCTGCCAAAACGAATATCATTTTTTTCATCTTTTTACTCCGGACTCTCACTACCGACAGTCACACCATTTAACTGGTCAAGGATCGGACATTCAGCACCAGCATCACCGCGACAATCGCGGGCAGCGCTTTCAAGCATTGCCCGCATCTGCTGTAATGCCGCTATCTGCTGATCGATCCGCTGAATCTGTTGTTCTGCTTTCTGTTTAACACTGGCGCTGGTGCGGGAGGGGTCCTGCGACAACTGCAACAATTCACGACTCTCATCCAGAGAGAACCCCAGATCCCGTGCCCGCTTAATGAAGCGCAGGATATCCAGTTGCTGTTCACTGTAAATCCGGTAACCATTTGCAGAGCGCGCGGCAGGCGGAATAACACCTTGCTGCTCGTAAAAGCGAATGGTTTTACTGGTCAGTCCTGTGGCAGTTGCAGCCTGAGAAATATTCATAATCGCCTCCGGCACCCCTTAACAAACAACGATTAACGCTTTAGCGTGTCAAACAGAGAGGGATATTGAACGGGGAGGGTGATAGACCGGTGCAGGTATGGCGGAAAGATAACCGCCTGGCGCCCAGCCGGGTGGCACGGGTGTCGATGACAGAAGATGAAAACCGCTCGGTATCATAAACAGCACCGCCGCAAGATGCAGACAACAATCGGGGAGTTCGGCATCACAACAGTCTGAGCTGTCCATATCTGCACCAGCCCTATCCGCACTGCCCATCCCACAGTGATCGTCATCACACGGCATCGGCGAATGTGCCGCGATAACGGGCACAGCAGCAGAGATCGCCGGATTAATGGCCATCACACTGAGCAGCAGGATTAACAGGGTGCGATACAACATCAATACAACCAGATTCTCGTCTGAGTTAACGTACACTGCATACAGATTCGCCTGTTGACGAAAAAAATGCAACTCCCGGTTGACCTTACAGCGACTGGAAGCTCTACCCTGTAGAGATGAAACAACTGTTATGAGGATTATCATGACTACCACACTGTTATTAGAAAACGTAAGCTGCGCGGGTTGCGTCAAAAAGATTGAAAAGGGGATCAATGGCTTGCCTGATGTTGATCAGGCAGTGGTCGACTTTCCTCAGCGACGACTCAATGTAGAAGGCAGAATCAGCGGCGATAGCCTGATCGAAGCACTGGCAGAGATCGGTTACCGTGGCCGCCTAGCGAGTAATGAATCGGAAGACCGGGCACGCCAGAAAGCCCAGCAGGCGGCGCAGTATAACCGCTATATCCGCAACACCCTGTTAGCCCTGGGTGTCGGTATCCCACTGATGATCGCCGGTATGCTGATGGATGATATGAGTATTCGCTCACCACAGGATCAACTGGTGTGGGGTGTTGTCGGCCTGCTGACCCTGGGGATTCTGCTGTTTCCCGGCCGCCACTTTTTCAGCGGTGCCTGGAACGCCCTGACACATGGATCAGCCAACATGGACAGCCTGATCGCCCTGGGCACCGGCGCAGCCTGGCTGTTTTCCACCGCGGTTGTGTTGTTCCCCGGAATGCTGCCGGAAGGTTCCCGGCATCTCTATTATGAAGCCAGTGCGATGATTATCGGTTTGGTTAACTTCGGACTGGCAATGGAGATCCGCGCCCGGGGCAAGACTTCCGAAGCAGTTGAACGATTGCTCAATCTGCAACCCAAAACCGCACGGGTGATTCGCAATGAGAAAGAGGTAGACCTGCCACTGGAGCTGGTCGAAACCGGCGACCTGCTGCGTATCCGTCCCGGCGAGCAGATTCCGGTAGACGCCAGCGTCGAGGAGGGCAGCAGCCTGATTGATGAGTCGATGCTCAGCGGCGAGCCACTGCCTGTCAGCAAAGCGGTCGGCGACAACATCAGCGCCGGTACCCTGAACAAGTCGGGCACCCTGGTGGTGAAAGCGGAAAAAGTCGGCAGCGAAACCGCGCTCAGCCGGATCATCGAGATGGTGAAGCAGGCCCAGGCCAGCAAGCCGGAAATATCCCGCCTGGCTGATACCGTCGCGGGTATTTTTGTGCCGGTGGTTATCCTCTGTAGCATACTCACGGCACTGATCTGGTATCTGCTGGGCCCCGAACCGCAGCTGGCCTATATGCTGGTCACCGCCATGACCGTGCTGATTATCGCCTGCCCCTGTGCACTGGGGCTGGCAACGCCGATGTCAGTGATGGTGGGGGTAGGTAAGGCCGCAGAGTACGGTATCCTCATCCGCAACGGCCAGGCACTGCAGAGCGCCTCACGGCTGGATACCCTGGTGCTGGATAAAACCGGCACCATTACTGAAGGCTCGCCCCAGGTAACTGACCTGTCCGGCACACACCCACAACTACTACAATTGGCGGCATCACTGGAAGCGGTCTCAGAACACCCGCTGGCGGAAGCCATTGTCTGTTATGCCCATGAGCAGAATGTCAGCCTGAGTCCGGTTGATAACTTTCAGGCATATAGCGGGCGGGGAGCCTCGGGCCAGGTTGACGGAAAAACGGTCACCCTGGGTAACAGTGCCTGGATGGCCGAACAGAATATCGACTTCGCCGTGTTCGAGAGCAAAGCGCAGGAGTTAGCTGAACAGGCTAAAACCCCGGTGTATATCGCTATCGATGGCCAGATTGCTGGCTTAATCGCCATTGCTGACCCGATCCGCAAGGACTCAATCGCCGCCATCAGCCGACTGAAGCAGATGGGCATAAAGGTGGTGATGATCACCGGAGACAATCAGCACACCGCCGCTGCCGTTGCCAGTCAGGTGGGTGTGGATAACTTTATTGCCGCTGTTATGCCCGAGGATAAAGCTAAAGAGATTGAGAAGCTGCAGCAGGGCGGCGGTCACGTTGCCATGTGCGGTGACGGCATCAACGACGCACCGGCACTGGCCCGGGCAGAGGTCGGCTTTGCCATCGGTAATGGCACCGATGTCGCGATTGAAAGCGCTGATATGGTATTGATCCGCAACAGTTTACACTCAGTTGCGGATGCCATTGAGCTGTCACGGGCAACCCTGAGCAATATCCGTCAGAACCTGTTTGGCGCCTTTATCTACAATACGCTGGGGATTCCAGTGGCAGCCGGTATTCTGTTCCCCTTTACCGGCCTGCTGCTCAGCCCGGTGATTGCCGGTGCAGCGATGGCGTTTTCATCGGTCACGGTGGTCAGTAATGCCAACCGGTTGCGCCTGTTTAAGCCTACGTCGGCGAACTAACGCGATAGTCAAAACCATATTTTTCAGGCTGATTTCAGCTAGCCGTTCAATACTGGGGCGATCAACACCGGAGGATAGCCCCATGTGCAGCTCACCGAAAACCAGTCACAAAAAGCTTAGCTGCGTCATCCTCAGGCCAACCCAACTAAGCGGCCGGCAACAGGCAGATTTTGCCGCAAAAGCCAATATGGCCTGGGAACTCAGGGAGCGGCGCCGTCAGCAGCGCAACGCCCATACCACCGCCTCAACTCAGCCGCCCATAGCCGCCACGACAAAACAACTGCCCGGTCTGCAACGCCTGTGGCTGATGCTGTTCAGATCAGATAGCGCACCGCCAGCAGACCAGCCCCACTCAGCACAATAGTGTAGGGCAGCGCCATGATCACCATGCGCATATAGGACAAACGGATCAACGGGGCAATGGCTGAGGTCAGCAGAAACAGAAACGCCGCCTGTCCATTCGGGGTAGCGACACTGGGCAGGTTGGTACCGGTATTGATAGCGATCGCCAGAGTATCAAAATGTTCGCGGCTGATGCGTCCGGCTTCAAAGGCACTGGCCACCTCGTTGATATACACCGTGGCGACAAACACATTATCGCTGATGGCCGATAACAGCCCGTTAGCGATAAAGAACATCACCGGCTGACTGCGAAGATCCTGCGCCAGCACTGCCTCAATCACCGGCGTAAACAGGTGCTGATCATGAATCACCGAGACAATAGTAAAAAACACCACCAGCAGCGCGGTAAACGGCAACGCTTCTTCAAAAGCCCGGCCAATACGATGCTCCTCAGTGACACCGTTAAGGCTGGTAAGCAGAATAATCACAGTCAAGCCGATAACCCCGACCTCCGCCAGGTGAAAGGCCAGCGCAGCGATGAGAAACAGCGCAACACCAAATTGGATATATAGCTCAGCTTTTTCCTTAAATCCCCAGCCGGCCTGTTCCTGCTCATCGAACTCCCGAAGTATTTCAAATACCGGTTCAGGAATCAGAGCACCATAGCCAAACCAACCGGTCTTCTCCAGCACCACCGTGGTTAACAAGCCACAAACCAGAACCGGCATCGATACCGGAGCGACATTGATAAAGAAGTCGATGAAATGCCAGCCCATCTTTTCACCGATCAGCAGATTCTGTGGCTCACCCACCAGTGTACTGACTCCGCCCAGCGCAGTACCGACAGCGCCATGCATTAGCAAGCTGCGCAGAAAGGCACGAAATTCGTCCAGCTCCAGCCGGTGATCTTCGTGCAGATTATCATCGTTAGAGTGATCGTGATCCGCATCCGGCTGGCTACCGGACACCACCCGGTGGTAGATAGCATAAAACCCGACAGCCGAGCTGATCAGCACTGCGGTCACCGTCAGTGCATCCAGAAACGCTGACAGCACCGCTCCCATCAACGTAAACAGCAGCGATAACGCGGTCTTATTGCGTACATTCAGCAGCAGCTTGGTGAACACAAACAGCAGCATCCCTTTCATAAAGTAGATACCGGCCACCATAAACATCAGCAACAGAATCACCGGCAGATTAGCGGCGATCTCATCGTACACATGGCTGGGCTCTGACAGATGGATAATCACCGCTTCCATCGCCAGCAGCCCCCCTGGTTGCAGCGGATAACACTTCAACGCCATCGCCAGGGTAAAGATAAATTCAAAGATCAGCAGCCAACCACTCACCACAGGGCCTAAAAACAGATCAATCAGGGGGTTAGCCAGCAGAAAAATCAGGATTAACTGCTTATACCAGCCAGGAGAGTGACCCAAAAAATTATTGTACACTGCCTGCATAAAGGGACGGACGTTGCTCATTAATCTATACCGGAAAGGTGAATATCGCTGCTTGTGCTAAGCACAAGCTCACTTTAATTTATGCTGCGATCTTAAACCAGCATCTCAATCAAGCACTATGACAGAAAACAGCTGTATGCTCAGATTGATATACTAACCGGTGATCTGTGCTTTAATTAGCGAATAGCTATCAACAAATTAAAATTAATTAATTTTATTAACTTTGCTGATTTTGACACTATCTCTCTATCGAATCATGACTACTTTTAAGGAATACCCAGAATGCTTACTAACAAAGAAGGCCAGAAAGTCCCTCAGGTTACATTTCACACTCAGCAAAACAACCAGTGGGTTGATATCACCACGGAGGAGCTGTTCGCAGGCAAGAAAGTCGTCGTTTTTGCTTTGCCGGGCGCCTTTACACCCACCTGTTCCACCACCCATCTGCCCCGTTATAACGAGCTGGCACCGGTATTTGCCAAAGAGGGCGTTGACAGCATCATCTGCATATCCGTTAACGATACCTTTGTTATGAATGCATGGCAGGGTGACCAGGGCGCTGAAAACATTACCTTCATCCCAGACGGCAATGGCGAATTCGCCGCCGGAATGGATATGCTGGTCGATAAAGACGATATCGGCTTTGGCAAGCGTAGCTGGCGCTACTCCATGCTGGTCGTGGATGGTGTAGTTGAAAAACAGTTTATCGAACCCGATCTGCCAGGCGACCCGTTCCAGGTCTCTGATGCCGATACCATGCTCAACTACATTAACCCAACGGCGGAACAACCCAAGCGGGTCAGCATTCTGACCAAACCCGGTTGTCCACACTGTATCCGGGCGAAGAAACTGCTGAAAGAGAATGGCTTCAGCTACGAGGAGGTCGAACTGGGCAGCCACGGCCTGAGTTACAGTTCACTGGCAGCGATCAGCGGCCAGGGCACTACACCCCAGGTGTTTATCGATGGACAACGCATCGGCGGTGCTGACGACCTGGAAAAATACTTTGCCTGAGTAAACTTAATCGGTGACACAGACCGTACGATAGAGCCAGCCGTTGCTGGCTCTATCATTGTAAAACGGCACTGATAAAAACAAATACTATTGCGAATCATTCTTGTTTGCATTAGCATCTCCTGTATTAACTGACAGGAGCCACTCAATGCACGCAAAAATAATCACCGCAGCTCTCTTCGCTGGCATCTTTCACTGCTCTGCCGCAGTATCAGCCGTTCCGGCCACCTCTGAGATCATCAAAACCTATGCAGACATCGCCCTGGCAACCTATGAGGACTCCCTGTCCAGTGCTCGTGCGCTTCAGGTTAGCATCGACTCGCTACTGCAAAACCCTACCCCAGAGTCACTGGCAGTCGCCCGGAAAGCCTGGATAGCCGCACGGATTCCCTATCAGCAATCAGAAGCCTATCGCTTCGGCAACGCGATCGTTGACGGCTGGGAGGGACGGGTAAACTCCTGGCCGCTGGATGAGGGGCTGATCGATTATGTTGATAGTGCACACTATGGGACAGAATCCGATGAAAACGCCCAATACCGCGCGAATGTAATCGCCAACACCAGCCTGCGGGTCGGCGGAACACTGATTGATGCGAGCAAGATTACACCTGAGCTGCTCTCAGACACTCTGCATGAGGTTGATGGCATAGAAGCCAATGTCGCCACCGGCTATCACGCTATCGAATTTCTGTTATGGGGGCAGGATCTGAATGGGACATCGCCGGGAGCGGGCAATCGCCCGGCATCCGATTTTAGCCTGGACAACTGTACCGGAGGCCACTGTGACCGGCGCCGCGACTATCTGCAGGCAGCCACTCAACTGCTGATTACCGACCTGCAAGAGATGGTTCATAACTGGCAAGCGCAAGGCTCTGCACGCCAGCAACTCACCGCCAGAGAGGCTAAAGACGCTATCGCTACCATCCTCACCGGCATGGGAAGTCTGGCCTATGGCGAGCTGGCAGGGGAGCGAACCAAACTCGGCCTGATGCTGCATGATCCGGAAGAGGAGCATGACTGCTTCTCCGATAATACCCACTGGTCCCACTATTATGACGCCAAAGGGATTCGCAATGTGTATCAGGGCACCTATACCCGTATCGACGGGTCAACGGTCTCTGGCCCAAGTCTGTCGGCCTATGTCGCCGCGCAGGCGACAGTCGCCGACCAGAATATGCGAAATAAGCTGGAAAACACCGAAAAGGCGGCTCAGGTAATGGTCGATCGTGCGACACAGGGGGAGACCTTTGATGTCCTGATCGGTGAGGGTAACGACGCAGGCAACCAGGTGGTGCAGAACTTTGTCGACGCACTGACCGAAGAAACCCGTGCCATCGAAAACATTATCGCCCTGCTGCAACTGGATAACATCCAGCTGGAAGGCTCCGACAGCCTGGATAATCCGGCGAAGGTACTGGAGTAAGCGGGATGAACAGAAAATCGCTCCTTTTACCCGTCGCCATCACGATGGCAACCATCGCCCTGGCGACTCCAGCGATTGCGGCAACCGACTACAGTCAGCCAGAGCCCGGTGAGGCGCTGCCTGGTGGCAGCACCAGCCATCACAAGCAGCTGAATATCAACGCCTTTTCTCAAAGCTCAGCCAATATGAGCTTCGAAAAAGAGCTGGACTTTAAACTCGGCAATGGCATCTTCAAAAAAATATGGGTGCCCGCGCCATCATCAACCACCGCCAGTGATGGCCTGGGACCGCTCTATAACGCCCGCGCCTGCCAGCGCTGTCACCTGAAAGATGGCCGGGGGCACCCCCCGGAAGCGAACTGGCCAGAAGACAACGCGGTATCGATGTTCCTGCGCCTGAGCATTCCCCCACAAAACGATCTCCAGCGACAACAGCTTGAGAGCGGCAAGATCGGCGTCATTCCTGAACCCACCTATGGTGGTCAGCTGCAGGATCTGGCCATCAGCGGGCTGGCCGGGGAAGGGCGAATGGTGATCAACTATCGCGAATCCATCGTGACGCTGGCGGATGGCGTTAAAGTCAGCCTGCGCCACCCGACATACAGTATAGCGGAACTCAACTACGGCCCTTTGCACCCCCAGACGATGGTTTCGCCACGGGTTGCGCCACCAATGGTCGGCCTTGGCTTGCTGGAAGCCTTACCCGCAACAGCGATCGAAGCACTGGCTGACCCGGAAGATCGCGACAATGATGGCATCTCCGGCCGGACCAACCGCGTCTGGAACAGCTTTAGCCAACAACAGGATTTGGGACGATTTGGCTGGAAAGCTGGCAATCCAACGCTGATTCAACAGGCCGTGGGCGCGTTCAACGGCGATATGGGGGTATCAACACCCTTCGCACCGGCAGCCTCTGGCGATTGCACCGCACAGCAGACGGACTGCCTAAGACAGCCTGACGGCAATACTGAACAGCAGGATAATGCCGAAGCGTCTGCAGAGATGGTCAGGCTGGTTGAGTTTTACAGTCGCAATCTGGCACCACCGGCCCGCCCGGACTTTGATAAACCCGAGGTATTGAAGGGTAAAGCGGTGTTTCATCAAAGCGGTTGTGCCGCATGTCACCAGCCAAGCTTTACCACCGCCTCCCGCCGCGATATGCCGGAGCAGTCTGATCAGTTGATCTGGCCCTACAGCGATCTGCTACTTCACGATATGGGCGAAGCGCTGGCAGATAACCGGCCGGAGTTTCTGGCAAGCGGCAGCGAATGGAGAACACCGCCTCTCTGGGGTATCGGTCTGACCAAAACCGTGAGCGGCCATACCTATTTCCTTCACGATGGCAGGGCCAGAAATCTGCTTGAAGCGGTGCTATGGCACGGCGGCGAAGGCTCTGTTTCACGCGACCGGGTCATCAACCTGCCAACCGCAGACCGGCAAGCCCTAATGACATTTCTGGAGTCACTATGAAATCAACTAATGCTCCGCTCTGGCCGCTTCTGCTCGGCATCTCATTGTTGTTTACAGCGGTCGGCATGCTTCATGCCGCCCCATCAGAGCCACAATGGCGATCACTTAACCACAGCCTTGTTAGTGAGCACATACTGCCTCGTTATCAGTTATTACAGAACAGTAGTGCTGAACTCGCGACCAGCACTGCCGCACTCTGTCGCCAGCCGGACCAGACACATCTGGAACAGGCCCAGGCAGACTTTCAGCAGACCATGGACGCCTGGCAAAGCGTTCAGCATATTCTGTTTGGCCCGATTAAAACCCATATGCGTAATTTCAGCATGCAATTCTGGCCAGACAAAAAAAATCTGATCGGTAAACAGCTGAATCAGCTGTTGCTACAACAAAACCCGAACACCCTGAGTACCGATTATCTGTACAAAGCCAGCATCGGCGTGAAAGGGTTGCCTGCCCTTGAGCGTTTGCTGTTTACGGGTTCACTGTCTGACTTAGAAAACGCCAGCTATCGCTGCCAGCTGACTCAGGCTATCGCTACCTATATCGCCGTCAATAGCCAGGCAACCCTGGATGAATGGACCCATGGCTACGCTGACTCAGTCAGCAACGCAGGCAGCGGGACGAGTTACTACGATAGCCATCAGGAAGCCGCCGTCGACATGATGAAAGCGCTGATTGAACCGCTTGAAATCATCCGGGATCAAAAAATTCTTAGTCCACTGGGTGATGGTCAGGTTCGTCCCCGACGCACTGAATCCTGGCGTAGTCAGCGTTCGTTGCGCAATATTCAGCTTAACGTTGCCGCTCTCCATCACCTCTATTCTGGCACTAAAAACAGCGTCGACAGCCTGCTGCGTGAGCAGGGCAGAGCGCCTCAGGCAGATAATATCAGCACCCTGTTCAGCGACATCGAACAACAGCTGCAGGCGGTGCAGTCCCCGCTGGTCACCAGCCTGTCTCAACCAGACACGGTTAAGCGTTTACTTGAGATCAGCACAGCACTCCAGCAGCTTAACCGCGAGTTAAGTGCCGAAATGATAACGCTGAATATTCAACTGGGATTTAACAGCCGTGATGGAGATTAATCGCCGCCGCTTCTGCCAACTATTGGGAAGCGCGATGCTGCTGCCCCAATTAGCGCTGGCCACAGACACAGATAATCGCCTGGTAAAACCGTTGTTTGCCTCAGCCGCCAAAGACCGCTCCGGCCAATATCACCTCTACCTGGTAGGGAAACAGGGCCAGGTGTTGCTGGATCACCCGCTGCCGGGACGGGCGCACCATACCGAGGCACACCCGCTATTGCCGCTGCTGGCTTGCGTTGCCCGGCGGCCAGGCAGGTTTATCGATATTGTCGACTATCAACAGCAACGACTGGTTAAACGCATTATCGCGGGCAATGACCGGCATTTTTTCGGTCATGCGATTTTTTCTGAAGATGGTCGCTGGCTGATCACCACTGAGAATGAGATCAGCAGCGGGCAGGGAAGGGTTGTTATCCGCTCACTGGCGCAAGACTACGCCATCATCGCCGACTACCCCAGTCATGGTATCGGCCCCCACGAACTGGTTCAGCAACCGGGCAGCACAGTGCTGGGCGTGGCTAATGGCGGCATTCTCACCCATCCGGATCGCGGCAGGGAAAAACTGAATCTGGATAGCATGCAACCCTCGCTGGTTCGCCTGGACCTGCACAACGGCAACCGCCTGGAACAGCAGATATTACCCCCGGAACAACACCAGTTAAGCATCCGTCATATCGACACCAATCCTGAGGGCACCACCGTTATTGCCTTTCAGTATCAGGGCAATATCGGTCTCAACCCGCCACTGGTGGGCGTTCACCGTCCCGGCGAAGCGATTCAGCTGCTACGTGCTCCAGAGCCGGTCAATCTGGCGATGAAAGGCTATTGCGGTAGTGCCCGCTGCGATCAAAGCGGTCGCTTCGCGGCGGTATCCGCTCCCCGCGGGGACCTTATCTCATTCTGGGACCTGCAAAAAAACCAGTTTATCTCAGCTATCAAAAGTCGCGATGGATGTGGCCTTGCGGCAAGCGACAACAAGGCCGAGTTTATTATCAGCTCAGGCACCGTCCGCTGTCTCCGGCATAACCTTGAAACAGGAGTAACAGACCCATTACCCCAAACCATCGCAACCGCCTGGGATAATCATCTGACAACGGTCCGGTAGCAAACCACTCAGATCACCCGATAGCCTTAAACAGGCCAGAAGCCAGCTTCTGTGCCGGTTTGCGGGCGTCGTTTAACAACCTGCACAAAGGAAGTACTATGAAAAAGACACTATTGGCATCCCTGATCACTGCGGGAATAGCCGCATCACCCATCGTTCAGGCGGAAGATCTGCAAGCAGAACTGAACGCCCTGAAGCATCGAATTGCCCAGCTGGAATCCCAGCTAAGTGACACCATGGCAGAGCAGGCCAGTGTTAAAAAAGATCTCAGTCATGTCACACTCAGCGGCAGTGCCGATTTTCTGGCGACCGCATCCGAACTCGCAGACGGTAGCAACACCAACGATCTTGATGTCGATAGTGTGGAGCTGACGGTAGAAGCAACCGTGAATGAATACATCGGCCTCTCGACCACGCTGAAGTATGAAGATGATGGCGAAGATCAGGATCTGTTTGTCGATGAGGCCATCGTGTCACTGCATTCTGCAGACACACCCTGGTCGATGGTCGCCGGACGCACCGCAATACCGTTCGCCGTTGTCAACGGCAACGCCTGGACAGACCCACTGACCGATGACCTGACCGATAATACCGATGACCTGCTGCTGATCGGTTTCAATCAGGGGATATTCAGTGCCGCTGGTTACCTGTTTAAAGGCCAAAGCGATGAAAGCAAAGTGGACAACTTCGGCCTCAACCTGGGCCTGGAATTCGATAATGGTGTCAGTATGGGCGTCGGCTATCTCAACAATATCCGCAACACCGACCCGTTTCAGGCTGACAGCCTGACCGATACGGATAAAGTCAGTGCCTCGCGGGTCAATCTGGCTTATGCCACTGGCGCACTGGCGTTGTCTGCAGAATATCTGCAAACAGGGCGTTTTAATGAGCTGGCTGAGAAGGAGAATCTCTCTGCCTGGCATCTCAGCGCGGATTATGGCATCGACCTGCTTGGCGCGCCGGGTAACCTCTCACTGGGCTACAGCCAGACCGATCATGCCGGCATGATCACCGATAGTGGTGACAGTCTGTTTGCCCATTCACGGCTGACCCTTGGCGCCTCCCGTGAACTGAATGCGAATGCAGAAGCGATTATAGAACTGGTAAGGGAAGAAGATAACCAGGGCGATGACACCGATACACTGAATCTGGTGTTATCCACCCGTTTTTAATCTCAGCCTAGGGTGATAACTGCCCGGCACTCGCCGGGCAACAGACTATTCGAGCTTTTCATTCAGCCCCATAACATCCAGCAACCATTCACGGAAAATACGCATTCCGTAGGTCAACTGACGCTCTTTCGGGTAAACCAGATAGAACGCTTTGCCCGTCAGCAGTTCAACATCCACCGGCACCACCAGCTGCCCATACTGCAACTCCCGGCTAATCAGCGACTTATCCGACAGAGCAATCCCCAAGCCCTCCAGTGCAGCCCCCAGCGCCAGCTGGGTACTGGAAAAGGACAACCCCTTTTCCTCACCGGTCATCGAGATTCCAGACTTTTGCAATAAGCGCTGCCACTCATTGCGGCGGCTGGTAACATGAATCAAAGTCTGTTTTCTCAGGTCCGCCAGGGTTTCAATCTGATGCTCTTCCTGCTTCCGCGGACTACACACCGGCACCACCACAGAGCGATGCACCAGCCGCACCTCAAGATCATCGTCATCGGGCGGGTCACCAAAATACACCGCCATATCCAGGTCAGTGTGATCAAAGTCGATGCGGTTAACCGAGCCGGTGCTGAGTCGCAACTCCACATCGGGATACAGCGCCTGAAAATCTTTAATCCTTGGCATTAACCAGCGGCTCAGGAAGGCGGGCGGGGCTTCAAAGGTTAACGAACTGGTATTCGGCGCAGAGATCAGGCGACGGGTGGCGGCATCCAGCTCGTCCAGCGCGTGAGACACCGCAACCAGATATTTCTCCCCGGCTACGGTGATCTGTAC
>NZ_JBNKYN010000015.1:0-69376 GCF_050300915.1 Amphritea sp.
CAGACCCCGGATCAGACCACCGGGGATAAGTACATGCGTACTGTAAAGAGCTTTGTGCTGCGCGCCGGACGGATGACCGAAGGTCAGCAAAAGGCGATGGAGACGCAGTGGCCGGTGATGGGGCTGGAGCCGGATAGCGGCATGCTGGATCTGGCACAGGTGTTCGGTCGGGAAGCCCCGGTGGTACTGGAGATCGGTTTTGGTATGGGTGACTCGCTGATCGAGATGGCCAAAGCTCAGCCGGAGAATAACTACATCGGTATCGAAGTACACCGCCCGGGGGTTGGCCGTCTGCTGAGTAACGCTGAAAAAGAGGGCCTGAGCAATATTAGGGTGTTCTGTCATGATGCAATCGAGGTGCTGGCCAACTGTATCCCCGATGGCAGTCTGAGCACACTGCAGCTGTTCTTCCCTGATCCATGGCATAAGAAAAAACATCATAAACGCCGCATCGTGCAGCCTGAGTTTGCAGCAACTATCCGCAAGAAACTCAAAGTCGGCGGTGTTTTTCATATGGCCACCGACTGGGAAAACTACGCCGAGCATATGATGGAAGTGATGAGTACAGCACCGGGCTATCGCAACGTTGCCGGTGAAGGCCAGTATTCACCCCAGCCAGAGTGGCGCCCGGTAACCAAGTTCCAGAAGCGCGGCGAACGTCTCGGTCATGGCGTCTGGGACCTGATGTTTGAGCGGACCTGAGGCTGCTGACCGCACTATAGAGTAGCGGAGCCGGGCGAGTCTCAACTACTCTCCAGCGCCTTTTTGCATAACGCCATAAGTGCATCGATGCTGTTCATGCGGGTGTAGTTTGGCCGTATGACAAATACGATCCGGCGGTGTGGCCCCGGTTCCTGCAGATGGATGGCGCTGAGGGACTGATTCTGTTGTGTCAGTTGTTTAAGTGCCATCTGCGGAATCAGGGTTGTGCCGATTCTGCCTTTCACCATCTGTATCAGCGTGTTCAGACTGGTGGCACCAAAACCATGGTTGGCGGTTTGTGTCGGCAGTTTACACGCGCTGAGAGCGTGATCCTTCAGACAGTGCCCCTCCTTTAGCAGCATCAGATGGCTCTGCGCCAGTTCATTGCTGCTAATCTCCTGCTGATCGGTATATTTATCGCCTTTCAGCGCAACCCAGTAGAAATCCTCCTGCCAGAACTCCAGGGTTAACAAACCATCGCACGGGAACGGCATGGCTAAAATAGCGGTATCGATCTCACCCCGTCGGACCATATCAACCAGCACATGGGACTGTTCCTCGACAATATTCAGCTGGGCGTGAGGGTATTGCGTGCCCAATAGCGGAAAGACCTCCGGTAGTAAGAACGGCGCAATAGTTGGTATCACCCCGACCGTGATCGGGTAGCTCAGCGGCTGCTGTTGATTCTCTGCAATGGTTTGCAGCTCATTCACCTGAACCATGATGCTGCGTGCCCGCTGCAACACATCCGCGCCCTGCGGGGTCACTAATACTTTCTTGTTGTCCCGTTCAAATATCTGCACACCTAACTGTTTTTCCAGCTCATTCAGCGCGGTGCTCAAGGCTGACTGACTGATATGACAGTTTTCGGCGGCTTTTTTGAAGTGCAGTGTTTTCTCTACCGCCAGGGCATAGAGCAGTTGTTTGGTTGAGATCATGGTTGTTTTATCTTCATTAAATGGTTTGTAGTTCTAAATAATAGATCACAAAGATATATTTATTCAATTTTATCTATCAGTGGCTGACTCATATACTGGGTTCATCTTTTCAACAACCACAAACACTTAAACAGATACCGGAGGCCACCATGGCACTTATCAACACACAGATTAAACCATTCACCGCCAGTGCATTCAAAAAGGGTGAATTTATCGATGTTTCAGAACAGGACCTGCAGGGTAAATGGTCAGTGTTCTTCTTCTACCCAGCTGACTTCACCTTTGTCTGCCCTACCGAACTGGGTGACCTGGCGGATCATTACGCGGAGTTTGAAGCCCGGGGTGTAGAGATCTACTCAGTCTCCACCGATACACACTTCACTCACAAAGCGTGGCACGAATCGTCCGATACTATCGGCAAGATTCAATACACCATGATTGGCGACCCAACCGGTACCCTCACCCGTAATTTTGAGGTGATGCGTGAAGGTCAGGGCCTGGCCGACCGGGGTACCTTTATCGTCGACCCAGAGGGGATCATTCAGGCGATGGAGATCACTGCAGAAGGGATCGGCCGCGATGCCACTGACGTACTGCGCAAGATTAAAGCGGCTCAGTATGTTGCTTCCCACCCGGGTGAAGTGTGCCCGGCAGCCTGGAAAGAGGGTGAGGCTACATTAGCGCCGTCACTTGATCTGGTTGGCAAAATATAACAGCCGGTCAGACCGGTTATCCGCAACGCACCGGCTCGGTCGAACCTGAGCCGGTGCAGCGCAGAGATTAATAGGAAACAGGAGTGACCATCGTGTTAACAACAGAAATTTTACAAACAGTTAAAGGTTATACCGCGTTAATGAAAAAGCCGGTGACTTTTGTTCTGCAGACCGGTGCTCACAGCAAACGTCCGGAACTGGTGAGTTTTCTCTCCGATCTGGCGGGTGTGAGCGATAATCTCAGCCTGGAAGAGGCAGATCTGCCGGAGACTTTAAGAAGTCCGGTCAGCTTTCTGTTAAAGGCGGATGGCGAGGACACCGGTATTCGCTTCTCAGGCATTCCGGCGGGCCATGAGTTTAACTCACTGATTCTGGCGATGCTGCACGCTTCGGGAACCGATCTGAAGCTGGATGAGAGTATCAGACAGACCATCAGCGGCATTCAGGAAACCCTCCGGTTTGAGGTGTTCATCAGCCTTAGCTGCCACAACTGTCCGGATGTGGTTCAGGCCCTGAATCAGTTTGCCCTGCTGAATCCAAATATCTCTGCGGAGATGATCGACGGTGGGCTCTATCCGGAGATTATTGCCGAGCGGGACATTCAGGGTGTTCCCAGTGTTTACCTGAATGGTGAGCTGTTCGCCAATGGTAAAGTGGATGCGGCGCAACTGATAGAGAAACTGTTACAGCGGGGAGCTTCTCAGGGGCAACCGGCAACGCAGGTGCAAACGCTGCCACTGCAGGATGTCACCGTCATCGGTGGTGGACCTGCCGGGGTCAGTGCGGCGATCTACAGTGCCCGTAAAGGTTTGAAAGTAACATTGATTGCGGATCGTATTGGTGGTCAGGTGAAAGACACCATGGATATTGAAAACTTAATTTCCGTGACCAAAACTACCGGTCCTCAGCTCTCCAGCGCCTTGCAGGCACATATGGATGAGTATGATATCAACATCAAAGAGTACCTGAAGGTCACCGATATTAAGCAGGGCGATATTAAAACGGTCTCGCTGAGTTCGGGCGAGCAGATACAGACCAAAGTAATTATCGTGGCCACCGGTGCTAAATGGCGTGAGCTGGGCGTCCCCGGTGAAAAAGAAAATATCGGTAACGGTGTGGCTTACTGCCCTCACTGCGATGGCCCCTTCTTCAAGGGTAAGGATGTGGCAGTTATCGGTGGCGGAAACTCCGGTATCGAAGCAGCTCTCGACCTGTCGGGTATCGTCAACAGCGTCACCGTATTCGAGTTTATGCCAGAGCTGAGAGCCGATAAGGTACTGTTGGAAAAGGCCTACGCTAAAGCCAACATCGAGATACTGAAAAACGTTGCCACCAAAGAGATTGAGGCAACCAACGGTAAGGTCTCAGCGATCAGCTATGTGGATCGGGTGAGCGAGGCAGAGCAGCGCTTAGCACTTGATGGTGTCTTCGTGCAGATCGGCCTGGTACCCAACAGTCAGTTCCTCGACGGGCTGCTTGAGTTGAGCAAGACAGGCGAAATCATCATTGATGAAAAGTGCCACACCTCAGAAGCGGGAATCTATGCCTGTGGCGATGTCACAACGGTGCCTTACAAGCAGATCATCGTCTCTATGGGTGAGGGCGCTAAAGCATCATTGTCAGCGTTTGAGTTCCTGCTGGCGGAAGGCGAGCAGCTTGACCGGGCCTACGCAGCGCAGAATGAGCAGACGACCTCTGTCGCGTAAGCAGATAGACGCCTTAGAACTGCACTCTCCAACAACGTTTTAACCGGTCAGATAGGCCGGTTAAAACGCTTTATGACAAACAAAATCACGCAGTACTTCTCGACCTGGACTTTATAGAATAAACAGGGACAGGCATTCTTAAAAACATTTTATCGCCAAGGGCTATGAACGTGCCCTTCTTAAGCTAATTATCTATTAAAAATTCGAGGGGATACCACAGCATCTGACCCTATTTATCCCCCGCCTCAACCAACAGGACGACAATGACCGGTATAACGATACCCGGTAATAACTCCCTCTGCATTTACTACCCAATAATGAATGCAGGAGGGGTCTAGCCTTTTTAGGTGGTACTTGTATTCCTTTTGGCCATTAGGTAATGGAGTAATTTTGTCTGGAGGGCCGTTTAAGTCACTGTACACTGTGATTGGTTCTCCAATGAGTATTTTGCTTCTATCATCCCAAGAAGCAAAATACGAGCAGCCAACAGCGAAAATCACAATCAATAACAAGTAACACCGCATAATCAAAAACTCATGACATACGCCAATCGACGACTGCGATCTCGCTGCTTATTGCGGCTGTAAGTCGTAGCAATGCCTATGATTTGATCGGAATTAAGGTTAGTTAATGGTAGGGATAATGCAGTTGCATAAATAAACACTGTAGCAGGAGTCATACTGGGAATATTCAACACATTTCGTGCTAAGCCTGTGTCTAACGGGACCTGAAAGACATCATGTACACCAGCCATCGGCATCTGAAGCTCTCCTTTACCAATAGCACTTCCACCGGGCCCCATATCTAAGTCGTATTTTACCAACTTTTTGTAGAGCTGCGGCAACTCTTGCATCGCCGTTAAGAATGCAGCAGATTGAGTTCTATTGGCGAATTTACCACCACCAATAACCGGGGATGTACCGCTTAATCCTGCTCGTAAAACTAGCTTTTCGACAAAATTCAAGTTATCTCCCCATCGGGTAATACCAGATGTTGCAGCGATTAAAGCTCCCGTGACGAAACCATCTTTAAAGCTACCTCCCTGTATTTTGATAAAACCCTTCAAACTGCTCCGCTGCTTATAACACTCTGAACCGAAGCTACAGGTTATGATCCACCAGGAGATACCGGATGTACACAGGGTCATCTTACTTTATCCTACTCTTGTCCTGTATTTATCCTATTGCTGATTTATCAATGCTAATAGCCAATCCAAACGATCATACTTTGATGATGACAATTTTAACATTTCAATTTCTTCTCGCTCAGCTCTATCAATGTAAAATTTAAGCACTTCAGTACTTTTATTCAACATAGCGACCTCAGCGAATGTCATACCATTTCTATCTCTTAAAGAAAAATCAACATCCAAGTCAATGGCAATTTTTAATGAATCTATACAATTACCGTAAGCAGCCCCAAAAAAAGGTATAACTTGGCCGCCAATATCATCTAATCTGACATTGTATTTTAACAGTTCATATATCCAATCACGTCTATCAAGTGCAACCGCAAAAAATAAAGCATTTAAAATTTCTTCAGATCTATATCTTTTAATATCATTAAAATATTCTTGATTATTAAATACAACAGCATCAACAATTAAGCTGTTTCTAGAACCAATATTTACATCAATAACAGTAGATATTTTATGTTTAAAAAGCTCCAAAGTGTCTTTAGATCTGGATTTTAAGTGTTGATCGTCACATAAATCAACCGCCATAGAATTACAACTAAAAAAACAAAAGAAAATAACTACCAAAATATTAATCATTATTACTTTGCTCATCTATATATCTTTTCATAACTTGTATCCCCTTAATATTAGGAGATTCAATATAGTTATTCCAGTCTACTTTACTCCAGTCAGGATACCGGTAGTAATCAATCCCCGCCCTATGCATTCCAACTGTTTCACTGTAAAACTCTATATTCATCATCCCATAATCAAATACCGTTTGGGCCTGAATAGCCGATCAGGGGGTCAGAGTTGATCGTTAGGACGGCGAGTTCAAACGGGCTTGCATGGTGGGGATAGGAGGTCTAAGGCCTATCAGGATCAACAACTCTGACCCCTTGATCCAGAGACCTGAAAGCAGCCATGATAGGAGGACTAACCGGGGCGGCAGGAGGGTTTATTGGTGCGAGTAGTGCCTTTGGTTCGGTTGGTGATGTTACTGCTGGCCGGGTGCTTGCACATGGTGCTGTTGGTGGACTAAGCTCAAAAGCGCAGGGTGGAAAGTTTAGCAGTGGTTTCCTTAGCTCAGCCTTGACCAAGTCAGTATCAGGACGGATTCAGACTATAGCCGGGGAAAATGAAATAGGTGGTGTTCTCGCTAGCGTAGCTGTTGGTGGTACGGCCTCGGTCATCGGTGGTGGTAAATTTGCTAATGGCGCTGTGACTAGTTCATTGCAGTATGTGGTTAATCAGAATGCTACTGGGTCATGGGAGAAAATTAAGCAGATGTTCAAATCTGGTACTTATGCTGCTGGCATAGGCGGGGATGCTGCTTTATTTGATAAAGGTGTTAGTTTTTCTATGGGGATAATGGGAAATACAGGAAGTGGAGAGCATCCTGCTGACTTTGGCATCTATGTTAGCTTCGGAAGCGCAGAAGGAATAGATTTGTCTGTTCACGCAGAACTTGGGGTTTGTAACTGTGATACATATCAAATGTATGGCGATGCTACTGCAAACTCTTTATCAGTAGGACCATTAGGATGGGATATACCGCATCCGGGTTCGACAGCGCCAAACTTTGTGCAGTTTGGTAAGGGACCTATTCCTTTCTCATTTACAATAACTGATACATTTACTTATCCGATTACATATAGAGTAGTTAAAGATGGTTTGAAATCAATGCTTGGGGTTAAGTTATGGACGTAAGAAATATTGGCCATTTTATATTTTTAATTGCTTGTACTTTATGGTTTTTATCTATCTTTTATGCTTATAGGATGAGTTCCAACTTTGATAATAGCTCTAAGTTGATCGGTATATTCAATGGCGTATTATTTCCTGATAGGTTAAATTCTATTGGTAAATATTACAGAGTATTTTTTCTTAAATTTCAATTTTATTCAATAGTTTTTGCTCTATTGTCTATTATTATTTCTGTTGTTTTGGAACTTATTATCCAATGAATAAATGGAAATAGAAATGAAAGATCAAGGGGGCAGAGTTGTTGATTTTCGCTCGACCCATTTTGTACTAGACTGATAGACCTCAATTCTTACTTTCTGGAGGTCAGGGATGGCCCGATTACCCAGGGCGGCGTTGCCCGGAATCCCTCAGCATGTAACTCAACATGGAAATAATCGACAGGCATGCTTCTTTGCAGAAGAGGATTATGCGGTTTATCTGGATCGTTTAAAGCATTATGCAGAACAGTATCAAGTTCTTGTGCATGCCTATGTTCTAATGAACAACCATGTACATCTGTTACTCACCCCGAAAACTAAAGAAGGGGTTAGCTGCTTGATGCAGGCTCTGGGCCGTTACTACGTGCGCTATATCAACCAGAGTTATCGGCGTTCAGGCACTTTATGGGAGGGGCGTTTTAAATCATCTCTGGTCGATAGTGAAAACTATTTTTTAATCGTCAGTCGCTATATTGAGTTGAATCCAGTACGAGCGAGGATGGTTGATTTTCCCGCCGATTATCGCTGGTCCAGTTACCACGCGACTGCACTAGGCAAAGAAATAGCTTTGCTTACGCCGCACGATATTTACCTGGCGCTGGGAAGTACTCCTGCAGAACGTCAAACAGCTTATACCGCATTGTTCTCGGGCTTTATCCCTGTACATACGTTAGAAAGTATACGTAATGCTACAAATTATTGGGCAGTGAGCGCTTTAAGGCAGAAATTGAACAGCAGTTAGGACGGCGAGTTCAAGCGGGCTTGCATGGTGGGGATAGGAGGTCTAAGGCCTATCAGGATCAACAACTCTGACCCCTTGAACGGAGACAAGTTTACGTCGAGTAAGGGATTACAGTTCAGGTAGTATTGTTTATGAAAGAGTTGAACGTGCGTTAAATGTAAGTGGAGTTCGTTAGTTATGAGTTTTTTGTTGAAAGTTTCTATAATTGTTTTTTTAATACCCTATATTTCAGATGCTAATGCTGAAAAGGTTGGCTCATGCAATGATGAACTCTATTCTGTGTTTTTAGATTATAGGGTTTGTCTTAATAAAAAAGAGTGTGAGCTCGATGAAATTAAAAACAAGTTTTATTCTAAAAAGCAGGCTAAAGATTATATTGAGAGATCAATTAGTATAGATAGAGATGTTGTTGCTATAGAAAGTTACTACGAAGTATGTAATGCTTCGTATGGAGAACTTTTTCTGGGTGTTGTAAGAGCAGATGGGACCACTGTTAGCACTGTTTTTGAGTTTGAAAATGAAAGTGGTAATTGGGTTGTGTTTGGTGGAAAACTTTTTAATTATAGTGATCTGCTAAATATGAATTTCATTGATATCGATAGTGATAATATGACTATTGTAGATGCTGTTTTGATTGAAGGTAATATCTTAAACTGTTTAAGTAAGTTTATAGGAACTAAAAAAAGAAGAATTAATTACCATGAATATTTATTAGAAGTTAATTCATGTTATGAATAGCCTGAATCAGTGACTCTATTCGCCGGCCAGTGCTCAGTGCCCTAAAACCAGAAATAGATCAAGACAGGGACAGGCACCTTTAGAAAAACGCTTTCCATTCATGTTGAATATGGGTTTTAGTTTTATTTCTGAGATGGGATAGCCAGAAACCTGTTTGGATGGCTACACGACCCTGACGACCGTGTTTTTCAGCCAGTTCTCCGCCTCAGCTGTTATAAACTGATAACCGATGCCCCCCCTGGGCCGAGCGTTTAAAATGCTCCGGCGGCTTGAACAGATCACCGCTTGCGGGCGATTCTTTTGGGATAGAGCATTTCAAATTGCGTCGCGTTGCGGAGCCATTCTTGATCTATTTCGAGCCTTTTCAATATCGGTGGCAGGTGCATTTGTACTAGCTGGTGTCTCAACGCCGCACTGAACCCCGCTCATTCACCAGGTGGTAGATCACCGGGATCAGCACCAGGCTGACCAGCATGGAGAAGCTCAGCCCCCAGATCACCGTGATCGCCAGGGGTTGCAGCATCTCAGCACCGTCGCCCCAGCCCAGCGCCAGTGGCAGCATCCCGGCAACGGTGCTGAGGGTGGTCATGATGATGGGGCGCAGGCGCAATCGGGCGGCGTCCAGAATCGCGTCGGTGATGTTATTACCCTGATCTCTGGATAGTTCGACGTATTCGATCAGCAGGATGGCGTTGTTGACCACAATCCCGGTGAGCATGATCATCCCCAGCCAGACTGGCATCGACAGTGGCAGGGCAAGTAACCAGATGCCTGCGGCAACGCCGATGGCGGAAAAAGGCACACCAAACATGATGATCAGCGGGTTGCGCAGCGACTCATACTGGATCGCCATCACCACAAAGACCAGAAACAGCGCCAGGCCGAGTAACAGGCTGGTGAGCTTGCTCTGTTCTTGCAAAACCTTTTCAGAGCCACCGTCGTACGCGGTGTAGCCTGATGGCATCGCAAAGTTATCCCGCACCTGATTGATGGCGGACAGCGCTTCCCCGAGGGTGATGTCCGGTGCCAGTGAGGCGGTGATTTCAACGATGCGCATCTGGTTATCCCGCTGGATACTGGCTGGTGACTCGATCAGTTCGAGGCTGGCAACATCGGACAGATGTACCGGTGGTGATGCCCCTGTGCCGGGAAACAGCAGTAGTGTCTCCATCGATTCCGGGGTGTTAAAGTGCTGTTCCGCCAGTCTGAGGCGGATATCGTAGGCATGGTCATCGGTGATAAATTCGCTGATCACTTTGCCCTGCAACGCGATCTGTGTGGCTTCGATCAGGTCTGCCAGCTCTATCCCCAGTTGGCTGGCGCGCACCCGGTCGAGAGTGATCGACAGTTCAGTCAGCTGATCTTCCGCGGAGTGACTCAGGTTGCGCAGTTGCGGCAGTTTTTTCAGGTCAGTTGTCAGCTGTTCTGCCAACAGCGTCAGGGTTTTATTATCCGGCCCCTGCAGGCGCAGACTGATATCTTCACTGCCACTGTTGGTGCGTATACCCCGGATGCCCCGCTGAGTCATGCGAATCGTAAAACCGGCTAGCTGCAGTTTAGCGATCTGTTTTTGCAGCCGTTCGATCCATTCGTTGCTGGACAGATCCCGTTGGCTCACCGATTTCAATTGGACGATCACCGTCGAGCGGTTGGATTGTTCCCGTTGCGAGCGACCGAACACCGAACCACCGACCAGCGTAAACACGGTGTCGGTTTCCGGCTGGCTGGCGAACAGAGCTTCCAGTTGTTCCACCCGGCTGTTCATCTCGCTGAGTGAGATACCGGTGTCGGCGGTAATGCGGACGGTAATCCGGCCATCATCCAGAGGTGGCAGGAAAATCTGCTTACCGCTGACAAACACCGGTGCAGAGAGCACCAGCGCGACAATAAAGCTCAGCAAGGCTAACAGCCGGTAATGTAAAATTCTGCTGAGAACTGCGGCATAGCTGCGTTGTAAAACCCGTAACAAACGATCGGTCAGGTGACGTATTCCACCACGATTGGTTGCTCTTTTAGTTGCTGCGGCCAGTGCCGGCACCAGCGTCAGAGCGATCACCATGGAGGCAAAAATAGCTGCCGAAATAGTGATGATCAGCTCCTGAAACAGCAGCCCCGTAAGGCCTCCGATAAACAGGAAGGGCAATACGGCACAGAGGTTGGTGGAGGTGGAGGCGATGATCGCACTGTTGACCTCGGTTGCTGCATTGTTGGCTGCGGCCAGGGGGTGTTCATGATTTTGCTGGTGGCGGTTGATATTTTCCAGCATCACAATGGTGTTATCCACCAGCATGCCGATCCCCAGTGCCAGCCCGCCCAGCGTCATGATATTCAGGGTCAGGCCGCCGAGTCCCATTAAGACACAGGTAAACATGATCGCAATCGGGATGGCGCTACCGATAATCAGGGTATGTCGCAGGTTGCCGAGGAACAGATAAACCACTGCCATCGCCAGCAAGGCGCCACTGATGGCGGCGGTGGCGGCATTATTCAGGGCCTGCGCGACATAGATCGACTGATCGGAGACCTGCGTTACACTGATATCGTCAGGAATGATTTTTTGTTGTGCTAACCACTCCAGCCGCTGTTTCACCTGATCAGCCACATAGGTGGTGTTGGCGGTGGGCTGCTTCTGAATCGACAGTTTGATCCCCTGGATACCATCTGCGCGGATCAGAATTCGTTCATCTTCGGTACTCAGCTCAACCAGGGCCAGATCGGCAAGAGTCAGCGTGGCATCGCCTCTTCTGGCGACGGGTAACTGGCGTAACTGATCTAATGAGATGAGGCGGCCACTGATGCGGCTGTTAATTTCATTTCCGGGCATGGTGATCCGCCCGGCGGCCTGATCACCGTTGCCCTCTTTGACTGCCGCGATCAGGGTTTTGTAACTGATATCGTATGCGGCCATGCGCTGTTGGTCAGGTATGACATGCACCTCACGAACAACACCACCACCAACCTCTGCAGCAGCGACCCCCGGCAGGTTGAGCAGCCATTTTGCGATAACATCATCCGACCATTGCCGCAGCGCCGCACTGTCGCGAATCTGTGAGCTGATGACAAACTCCATCACCGGAATTTGCGCGGGGTCGAGTTTGTAGATGACCGGTGAGTCGATCGAATCCGGCAGGGTTCGCCTTGCTCTGTCTAAGCGGGTGCTGGCATCCCGCAGAGCAACATCAATATCTTTGCCATACTCAAAAGCCAGGTCGACGCTGGTGCTGCCCTGGGTGGTGGTGGACTGCACATGAATAGCGTCTTCGGTGATCGCCAGTTGCTCTTCCAGCTTACGGGTGACACGGTCCTCCATTACCGGTGGTGGTACGCCGCTGTCGACCACGCGGACCCGGATCTCCGGGTAGATAATATGTGGCAGCAGATCAACCGCCAGCCGATTGAGAGCGAAAGCCCCCAATACAATTACCGCCAGGGCAATCATAATCACCCCGACCGGGTGATGAATCGACCAGTTGGCAAGACCTCTGGAATGACGTATAGATCGCTGGTTCACTCTGCCACTGCTCCGTCACTCTGCTGATGAGTCGCCCCATTAACGATGGTCACCTGCATCCCCGGCTTCAGGTTGGTAAAGCCGCGGGTGATCACGTTGTCGCCGGGGTCTAGTCCCGCCAGTACTTCAACCTGCTCGCCAGCCTTGAGACCCGTTTGCAGCGGGCGTATCTGTACTTTGTTGTCGCTGTCGGCGATATATACGTAGCTGCCCGTGTCAGACTGGCGCAGGCTGGCGTAGGGCAGGAGCAGCACCTGTTGTCGGGCAATTCTGAACTTTACCCGGACAAACTGACCCGGGCGGGCGCCCTGAGGGGCCGGATTGAGGCTGATCTCCAGAGTGCCGCTGCGGGTTGCCGGATCGATTGTGGGGTAGATGCGACTCACCTTTCCGGATACCGCAAAGGGGTTGCCCGGATTTGTGTTACGCAGTGCATCTATCTCCATAGCCACCGGCATGCCAATGGCCAACTGGTTGAGTAGCAGTTCAGATACGTCTACTTTAAGTCGCAGGCTGCTCAGGTCTGCTACCGATAACAGCAGTGAAGATTTCTCAGCGAGATTCCCAGGCTCGGTATGACGGGAGGTCACCACACCATCAATCGGGGATTTTATCCGGGTATAACCCAGCCGGGTTGCGATCACCTGTTCATCGGCTTTTGCCACCGCCAGGTCGGTCTCTTTTTGCGTCAGCTCTGAGCGTGCGGTGAGGTTGCGTTTAATCAGGCCACTGATTCTCTGCAGCTCCTTTTCGGCCTGCTGACGCACCGCTCTGGCCCGCTGTAGCTGGGCATTGAGCAGTTGATCATCAAGAGTGATCAGCAGATCGTCACGCTTTACCGTATCGCCTTCACGGGGCAGGATCTGTTTAACGATCCCCTCTTCCTGGTTATAGATATTGATGGTCTGAAAGGCTTCAAGGGTACCGGTGCGCACCCGTTCAAGCTCAATATCTGCAGGTTGTGCTGATAATACCTCTACCAGGTGGGGCTTGGGTTGACGTACCTTGGCTGGTGATTGCTGATCACAACCTGAGAGTAACACGATAGCCCCGAGTAACAGGATATAAGCTTTGCCGGACATAAGGAAAAACCGCCGCCTGAGAGAGTGAATGATGACTCTATCTATAGCATAAATGCTGCAATATCTGACAGCGGATTTACTTACATGTGAGTAAATAGATGCCGTCAGAGCCCCAGTGATTCTTTCAGCGTGTCCAGTAGCAGTTCAAACACACCGGGCTTCACTTTTTTGTGGTATTCCACCCGTAACTGATCTACCTCTTTTAGCTGATTCTGAAGCTGCGGCAGGTTGGTTGCGGTTGCCGTCGGCAGGCTGCTGACCAGGGTCTCTACTTTGTTCAGTCCTTCCAGTGAAAGTGCCTTACGTTCGGGCGAAAACTTAAACTCCCGGGCGGTCTGCAACTCGGTCATGAACTGTGCGATTTTCTCATTGAAGACGGCGGGGTCACTGGTATCGACAGCCTGTTTGTAATGCAGACGCATCTCTTTCATGGTGGGTTTGAGTTCACCCGCCGATGCAGCGGAGGATAGCGGCAGGCCTAAACAGAGACTGATAAAAACAGCAGGCAGTGAAAATTTGTACAGCGTATTTAAAAACATATCAGATTCCACAACGTCCGGGACAGCCACCGCCGCTCATACAGGGAGGAGCTTCCGGATTTTTAAGGGTTTTATTACTGATAACGCCGCCGGTGGTCAGTAGTTTAGTGACGGGCGCATCAATGGGTGTTGTACTGCTGGCAAAACCGCCTATATCACACAGGTCGCCCCAGGTTGATATTTTCAGCGCCATCGGATGGCGCACTTCAAACACCTCGCCGGTGGTTTCGCAACGGTAATCATAAGTAGGCATTGTTGTTTCCCGATATTATTCAGTTCGGGGCAGAACTCTACCACGGATTATGACCCTTCGTTAGTCAATAAGTGTCATCCGCACAGGCAGCACTGTTCGCGGTTGTCTGCCGGTCTATACTGTGTTCTGTAGTATTCACTGATGGGAGTTAATCATGAGCGGGTCGCTGACACTGAAAAATCGCCACTGTACTCACTGTGATGGTGCGGCTGAACCCCTGAGCGGAATCGACGCACAGCCGTTATTAGCAGAGCTGTCAGCCGGATGGGTATTAGATGGAGCAGCTAAGGAGATACGACAGGAGTTTCGTTTTAAAAACTTCTATCACACCATGGCGTTTGTTAATGCGCTGGCGTGGATAGCACATCAGGAGAATCACCATCCAGAGCTTGAGGTGGGATATGATCGCTGCCTGGTGCGTTACAGCACCCATAGTATTGCTGGTCTGTCGGTCAATGATTTCATTTGTGCCGCTAAAATTGATGCTCTGGATTATTGTAATCGTGCTGTTTGATCGTTTAACCAGAATTCAGCTTATCTCTGTCATACTTCGGCCTAACGCTTTCATGAGCGCATGATGTAGCGTTCACATAGGGATGCATAAATATGAATATTCGATATCTGACGCTGTTGCCGGGGCTGGCTTTAGTGCTGGGCATAGCGGGCTGCGCCACGCTGGACAAAGAAAACTGCCTGTCCGCTGACTGGCAGTTAATAGGCTTTAATGATGGGGTCGAGGGCCGTGATGCCGGACGTCTGGAGCAACACCGGGACGCCTGTTCTGATTATGGTGTGGTGCCGCAGATGGACCAGTATCTGCTGGGTTATGACCGGGGTGTGCGGCGTTATTGCACGGCTGTGAATGGTTATCGGGAAGCGCGTGCCGGAAAACCGCTGAATGCTGTTTGCAGTGGTGAGCAGCAACAGGAGTTTACCCGGGGTTTTGAGCTGGGAACTGAGGCGCATCAGCAGCTTGCCCGTTTAGAGAGTGCCAGGCATGAGCTGAGTATTCTGACCTCAGAGCAGCGCGCTGATGTGCGTGATCGTAATGATAAACGTGAACAACTGATAATGGCTGGCATCTCTTCTGATACCCGCGCTTTTCTGCTGTCTGAGATTAATGATCTGGACCACGAGATCCGTTTGCGCAACGTACACATTAAACAGCAACAGCAGGCGGTGCGCATGGAGACCCGTTATCTGCAGGAGCTGGAAGCGGAGTTGCGTCAGCAATTGTAAATCCGGCGGGGAGTCCTGGTGTCGGTTTTTCAGGTAAAAAAATGCCCTGCTAAAAGCAGGGCGAGTGGCCCGTTTAAAGGCGACGGTGAATATATGATGAGAGTCATATATGAGGGTAAAGCATTAAAAGTGGGCCAGCTGGAGCCTGATTCAGCTGGCCCGGGGTAACGCAGGGTTAAAAACGGGGTTTATTGGGTCGCATCTCCATAAATTTTTGCTGCTGTTCCGGGGTTAGAATGGCAAACATCGCTTTTTTCTGTTCGGCGCGCATCGTGATCATCTGTGCTGTGTTTTCCTGTGCTTTAGTCACCAGTGCGGCGACCTGCTGGTCATAGTCAGCAGCATTGACATCCAGATCCCTTAACGCAGTATGCATCTCTCTCATGCCGCTTCGCTGGTCTTTCATCTGACCACGCTGGTTTTGGAAAAGTTCCTGCATCTGTGTTTTTTGCGCGTCTGTCAGACCGAGTTTTTCCGCCATGGCAGACATGCGCATGCCAGAATGTTTGCTGTCCATCTGTTCATAACGACCGCCACCCTGACGATCACCGCAACGGTCCCAGCCATCTTTAGCTGAAGCGATGCCCGCAGTCAGCGCACCCGCACCGATTACTGCGGCTGTAATTCCGATAATGAGTTGTTTACGCATGATTGTTCTCCTGACGCATTGCTTGTTTCGATGGAAGCAGTATGCAACTCCCCCCTGCTAAGTTGGGTAAAGGGGGTGTAAAGTTTGGTAAAGGCTGATGCAGACAGGTGAAATTCATCAGTGGCTTGATTACTCTGAGACTCTCTGAAGAGGACATTATGTATGAGTGACACCGTTAGACTTCTGTTAGTTGATGATGATCAGGAGCTTTGTGAGCTGATGGGGCAGTATCTTGAGTCCGAAGGTTTTGACGTTAATTTTGCTTACAGTGTTGAGCAGGCTCTGCCGCTGTTGCAGCAGGCAGGCAGCTACGACCTGTTGATCTTTGATATTATGATGCCGGGCCAGAGTGGTCTCGAACTGTTGCAGCAGGTCCGCCCGCGGATTAAAACGCCGGTGATTATGCTGACCGGGCGGGGCGAAGATATCGACCGGATTATCGGTTTAGAGATGGGTGCCGATGACTATCTTGGCAAACCCTGTAACCCGCGTGAACTGGTTGCCCGCATCAGGGCCGTTTTGCGCCGTAGTGGCCAGCAGGCGGTTGTGGAAGAGAGTTCAGATAAACTCAGTATTCATGGCATAGAGCTGGATTCGGGTAAGCGTCTGGTGCAGGTGTCCGGCGCTGAGCTTGAGTTAACCAGCGCCGAATTTAACGTGCTGGCTGAGTTGATGCGGTCGGCGGGTAGTATTGTCAGTAAAGATGATCTCACTGAGAAGGTGTTACATCGCAAACTGACCGCCTACGACCGGGCGATCGATGTTCATGTTAGCCGGGTGCGGCAAAAACTGGCGGCGGTCATGCCGGACAGTGAACTGATTAAAACCGTCCGGGGGGCTGGTTATATGCTGGTAAACGAATAACAGTAGCGTGATAGATAAGCAGGGCGGGGTTGATGGCAATTCGTTGGTATAAACGGCTTTTTCTGAAAATATTTTTCACGGTCTGGGTTACCAGCTTTCTGGTGATCGCACTGACTGCCTTTGTGATCGGGCACCTGTCAGAACAGCGACGTGATCGTGACGTATTCAATGCCAGAGTTTTGGGGCAGGCGGAGTTGCTGATTGACCGTTATGAGCGTGATGGTCATCTGCCCTCCCCGAAAGAGTGGCGACGCTATCACGATGATGATCATAAAGAGCCCCGGTTCTTTCCTTCCAGGGTGCAGATTACCGAGTTGAAATCCGGGCAGGTTATTTTCGGCCATGAGGATATCAAAAAGTTTCGTGATCCAATGATTCTGAATGTGATTTCTGACACCAACCGGGAATATCAGATAGTCGCTGAAACCCGTATCCGAGCCGATCTGGCAGCTAAGGTGTTTGGCTTCTTTCTCTCGGTGCAGGTGGTCTTGTTAATGGTGGTTGCCGGTATCGCCGCTTTATTGATCAGCCTGATGGTGGTGCGGCCAGTTAACCGCTTGCGTCAGTATACCCGCGATCTTTATAACGGTGATCTCAGTGCGCGAACCGATGACCGCTTAAGTTGTCGGGGGGATGAGATCGGTGAGCTTAGCCGCGAATTTAACCGCATGGCTGAATATGTGGAGCAGACACTGCAGTCGAATACGCATCTGTTGCAGGATGTCTCCCATGAGTTGCGTGCCCCGCTGGCGCGTTTGCAGATGGCTGCGGGATTAGCCGGGCAGAAAATGTCAGAGGCTGATCAGCACTTTATTGAGCGGATTAATCAGGAGTGTGAGCGGATCAACCGGCTGATTGATGAGATCCTCAGCCTGTCACGACTGGAGCAGATGGAGCTGACCGATCAGCGCTTTGAACTGGCAAAGGTGGTTGATACCCTGGTGGAAGATTTTCGCTTCAGTGCGCCACATCACCCATTGCACTGGACGCCGGTACCTTACCGGATTAAAGGTAATCCTGCCCTGCTTGAACGGGCGTTAAGTAATATTCTCGGGAATGCGGTTAAGCATACACCGGCAGATACCGAGATTGTTATTTCGGCGGAGCTGGTTGCGGGAAACATCATCATTCGGGTCGCCGACACGGGGCCGGGACTCAGTTCAGAACAGTTAGCGAAGATGTTTAAACCTTTTGTCCGTTTTACCGGGCAGCAGAACGGCTATGGCCTTGGCCTCAGCATTGCCCAGCGCGCGGTACAACTGCTGGGCGGCACTCTGACTGGCAGTAGTCAACCGGGCAAAGGGCTGGAACTGATACTGTCCTTTCCGAAGGCTTAAGCTGGGCGTATCAGGTCTGCTCTCGATCCACTGTGGTTGCCGCTGGTGAGGCTGATGCGCTATTTAAAATGGTATCTATCGGCTGAGGGCGACTGATGGCATAGCCCTGCGCATAATCCACCCCCAGCTGCCGGAGGCGTTCCATGATTTCGTCAGTTTCAACGAATTCGGCGATCGTTTCCATCCCCATAATATGGCCGACCTCATTGATTGAGCGGACCATCGCTTCGTCAATCGGATCGGAGATGATATTGCGTACGAACATGCCGTCGATCTTCAGCAGGTCAACAGGGAGATTTTTCAGGTAAGCGAAGGACGATAGTCCGCTGCCAAAGTCATCAAGGGCAAAGCGGCAACCGAGGTTTTTCAGTGAACGAATAAAGATCTGAGCATCTTTAAGGTTAGCGATGGCCGCCGTTTCAGTGATCTCAAACTTGATCTTGTGGGTGGGAACTTCGCCCCGCTCTATCGTGCGAATAATGTACCCCAGCAAGGCGTCATCGCCGAGAGACTGGCCCGACAAATTAATGGCCAGGCTATCGATATGATCCAGCTGATCGCTGTTTTTTGTCATCCACTGTAAGGTGTTCTGAATTACCCAGCGATCGATCTGCGGTGCGATATTGTAGCGCTCTGCGGCGGGCAGGAAGGCCCCGGGCGCAACCAGATCGCCTGATTCAGAGCGCAGCCTGAGAAGCACTTCATAGCCGGTGCTTTGGTGCTTCTGCAGTGGCACAATCGGCTGCACGAAGAGCAGGAAACTATTATCATCAAGAGCATGGTGGATCTCGCTGGCCCACTGAATATAACCTTTGCGAATCAGTTGTTGCTCATCGTTATCATTGTAGATATGGATCCGGTTGCGCCCCGCATCTTTGGCGGTGTAGCAGGCGGTATCGACATCCTGCATGGCGCCAATTGCGCTACTGGTGTGTCGGTCTATCACCGCGAGCCCGGCACTGATCTCAACTGCGAAGTTGTGGTCCTCCCACTGAAAACGAAACTGTTGCAGGTCTTTCATGATCATCTGTACGACCCGCTCACCCTGGGCCAGACTGGCGTTTTCTAACAGTATCAGAAACTCATCTCCTCCCGGACGTGCGAGGGTGTCACGGTTGCGAAGCTTATCTCTGATCAGGTTACTGACCTGCCGCAGCAGTTCATCTCCGGCCATGTGACCACAGGTGTCATTAACAATCTTGAACTGATCAATGTCGATAAAGCAGAGCACATGGTGAGAGTGATGCTGGTTCGCGTGCGCGACAATCCGGGTGAGTTCATTTTCAAATTGGCGGCGATTTAACAACCCTGTCAGCGAGTCATGGGTGGTTTGAAAGTCTATCTCATCAGAGATTCTGCGAACTTCGGTAATATCTTCCTGCAGGGCAATAAAGTGGGTTATTTCACCAAAATTATTGGTGATGGGAGAGATCACCTCTTCGGCCCAGTAAAGATCGCCGTTCTTCTTTTTGTTATGAAATACGCCGCGCCATTCCTGCCCGGAGAGCAGGGTTTTCCACAGGTCACTATAGACCTCTGTTGCCGTTTCCCCGGAGTTTAAAAGACGGGGGTTCTGACCTATAACCTCTTCAGGATAATAGCCGGTAATATCAGTGAAACGGGGGTTAACGTACTCTATCTGACCACTTACATCGGTTATAACAACAACGTTAGGACTCTGTTCTACTGCCATCGACAGTTTTTTCAGGGTATTGGTGGTGGTTTGCTGCTCTGTTGCATCGTTAAATACGCCGACACCGCCATTGACCCGGCCCTGAGCATCCCGCAGGGGAACAAACTCAGCGATCAGATATATCTTCCGGTGGCCTGTGACCGACACATAGGGCCCTTCAAACAGCCCGACTTTGCCCTCTAATGCAGCTCGCAGGGCAGCCAGGAGCTTCTCATCGGTTAGTCTTTCCAGCATATTGAAGCCAACCAGCACCTTATCTGAGGAACCCACAATATGCTCAAAGCGGTGGTTGATCATGGTGATAACTGCATTCTGGTCATAGTGGAAGATGCCGACCGGCGAATGCTCAATGATTGAAGCAAGGCGCTTCTCACTGGCGTGCAGTTCCCGGGTACGCTCGCCGACCCGTATCTCAAGGTTTTTTGCCCAGCGACGCTGATCAGCCGTAAACGTCAGCATCAGAGGAAAAAGAAGCAGAATAAAAAGCGCCGCAAAGCCACTTTTTTCCAGAAGCTGTTGTTGTAAGATGGCCTGAATATGGCTGATCTCCATATCCGCTGCAGTAATATAGGTGGAGTCATCGGGCGCTTTTTGCGGAATAAACACACTGCGGAAATGCCCCCAGCGATCATTGATCTCCAGAAATAGTTTTTCCTGGCTATGACTTAGCTGTAGCAGTCGTGGATCGGCATCTGTATAGGGAAGGAAATAGTAATACAGATCCTGTCCGGCCTTCAGTTCCTCATCGGTAACGCTGGCGCTGGTAAAAAAGACGCTGTTGTCCTGTAACAACATTGTGTAAATGTAAATGGTGTCGGTGTTGCGGGTATATTCGGATAACCTGAGGGTGTTATTCAGATCGGCTTGAGGGGTTATATCACCCGGCTTCATACCGCGATGATGAAAGTCTTTCGCCAGCAGCAGTGGTGCGGTCAGGGCGCTGGTGGTCAGTTCGTTGTCGATCTGTTGATACAGCCGCGACTTTTCATCGTGGTAATCCCAGGCAATATAAAGGATGATTCCCGCGATATAGGCCAGGAAAATCAGGTATATCCTTTTACTAGTTTTAAATGTCATAGGTGGATTATAGGCCTATTTGCAAGTGCCGCTCGCGCTCTTATACCTGAAACGGGTAGAGGTTTGGCAAGGCTACTATCGTTGTCAGTTCATCGAGGGCAGACTGAATTTCGATAGGAAGGTGGGGGTCGGCCAGGTCTTCCGCGCTAAGTTGCTCTCTGTAGTGCTTGTTAATCCAGCGCTTCAATCGCTGATAGAGGCTGGCATCCAGCAGAATGCCAGGATGTACCGCAGTGAGTTCCTGCTGACTCAGGGGGACTCTGAGGCGCAGACAGGCTGGCCCGCCACCGTTATTCATGCTTTGCCTCAGATCGACATATTCAACCGCTGATACCGGGTTATCAGCGGCAATTAACCAGTCAATAGTGTTTTGGGTCGCTTTGGATTCAAGGCAGTTCGTCGGTGCCAGTAAGAGCATATTGGTAGCGCCGGAGTTATCTGTGGATAAGTCGATCAGCTGGCTATTAAAGAGATAGCTGGAAACCGCTTCTCTGACACTGAGGTGTTTCTGACAGAGTTCAGCAATGATCAGTGGTTCGCTTCCCTGGAGAGCGCAGTGTTGCCATTGCTGCTGCAACTGTGCCAGCACCTGTTGTTGGTTAACCAACGCATCCTCATGCAACATCAGAAAATTCTGCTGGCCGACGCCGATAACATCATGATGAAAAACGCCNTGATCGATAACTTTAGGATTTTGTTGCGCCAGAACGACATTCGCGGCTGCTAGTTGATGCTGCCGTACCAGGGCTTCACAGGCTGCCAGCGTCTGCCGGGCGGGGAATACCTTTGGTGCGAGATTGCCGCTGCCCCGGCCATACACCAGAAGGGTAATGCCTGACTGGTTGTGAGCCGGGCACAGCCGCGTATGGTTAGCCGCACCCTCGTCGGCAAAGCTGGCTTGAGCGGGCAGCGGGGGATGATGGCAGAAGTGCTTAGGATCGCTGAAAATCCGCGCTAACAGGGTGGCGGTATAGTTTGTTTCTATCGCACGATGCAGGGTTGTGACCAGATTAGCCGGGGTGAAATGCACTTTTCCGTCCGGGCAGTCGCGGCTGGCCGAGACCGTTGCTGCGTTGGCCGCCCACATCGTTGATGCGGAATAGCAGGTTGCCAGCAGGTGTGGTGCGTCTTGATAGGCCTGTTTGATTATCTCCGGGACAGAGCCACTGAACCCGAGGCGCTGCAAGGTTGCAAAATCGGGCCGGGGCGCTGGTGGTAGTACTCCCTGAACCTGCCCCAGTTGCACCAGCCGCCACATTTTCTCCAAACCCTGAAGGGCCGCTTGTCGGGGTGAAGCGATCGTCCCCCGGTGGTGAGCCGATGCGATATTCCCCGGAGACAATCCTGCATAGTTGTGGCTGGGGCCGATCAGCCCGTCAAAATTGACCTCCCGATAACGCATATAACCCTCCGCATCTTTCTGCTCGTACGTTTATAAGTCGAGTCCAGGGCTGATATTGGCTGGCAACACCGGCGTATCGTTTTCGATGGATGCTACCGGATAGGCGCAGTAGTCCGCTGCGTAGTACGCCGATGCCCGGTGGTTGCCGCTGATGCCACAACCTCCAAATGGCATGCTGCTGCTGGCACCTGTCAGAGGACGGTTCCAGTTGATGATGCCTGCGCGTATATGGCGCTGGAAATGCTCATATTGCTCGCGATCATTGCTAAACAGTCCGGCGGACAGGCCGAATCTTGTGTCATTTGCCGTAGCAATGGCGGATGCAAAATTACGGTAACGGATAACCTGAAGTAACGGCCCGAAATATTCCTGATCCGGCAGGTCTGTGGCGGCCGTGGTATCAATGATCGCCGGGGATAGCAGGGTACCGGCGCTGTTGTTTACCTGTGCTTCAAGCAGTACGGAGGCCCCGGCCTGAATGAGCTGCTGCTGCGTCGACAGAATGGCGTCTGCCGCGGGCTTGCTGATCAGGGTACCCATAAAGGGTTGTGGCTCGTCGTTGTAAGCGCCTGTGCGTATTTTGCTGCAAGCCAGCACCAGCTGATCCAGATAGTGGTCTCCCCAGCTGGTGGCGGGCACCAGCAGACGGCGGGCGCAGGTGCAGCGCTGACCGGCACTGATAAATGCCGAGATAATGGTATCGTGAACGGCCGCTTTGAGGTTGTCGACAGGCGTGATCACCAGCGGGTTGTTGCCACCCATCTCCAGCGCCAGAATTTTTTCCGGGTGGCCACCAAACTGGCGATGCAGCAGCTGGCCGGTAATGGCGCTGCCAGTGAAGAACAACCCATCTATATCCGGGTGTGCGGCGAGTGCTTTACCGGTTTCGCTGTTACCCTGAAGCAGATTCAGCACGCCATCGGGTAGTTCGGCTTTCTGCCACAGGTGTAACATCAGTTCAGCACAGCGCGGCGTCAGCTCGCTGGGTTTGAACACCACCGTATTGCCTGCCAGCAGTGCCGGAAGAATATGGCCATTGGGCAGATGCATAGGGAAGTTGTAAGGCCCGAATACCGCGACCACGCCATGGGGTTTATGGCGCAGAACCTGTTCACCCTGGGGGCCGTGCTCTATCCGGGTGGGACAGCGCTCTTTATATGCACGGATGGAGATATCGGTTTTGCCTATCATGGCGGTGATTTCGCTGCGACTTTCCCAGAGCGGCTTGCCGGTTTCCTGACCGATGGTATCTGCCAGCAGTTCGGCATATTCGTGTAGTAGTTGGGTAAAGCGCAGGATGACATTCTGGCGTTGCTCCAGCGTCATCTCGCGCCAGCGAGCGGCAGCATCACGGGCCGCTTGAACCGCCTGATCAACCTGTGCTTCGCTGGCACAGTGGCCCTCCCAGATTTGTTGATCCGATGCGGGATTAACCGAGTTGAAGGTTGCGCCCTTCCCCTGCACCCAGCGACCATTTATAAACAGTGATGCATGTGCTTTCATGGCTCAACTCCTGGTTCTGCTTTTCAGGGGCACAACCCGCACCTTGTCGCCTTCGCTGACCATTAGCAGGTGTGCCAGTTCTGCGGTCAGGGTAATTCTGCCCTCTGAAGGGGCTATCTGCGCGGCGGTACAGCGGAAATTCTTCAGAGAGGTATTGCTGATCAGGAAGGTGGTGGCGTGGTGCTGATAGGGGCCGATATGGACTTTGACATAAGCGCTTTTTCTGACAGCGCGGATATCCTTCAGCTCGCAGGCAAGGGTGGGGCCTGCATCAAAAATATCGATATACTCTTCATACCGAAACCCTTCGCTTTCAAGCAGTTTGCGGGCTGGCACGGTTTGTTCATGAACTTCACCAATCACCCGGCGTGCCGCTTCTGGCAACAGATGGATATAGATGGAGTGTTTTGGCATCAGTTCGGCGATAAACACTTTGTTGCCGATGCCGGTGAGGTAGTCTGCTTCAGAAAACTCCATGCTGAAAAAATGCTGGCCCAGGCCATCCCAGAAGGCAGAGCGGCCCTGAGCATCGCTGACACCGCGCATTTCGGCGATCACTTTGCCGGGGAAACGCTCTTTGAACTGTGCCAGAAACAGAAACCGGCAGCGGGATAGTAAACCGCCATTGTTGTCTTTGCGGTATTGCGGATCGAGGTAGAGAGTGCAGACTTCAGTACAGCCGGTGTAATCATTACACAGGTAGAGGGTCTGAAAACTGTTGTGCACCCCCAGCTCGCGGGAAGCATGGACAACGGTGCCCAGGCGGTAGTGATAAAACGGCTCTCGCCGCCCCACGGCGGCTTCTATACCGCAGACGCCGACAACTTTATTGTCAGTAGGTGATTCCATCACAAACAGGTAGCTGTTACCCAGAGGATCCGCTTGCGCCTGATTAAAGGCGCTTTCAGAGGCGCGGATTTTGGTTTCGAGCAGTTCGCGGTTGCCCGGCAGTGAGGTGAAACCCGGTCCGCTGTCTTGCGCCAGCTCACAGAGGCGGTCCAGATCGGTTAATCTGATTGGGCGAATTAAACTGATACCGTTCATCCCTCAACTCCTCTGTTTTTTATCCAATAGCGCTATGCACTACGGGTGGCCTGGGGCTGATCAGGCGCGTGTTCTGCTCCAGATGCCGGGTTGTTCTGCCAGTCTGAGTAAAACCAGGGTACTGAGCCGGGCACGCTCGACCAGACTGGAAATCTTAATAAACTCAGTGTGGCTGTGGATGTTGCCGCCCAGCACGCCCAGGGTATCTACATTGGGCAACCCTGCCGCTGACAGGTTGTTGCCATCACAGCAGCCTCCTGTGGATTCCCATGATAGCGGGACACCAAGCTCTGCTGAGCAGTCAGTCACCAGTCGGAACAACGCCAGGTGGGCTTGGTTTAGCTGCTTTGGCGTTCGGCCAAAGCTGCCGTGGAGTGTCAGCGATATACCCTCTTTAGTGTTGATCTGCTGAATGATTTTTTGCAGTTGCTGCTGGCACCAGAGCTCATCTTCGCGGATCCGGGTACGAATATTGAAACGACAGCGGGCCTGATCCGGCACTTGGTTAGTGGTCACTCCGCCATTCACAATGCCGACGTTGAGGGTAACCCCCTCTCGCAGACCATTCAGCTGATCAACGGCGGTGATAAACTCCGCCATGGCACAAATTGCATTGCGTCCCAGGTGGTGTTCCCGGCCCGCATGGGCTGCCACTCCGGCGATAATCGCGGTAAAGTTTCCGCTGCCTTTACGCTCTCCCGCCAGTTGTCCGTCAGGCAGCGCCGGTTCATATATCATTCCCAGATCATGGCACAGCGCTTGCTGTGCCAGGATGGAAGCGGAGCTGGGCGAGCCGATCTCCTCGTCTGGGTTGAGAATCACCGTCCAGCCTATTCGCTGTGCCAGCGGGGACTGTTCAAATGTGCTCAGTGCTTCCAGCATAACCAGCAGGCCGCCCTTCATATCACTGACACCCGGCCCCTGCAGGGTCTGCTGATCCAGCCACTGGCACTGCTGAAATGCTGAGTCTTCCGGGAACACCGTATCGAGGTGCCCGGTGAGTAAAACCTGTAGTGGGGCGTCCGGACGTTTACTCAGAATATGCAGATCCCCAAGGCGGTGCTCTACAACAGTGCCATCTGTGCGAATCAGTCTGTAGGCTGGTAAGCTGCGTTGCTGATGATGACAGTTGAGTCGAGAGCAAAACATCTCGCTCAGCAACCAGCCGACCTGATTAACGCCCGCCCAGTTGAGCGTGCCAGAGTTTATCTGTGCCAGTTCAACCAGGGTTTCGGTTAGCGGGGGTTGGCGCTGGGTGATCGAGTTCAGCAGGGAGTCCATCATTCATCGCCTTAAAAGCCCATCTTCACAGCCAGCATCGCCTGTGCCAGTTGTTGCAGGCCTTTTTTCATCTCTGGATAGGGGATGATCAGTGAGGGTGCCAGTCGCAACACATTGGGACCTGCGGTTAGCACCAGAACCCCCTGATCCTGAGCATGTGTCAGCAGTTCCCGGGCTTTACCCTGCCAGATCTCTTTCAGCTCACAACCGATCAGCAGTCCCTCCACGCGGATATCATGAAACAGGCCGATCTTTTGATTCAGCTGTTTCAGGCCGCTGAGAAACATCTGTTGTCGCTGGACAACTCCGGCCAGCAGGGTTGGGTCATTGATCAGCTCGAAGGCCCGGGAAGCAACGGCGCAGGCAAGTGGGTTACCTGCGTAGGTGCTGCCATGCGAGCCGACGGAGAAACTGTCCGCAATAGTATGGGTGGTTAGCATAGCGCCGATGGGGAATCCGCACCCCAGCGCTTTGGCGGTGGTGAGAATATCCGGGGTGACCTTATAGCCCTGATAGGCGAACAGATTGCCGGTACGGCCCATGCCAGTTTGAATTTCATCAAAAATCAGCAGGGCGTTATGTTTGTCGCACAGGGCACGCAGGCCTTCAAGGAACACCGGTTCAGCGGCGATGATGCCGCCCTCTCCCAGAATCGGTTCGACGATAACGGCACAGGTTTTATCGGATATCTGATATTCCACCGCGGCCAGATCATTATAGGGCAGGTGGGTGATATCACCGGGGAGTGGTTCAAACCCTTCGGTGTATTTCGGTTGTCCACCGGTGCTGACGGTAAACAGGGTGCGCCCGTGAAAACTGTTTTCGAAGGCGATGATCTCGGTTTTATCTTTACTGAAATGTTTTTTGGCGTGGATGCGGGCGAGTTTCAGGGCTGCTTCATTGGCTTCGGCCCCCGAGTTGGCAAATAACGCCCGTTCGGCAAAGGTGGCTGCACACAGCTGACCTGCCAGTTTCAGGGCTGGCTCGTTGGTCCAGACATTACTCAGGTGCCAGAGCTTCTGGCTCTGCTCCTGAAGGGTTTTTATCAGCTCCGGATGGCAGTGTCCCAGGGCGTTAACCGCGATACCGCCAGCGAAGTCGATGTACTCTTTGCCCGCCTGATCCCAGACCCGTGAGCCCGCTCCCCGAACCGGTATCATCTGGCTTGGGGCATAGTTGGGAACCATTACCTCATCAAACATTGTACGGCTGATCATACTGTCCATAATCCTTTGTTTGGGAAAACTTTCTCTAAGTTTAGACCTTTGATTTGATTGAGCCGTAATATTTATCCCGTTTTGGGCAAAAAAAAAGCACCCATTGGGTGCCCTTTAATATTCATCTGCTCAGCGGTTTATAGCGCGTCAGTACCTGTTTCACCGGTACGGATACGGATCGCTTGCTCCAGCGGCGTAACAAATATTTTTCCATCGCCAATCTTGCCGGTGTTTGCAGTGGACGCGATCGCTTCTATGACCTGATCAACCAGGTCATCAGCAATAGCTGCTTCAATTTTTACTTTAGGCAGAAAATCTACAACGTACTCTGCACCTCGATAAAGTTCGGTATGACCCTTTTGACGGCCAAAACCCTTTACTTCGGTAACAGTGACGCCCTGAATGCCAATCTCTGACAGAGCTTCACGTACATCATCCAGTTTGAACGGTTTAATGACCGCGCTTACCAGTTTCATCATTATTATCCTCGCTTGGATCTGTTGTTCTTGCAGGAGATTCCTACAGGCCTCAGACGGTTGGAGATCGAACTTCGCTCTAGTATACCCAGAATCAATAACTTAATAAAACGTCAGAAGGGGAGCCGAAGCCCCCCTTTTGTAAGTTATTGCCTATTTTAGCTGAAAGGCTTACTTACCGTTGGTGAATTCTGGGTAAGCTTCCATACCGCATTCAGCGATATCAACACCTTCGTACTCTTCCTCTTCGCTGACACGGATACCGATAACCGCTTTGAGGATCGCCCAGACAATCAGGCTGGTTCCGAAGACCCAGATAAAGATAGTGGCAGCACCGATCAACTGACCGCTGAAGCTTACGTCACCGTTGGTAACAGGAACCAGCAGCAGACCCAGCAGACCACAGACACCGTGTACAGAGATCGCACCCACAGGATCATCGATGCGCAGTTTGTCCAGAGTGATGATCGCAAACACTACCAGCACACCGCCGATGGCACCAAACAGGGTTGCCTGCAGTGCAGTCGGGGTTGATGGTTCAGCAGTGATGGCGACCAGACCTGCCAGTGCACCGTTCAGCAGCATGGTCAGGTCGGCTTTACCGAACAGCATGCGGGCAGTGATCAGCGCAGCGACAGAACCACCGGCTGCAGCAGCGTTGGTGTTGAGGAATACCATGGCGACTGAGTGGGCGTTAGCAATATCGCCCAGTTTCAGAACAGAACCACCGTTGAAACCGAACCAGCCCATCCACAGGATGAAGGTACCCAACGTTGCCAGGGGCAGGTTAGCACCCGGAATAGCGTTGACACCGTTAGCGGTATATTTACCTTTACGGGCACCCAGTAGCAGCACACCCGCCAGTGCAGCAGCTGCACCCGCCATGTGTACAATACCTGAACCGGCAAAGTCAGAGAAACCCAGATCGCCCAGGTTGTACATGCCGAAAACGTCAGCGCCGTTCCAGGTCCATGAACCTTCCATTGGGTAGATAACACCGGTCATGACAACAGCGAAAGCCAGGAAAGCCCACAGTTTCATACGCTCAGCAACTGCACCGGATACGATAGACATTGCCGTAGCAACGAATACGACCTGGAAGAAGAAGTCAGATGCACCGGAGTAAACCGAGTCGCCATCAAAGCCTGCTTCTGCAGAGTCCGCCAGTACCTGGTTAACATCAATTTCACCGATGGTGCTCAGGAACAGGTCGCCGTCATACATAATGTGATAACCACACACCATGTACATGATGCAGGCAATTGAGAACAGCGCAACGTTCTTGGTCAGGATCTCAGTTGTGTTTTTAGAACGTACCAAGCCTGCTTCCAGCATGGCGAAACCAGCCGCCATCCACATAACTAATGCACCGCACACCAGGAAATAAAAGGTGTCCATTGCATATTGTAATTCAAAAATTTGATTTTCCATCACTTCCCCCTGAAGCAAACGCTTAGAGTTGTTTTTAGGTTGTAAGTAAGTTTTTACAGCGCGGTATTGCCGGTTTCACCGGTACGAATCCGGATAACCTCTTCAAGCGGCATCACGAAAATCTTACCGTCACCGATCTTGCCGGTTTGAGCCGTTTTGCTGATCGCTTCAACTACCTGATCAACGATGCCGTCCTCCACAGCAGCGTCGACCTTTACTTTGGGCAGAAAATCGACAACGTATTCTGCGCCCCGGTAGAGTTCTGTATGGCCCTTCTGACGGCCGAAGCCTTTCACCTCGGTGACAGTGATACCCTGTACGCCGATTTCGGAAAGTGCTTCACGCACATCATCCAGTTTGAATGGTTTAATAATTGCTGAGATGAGTTTCATGGGATCTGATCTCCACTAAGTAAAACTGTTTTAAAGAGCTACGCTGGTTATCAGCGCAGCGATAAACGGTTGATCCATACTAAGCATTGCACATGCCATAAAGATTTTTTTTAAATAAAAACAATTAGTTATTATATTTATGGTTGGGTTTTAAAGGCGGATTCGCAGATTCGCAGAGGTTTCTTGATCAGTCGCTGGTGCACAATTGTTGTGCAGGCCCTTTTTTGGTGCGCGGCTTGGGGCGCGTGTGATTCTTGCTAAAAGCAGCTCGGGTTATTGTGCGGTTATTGGTATAGTCTTATGGGGATAGTCTGCGGATATTATTTGGAAATAGTAGATATGATTAATCACAACATACTGGCCGGAATTAGCGAACAGATCGGTCAGCTGTTTGAACAGGCTCGCCATAGTGCAGCTGAGCCGGAGCTGCAGCAACAGATCAATGCACTGTTGCAGGGCGCATTTCGGCGGATGGATCTGGTCACCCGCGACGAGTTTGATGCTCAGAGTGCGGTATTAGCCCGCAGCCGGGCTAAACTGGAGCAGTTGCAGTTGGAGATTGACCGTTTAGAACAGCTGCTTAGCAAGACCGGGAATAACGCCTGAATTACACACGAAGGAGACCCTATGCATCAGCCGATGTACGCCTGCATTCTGCCTGACCTGAGCTATCAGTTTGCGACTCAGGAATATCTCGGCATGCTCGGCTGGCAGGGCGAAGTGACGGGGGTTCCGTTGGCGCAGGTGCACTCGGATGAGGCGCTGTTTGAGTTGCGTCATGGCATGATGCTGGCCCGTTCTAAGGGAACGGCAACCTTGTCCTGGCAGCCCTTTGTTGAGGATCATAGCCTCTGGCTGCAACTAGAGATTTTCTGGAATTCGGTGGCCGGGCTGTATATCGTCAATGCGATGCGCAGCGGTCAGGCCGCAGGGAGAGTGTTTGCTCAGCATCCCCAGGAGGGGCTGTTTGACTATACGCCTCAGGCGGTGATGTTGCTGGATGAGGAGAACCGGATCTATCGGGTAAATCCGGGCTTTTCTGAAGTCAGCGGTTTCTCTTTTGAAGATGTGGTTGGTCAGGGGCCTGGCATTGTCACTAACCGGGAGATCGCTGCCGAGCTGTTTGATCATCTCTGGCAACAGCTGATGTTCCGCGGATTCTGGGAGGGTGAGTTGTGGAACCGGCATAAAGATGGTCATAGCTATCCAGCCTGGTACACCCTGATGGCACAGCGGGATGGGAGTGGCGAGATTGAGGGGTTTGTCGCTCAGTTTTCCGATATCAGCAATTTATATCAGGACCAACACCGCTACAGCCATGCCAGTTATGATGTGCTGACGGGGTTGCCTGATGAGTTTATGCTGCTGGATCAGTTGAATCAGCAGTTGCTGAAAGATGCTCTGGGACAGCGGGGGCGGGGGCTGATTTTGCTGCAGCTGGACAATGTTGGCGCAGAGGCCAGTCAGATTATCGCGGCGCTTGCGGCGCGGCTTAGCGCACAGGTGCGGGAGACCGATCTGCTCGCGGTGGATCAGGAGCATAACTTTGTCTTTGTGCTGGACGATTGCCCTGATGAGATGACGCTGGAGCAGTTTGCTGAGCGTATTTCGGCCGGGCTTCTGGAACCTGTAGACGTAGAGGGGGAGGCGATAGCGGTCACCTATGCGATGGGCGGTGTGCTGGTTGAGAGTGGAGGGATCAGTGCTGAGTTGATGCTGGATCGGGCCCGTCTGGTGTTGCGCACCCCGGATAGTCACAATGGTTTTCGTCTGTATGATGCGTCACTGGGAAGCGGCACTGTATTAAGCCGCGATACCCTTAGTCAGGCGGTGTCAGACGGCTGGTTGCAGCTTCGGTTTAATCCGGTTTACTCCCTGGCGGGACATCATCTGACTGCGGCTGAAGTGTCCCTGTCGTTGAATCATCCGCAACAGGGTATCTTGTCCCCGGCGCAGTTTATCCCTCAGTTGTCCCGCTATAGTTTGCTGGGGGATTATCATCAGCAGCTGGAGCGCCAGCTGGCCCCGATGATCAAGCTGTGGAGCGGTTTTGATCAGTTTGAGAACCTCTGTATCCGCTTACAGGATGAAGAGCTGTTTGCTGCCGATGTGATCGAACATCTGATTCGGCAGATGGTTAAAGTGGGAATTCCGTCGCAGCGTCTGATGATAATTTTGAATTACGTCCAGCTACAGCTGTTTCCGGATGAGATTGAAGAGCTTAAAGCGCAGGGGGTGCTGCTCTTGCTGGACCCGCAGCAGCATTCGGTTGAGCGGCTACCTGCGCAGCTGTTTCCTGATATGTTGTTGCTCAACGCGCATCTGGTTGAGCAACAGATGCGCGATGATTACTATGTGCGCGACGTTGAAGATTTTATTACGATGGCACGGGACAATGATCTTGAAGTGATGGCTGAGGGCGTACGTACCACCGGTCAGATGACCCGGCTGACACAGCAGGGATGTTTGCGGATGAGTGGTAAGTATGTCGGTCGGGAGCTGACGCTGGAACAGCTGATTGAGCGATTAGATCTGGAGCATTGAATAACAGAACAGACTGAGGTGGTAACAGTCTGAAACTAAAATCCAGGGATGGATGCGTATGGCACTGGCAATAGTACACACCCGGGCACAGCTCGGTATTCAATCCCCACCCGTCGCGGTGGAGGTTCATCTGTCGGGCGGTCTGCCCAGCTTTTCCATCGTGGGGATGCCGGAAACCGGCGTAAAGGAGAGCCGGGAACGGGTTCGTAGTTCACTGCTGAATTGTGGGTTTGAGTTTCCCGCCCGGCGCATCACGGTCAACCTCGCCCCTGCTGATCTGCCTAAGGAAGGCGGTCGATATGATCTGGCGATTGCGGTTGGCATTCTTATAGCCAGTGGCCAGCTGCCACAAAACAGCGCTGAGTCGTATGAGTTTTTAGCTGAACTGGCGTTATCAGGCGATCTGCGCCCGGTTTCCGGCGTGTTGCCCGTTGCCCTTAACTGCCGGAATGCGGGCCGGAGTCTCTGGGTAGCCGCTGACAATATTCAGGAAGCGGGACTGGTTACCGGACTGCGCCTTTTTGGTGCGCGGTCGTTGCTAGAGGTGAGCAATCATCTTGCCGGTGCCCGTCTGCTGGACGCCGCAATCCCATCTGCGTGGCGGACCGACGATTGTATGGCGGCGGATATGTCAGATGTGCGGGGGCAGTTTCAGGCCAAAAGAGCGTTAGAGATAGCGGCCGGAGGCGGGCATAATTTGCTGCTTTGCGGCCCGCCGGGAAGTGGGAAAAGTATGCTGGCCAGCCGTCTGCCGGGCATTCTGCCGCCGCTGGAGTCGGATGAGTTGCTGGATATTGCGGCGATCTACTCTATCGCCGGGGTGAAAGAGAAAGGCCTTTTTGCGGGTATTCGCCCCTTTCGAACGCCACATCACACCGCCTCCGCCGTTGCGCTCGTGGGTGGCGGGAGTAATCCCCGCCCGGGAGAGATCTCCCTGGCCCATCAGGGAGTGCTGTTTCTTGATGAGCTGCCCGAATATAGCCGACAGGTGCTGGAGGTGATGCGTGAGCCGCTTGAGTCGGGGGTGATCAACATCTCCAGGGCTGCCCTGCAAACCAGTTTTCCTGCCCGGTTTCAGCTGATTGCCGCCATGAACCCCTGCCCCTGCGGTTATCGGGGCGATCAGAGTGGCCGCTGCCGCTGTACGCCGGACCAGGTGCAACGCTATCAGGCACGGATCTCCGGGCCGTTACTGGACCGGATTGACCTGCAAAGCTGGGTGCCGGGGCTGACCCCTGAGCAACTGATGGGGCCTGCGGAAAGAGGTGAGAGCAGTATTACGATCAGGGAGCGGGTGGTCAGTGCCCGGACAAGCCAGCAGCAACGCCAGGGGTGTATCAACGACCAGTTGAACGTCAACGGTCTGGAACAGTATTGTCAGCTCGGCCCAGAGCAGGAACAGCTGCTGATGCGGGCGATGAGTAAAATGGGCTTATCTGCCCGGGCGACGCACCGGGTGCTGAAGGTCTCCAGAACCATTGCGGACCTGAAAGGCGAGCTGGACATTAGCAGTGCAGCACTGCTGGAGGCTATCGGTTTGCGGCGCTCGCCGCTGTGATCCCATGGCCGTTTTCCAGCAGGTATTTAAACTCTTCAAAGGGGACCGGCTTGCTGTAGAGATAGCCCTGTGCCTGATGACAGCCATAGCTGGCGAGGAAGTTGAGTTGCTGCAGCGTTTCGACGCCTTCGGCGATCACCTCTTTGTTGAGACTGTGAGCCAGGCGGATCAGCGCCTTAACGATCTCCCGGTCATCAGAGCTGCTATTCACGCCGGAAACAAAAGAGCGGTCGATTTTCAGGCTACTGATGGGCAGTTTTTGTAGTAGTGAAAAAGAGGAGTAGCCGGTACCGAAGTCGTCCAGAGAGAAGTTGATACCCAGCTTATGCAACTCTTCAATGCCCTCCTGAACATGCAGTTCATTATTAAACAGGGCTGATTCGGTTAGTTCAAACTCCAGAATGGAGGTGTTGATAGCGTACTTTTCGATCAGTCGCTGAATTGTTCTGCATAGATAGCTGTCCTGAAACTGTCTGAAGGACAGGTTGATGCTCAGGCGCTGAATCTCCAGGCCGCTTCTCTGCAATCGCTGAATATCTTCTCCGGCCTGTTGGATCACCCAATAGCCAATCGGTACAATCAGCCCGGTTCGTTCAGCGGTGGGGATAAAAGCATCGGGATAGATCAACCCTTTCTGGGGGTGACGCCAGCGGATCAACCCTTCGGCACCAATGATTTTCCCCGACAGAATGTCAACCCGAGGTTGATAGAACAGCTCAAACTCGTTACGACGGATAGCGCTAATCAACTCAGGTTCGAGAGCTATATGTGATTTGTTCGCCTGCTGAAATGCCTGGTCGAAGATGACATAGCTACAGTTACTTTTCTCTTTTGCCTTGATTCTGGCATGAGTCGCCTGATTGATCAGAGTGTCGGTCTCGCAGCTATGTTCGGGAGCCAGGGCGACCCCGATACTGCAGGGCAGGATGACTTCCAGCTCATGAGAGTTGTAGGGTTCCGTCAGGCTATGAAGAATCTGGTTGCAGATGAGTGTCACCTGTTGCAGAAGATTCGCACTGGCCGGAAAGTCGAGCAACATAATAAACTCATCATTTCCTAGCCGGGAGATCAATCCCGGTGCCAGTATCGCTAAACGCTTGCTCATCTCCTTAACTACCATATCTCCGGCGGCGTAGCCGTTGATATTATTAAAGCGGCGGAAACCATCCAGGTCGACAGTGATTAATGCCAGGTGGCTGGCCGATGCTTTTCGTCGGAGGTGACTCAACTGTTCTGACAGCTCTTTGTAAAACTGCTGTCGGTTAATCATTCCGGTTAAGGGGTCGAGCTGATAGAGACGTTCAATCTCATTATGGTACTGATGCACTCTCAGGTTGTAGCGCAGCACCCTCTCAACCGTATCGGCGGTTATCTCTGATGTGCAGATGAAGTCATTGGCACGCCAGAGCATGGATGTATCGATGCGTTCGTAGTTGAGATTATCGTCAAATAGAATAATCGGAATAAGGGGGTATTGCTGGCGCAGATAGTGCAGTTCAGATAGTGCGTTGGTATCGGTAAAACAGGTATGCAGGAACAGGAGATTAAAATCTGTCTGCTCTAAGAGCTCCGTAGCCATATCAAAGCTACATTGTTGAGTGTTGCACTGTAGCTGTCGCAGGCGTTTGATGATCCCGGAGGTATCAAAGCCACAGCTATCAATAATCAGGCACTCTGTACATGCTGGGCGGCCAGACGCTATAGATAACATATCGAATCTACTACGGAGAGTAAACGATCCAGTTTATTCTCACTGTTCTACTGATAAGACAATTCATTCCATGCGATAATTGTCGCCCTGTATGCGTTTTAAGAGTATCACGCCGAACTCGGCAGTCAAACATATGTTTGATCATTTTTTATTCAAAAACAAGTAATTAGATCGTTTTTTTGTCTTTTTTGTGCGGCGCCAACCAAACGTTATCGGCCGGGTGCAAACAAAACTTTAGCAATCAGAGTCAGTATTTATAATGTCGAGACTTAACCCTAAACAGCGTGAAGCTGTTGACTACATCAGCGGGCCTCTGTTGGTTCTGGCCGGAGCCGGCTCGGGTAAAACCAGTGTGATCACCCGCAAGATTGCTTATCTGATTGAAACCTGCGGGATTAAAGCGCATAACATTGCAGCGGTGACATTTACCAATAAAGCGTCCCGTGAGATGAAGGAACGGGTTAATTCGTTAGTGAAAGGGAATGCTACCCGGGGCCTTACCGTTTCTACCTTTCATAACCTCGGCTTAAACATCATTCGTAAAGAGCATAAAACGCTGGGGTTTAAAGCGGGCTTTTCACTGTTTGATGATCAGGATAGCAAGGCGCTGCTGAAAAGTTTGTTGTTGCATCATAATGAGGAAACCGACCAGGTCGATTTTATTCAGAGTACGATCTCAAACTGGAAGAACGATATGCTCGGGCCTGATCAGGCTTTGGCGAAAGCGCAGGGCCCGGCTGAAGTGTTGGCGGCCAGAGCCTATGAGGCTTATCAGAAAAGTCTGAAGGCCTACAATGCTGTCGACTTTGACGACCTGATTTTGTTGCCGGTGCAGCTATTCATCAATTATGGGGATATTCTTGAGCGCTGGCAGCATAAGATTCGCTACCTGTTAGTGGATGAGTATCAGGATACCAATATCACCCAGTACCTGCTGGTTAAGATGCTGGTAGGTACCCGCGGAATGCTTACTGTGGTGGGCGATGATGATCAGTCTATCTACTCCTGGCGCGGTGCCCGACCGGAAAATCTGGTGCAGTTGCAGCATGATTTCCCTTCGCTGAAGGTGGTTAAGCTGGAGCAGAATTACCGTTCCACGGGGCGTATCCTCAAGGCGGCCAATACGGTGATCTCCAACAATCCCCATGTGTTCGACAAAACGCTCTGGAGTGATATGGGGTTTGGTGATCCGATCCGGGTTGTCTTTACCCGAAACGAAGATGCCGAGTGTGAGCGGATCGCCACCGAAATTCTCGATTTGCATCTGCGTAAGCGCTATCAGTTTAAAGATTTTGCCATTCTCTACCGGGGCAACCACCAGGCTCGCCTGCTGGAGCTCAAACTGCAAAGCTATCAGGTGCCCTACAAACTGAGCGGTGGCACCTCTTTTTTTGGTCGGGCAGAGATTAAAGACATCATGTCCTACATGAAAGTGCTGGTGAACCCGGATGACGATAACGCCTTCCTGAGAATCATCAATCTGCCCCGCCGGGAGATCGGCCATACCACTTTGCAGGGCTTAGGTGAATATGCCTCTGAGCGTCATACCAGCCTTTTTAATGCCTGCAGCGAGTTGGGTCTGGAGCAGGTATTAAAACCGGCTCAGGTTGAGCGCTTGCAGCGTTTTAAAAACTGGCTGGAAGGGATCTACCAGCAGTGTGAGCGGGGTGACCCTATCGATGCGATTCGCAAGATGATAGAGGATATCGATTTTGCCGGCTGGATTGCTCAGAACAGTTCCAGTGACACGATTGCTGAACGACGGATGCAAAACGTCTGGATACTGGTTGATTCACTGCGTAATACACTGGAGCGGCTGCAGGAGGACGATCCTGATGCGGGTATTCGGGAAGCGATCGCCCGGCTGGTACTGATGGATATTATGGAACGCCAGGAAGAGGAGGATGACTCTGACCGGGTGCAGCTGATGACTCTGCATGCGTCAAAAGGACTGGAGTTTAACCATGTCTACCTGATGGGGATGGAAGAGGAGATTCTGCCTCACCGCAACAGCATCGAAAACGGCGATATCGAAGAAGAGCGGCGGCTGGCCTATGTGGGCATTACCCGGGCAAAACAGACGCTGACGATGACTCTGGCGCGTAAGCGGAAACAGTTTGGTGAGCTGATCGATTGCCAGCCAAGCCGCTTTCTCGATGAGCTGCCTGAGGATGATTTGGTATTCGAAGGGCGGGGCGAAGTATGTGAAGCCACGAATAAAGCGCGGGGCAATGCGACACTGAGTGGTTTGCGCGGCTTACTGGATGATCTGTGAAAAGCGGGAGTTATAAAAAAGGCCGCTTATGCGGCCTTTTTTACAGGATCGGCAGGCTTACTTAGCGCTGTCTACCATGTACTCAACAGCCGCTTTGATCTCATCGTCAGAGCAGCTTGCACAAGTTCCGCGAGGCGGCATGGCGTTGAAACCGTTCAGCGCGCTGTGCAGCAGAGTTTCCATCCCTTTAGCGCTGCGGTCAGCCCAGTCGCTGGTTCCATACTTCGGTGCATTCAGAACCCCTGATGCGTGACATGCAGAGCAGCTTGCAGTGTAAACTTCAGAGCCGGAACGAGCTTGGGCAGCGGCAGCAGGGGCGGCAGCACCACCACAGTCATCACCTTCTACACAGACTGAACCTACTTTCTGGATACGTTCTACAATTGCATCGTTATCAGTGTTGGCCATAGTCGAAGTGGACAGAAAGCCCAGCGCTACAGCAAACAGGGCGGAAATAGCTTTGGCAGCAAATTTACTCACAGTCACGACCTCATCATCGCTAATTTTAAAAAAGGTAGCTGTCGGGTGCCCTCAATGGGCCGGTTACAGCATCAACAAAATTATTATCGGCCGGGATTATAGCGGTAAATAGGCACAACGAAAATGGTTGATGTCATTATCAGGACTAAATAATTAGTAACAAACCTTTGAAAAACCGTACTAAGGGTGTGTTTTATGTACCATATTGGGTAGTCTAAAAGCTATTATGGTTGCCACTTGTGGGTGATGGCGTTATTTTGATGCACTACCGCATTTCTTACACGACTTAATAACGGTCAGTTGTCGCGTGGCTTACATACCGTAAAAGGATTTATTATGGTAACGGGTAACTTTTTTTTAACTGCAGACCTTAGTCCTCACAGACGCGGACCGACAGGATTATTCTGATGAGTCAGCGACCGATTGTTTCTGTTACCCGCAGACTGCATCGTTTGTTTGTGACCTCCGTTGCTGTGGTGTTACTGATTACAGGTTTGGTGGTGCTCTGTTTCGAGTTTTATAATCACCGTAATCAACTGATTGACAGAGCCCATGTTTTCTCCAGTCTGACCTCCCCCCAACTTGCCCATGTGGTGATGACTGAGTCTCCAATGCTGGCGACCCTGTTATTGGAGAGTTATTTTTCCGAACCCAATCTGCTGGGTATCTATGTCTATCGGAATGATGGCTCGGAACTGGTCAGGCTGATGAAGCCTGGGCTGGACCAGTCATTACCGACCCCCTCACATAGACTCCGCGCTCAGTTAGAGGGCTCTTATGAATTTGGCTTTGAACTGCTTGAATACAGCGTGCCCCTGAGAGTTAAGGGGAAGCTGGTGGGGCAGCTCTATCTGCAGTATGGTCTTGACGGTATAAAAGAGAAGTTGTTGTTCTATCTGCTATTTGGCGCGGCGATCTACTGTCTGTCTCTGTTGGGCGTCCATCTGCTCTCCAAACGGATTCAGCGGGGTATTTCCGAGCCTGTGGATAAGATTATTGATGCCATGGAGCAGGTGACCGTACATCAGAATTTTGACCTTAAGATCCCGGAAGACGATAAGCCGGGAGAGTTGCATGCCCTGATTAGTGGTTTTAACCGGATGCTGGGGCAGATAAACCGTAATGCGCAGGAGTTAAAGTCGCATCAAGCTGCGATAGAGCAACATGTCTACTTTGATCCACTGACCGGGCTGGCAAATCGCCGACTGTTGATGCAGAGCATGGAAGTAGAAGTGATACGGGCAAAGCGGTCAGAACAGATTGGCGCGTTGCTATATATGGATCTGGACCATTTTAAAACCATCAATGATTCGCTTGGGCACAGTGTTGGTGATGCGGTACTGAACAGCGTGTCTGCGCGCATCCGCAAAGCCGTCAGAGAGGCGGATACACCCGCGCGGCTGGGGGGGGATGAGTTCGTAGTGTTGCTGCCTGAGCTTGGAACCAGTGAATCAACGGCAAGTCATAATGCTCTCAGTGTGGCTGAAAAAGTGCGGCAGGCGATCACCTCTGTTCATGAGATCGACGGGCGGCTGCTGCATGTGACACCCAGTATCGGAATCGCCCTGTTTGATGGCCAGAATAGTGAGTTTGAAAACCTTATCATGCAAGCCGACCTGGCGATGTACCGGGCTAAAGAGGAGGGGCGTAACCGGGTACAGTTCTTTCGTGAGCAGATGCAGGATAATGCTGATCATCGGCAACAGATTGAAGAAAGCCTTCGGGATGCAATCAATAAAGACCTGCTGTACATCTGTTATCAGCCCGTAGTTCGTGGTGATGGAAAAATTGTTGGTGCTGAAGCTTTAGTTCGCTGGGAGGATGGTGAGCAAGGGCTGGTGAACCCATCAGCATTTATTCCTATTGCCGAGATGACCGATCTGATCTGTTGTCTGGGGCAATGGGTACTGACAGAGGTCTGTAAACAGATGGCTGAGTGGGAGACTCAGGGAAAGAAGCTGGTGGTGTCAGTGAATATTAGCCCACGTGAGTTTCAGCAGAGCGATTTCGTTGAAAAAGTACAGGAGATCGTGATCAGTAGTGGAGTCAGAGCCGAATATCTGGTGTTTGAGCTGACCGAAGGGGTGCTGTTACATAATATTGAGTCGGTGCGGAGCAAGATGCAGCGGCTTTCGCAGCTGGGTATCCGCTTTGCGTTGGATGATTTTGGTACAGGATATTCCTCGCTGCAGTATCTGAAAGAGCTGCCGTTGGATACCCTGAAAATAGATCAGTCGTTTGTTCAGGATATAACCACGGACAGCAATGATGCCGCGATCGTTTCAACTATTATTGCGATGGCCAGGACATTGGGGATCGATGTTGTCGCTGAAGGGGTGGAAAAACAGGAAGAGCTGGAATATCTGAAGCAGTGGGGTTGCAGGCTGTTTCAGGGGTTTTATTTTAGCCGGGCGGTGAAAACTAAACGGATGGGCAGCCTGATACCCTCTGCAGGCAAAGAGCAGTTACGGGAGATACCAATAATGCCTCTGCAGAAACATCAGTTTGTGAAGAAAACGCAGTAGCAACAATGTTATTTTCGCGCTGAAAATTTTGCTATAACGATAGACAGCCATTCGTTAGATCGGTAATATACACGCCCTCATCAAACCTGATGAATTGCGCGTCTGTAGCTCAGCTGGATAGAGTAGCAGGTTCCGATCCTGTTGGTCGGGGGTTCGAATCCCTCCAGGCGCGCCACTTAAACGTTATTCATAACGTTCTGATTCCATACGGAGTTTGCTACTCCATCCATTTGAGCTAAAGGCGCGCAATCCGCTAGATGTTCATGAAAATGGTGTAGCGGTCACAGTATGGTCACAGTGCCGGTATAGCTCAGTTGGTAGAGCAACTGACTTGTAATCAGTAGGTCCCGAGTTCGACTCTTGGTGCCGGCACCATTTCTTCCCTTCTTACAACTTCCGAAATAGCTTTTTACCATCACCGGAGGAATATTGTTCTCAGTTCATCTGTGCGTTCACCACTTAGCTTTTGCTGCTAGTTATCCAGAATAGGTTTCTTTGAATGGTGTATCTCTCTGTTGAAATATTTAAGGCCTTCCAAACGGTATATTTCATCAATAGCAGCTTTTTCTGCTTAAGGTAGTCAGATATCAACTTTTCGAAGACTTCGTTTCTTTTCGTGTCTGGGTGATTGTGATCAAACGAGAGGAAAGCATTCCATATCTGTGGTTGTACGTTTATCGGAAGTCTTTCTCGCTTTCTAGTTTTCGAGTACTTAGTCATTTTTGGTCTCCTTTTTGTATTGAAGGCGCTGATGCTGTTTACTTTGATGTGCGTATAAATCATTAATTTTTTTAGTTTTTATTAAAAAGTACCAAGTATTTTTATTTTTAAGTATCGGTTCTTTTAAGTTATTTTTTCACTTGTAGGGGTGAGCTTAATAGCCCTTCGGAGGCGTTATGCTAATCTAACCAGTATGTGCGGCTTCTTTGAGTTCAATAATCACTCTCCTCAGGGAGAGAGTCTTATTCGATCCCTTGATATTGAGGAACAGTCAGACCTGTTTCGAACTAACAGCGGCTCAGGGGCTGCCTCAGTTGTCGATATAGTCCTTTCTGACGGAGACAGTAGATCAGTTGTTCCGGCAGTGTGGTGGCTGTTGTTGGACAGTCAGTGTCCTGAATGTGGTTCGGGTCGGTTAATCATACGGATAGGTGAATTAGGCCCCTTCTTAGGCTGCACAAATTATTCGGAGTGTAACTATATGCCTGATATTCACTGCCCTGAATGTAAGATGGGCCTCATAGTTCGGAGAAAAAACCATAAAACAGGCGAACCTTTGCGGGTGTTACCGCTACCCTAAGCGATCATATTTACAGGATACGCTAGGCGTAAGTCTCCTGCTTGCTGATACAGTATCAATATCCATTATGACAGTGAATTACTGTTCCATTCGTCAATAGTGATGATAAAAGCAAGACGAGAAACTCGTGCCGGTCTGAAGGTGTTCACGGACCTTAGAATATAAAGAGATAATCAAAATACAGTAGGAATCAGAATGCACATTTTGATCGGTATCTTTTTAGTCTTGTTTCTACTAGCGGTCAGCAAAACCCTTCGAACATGGGCCCTTATTGGACTCGTTGTCATTACTGGAGTTGTTGTAATAGGCTTGGTATTTGTTGCTCTCGTAGATGTAAATGATGCATTGCCAGTTATTGCTGTACTTTTCTTGGTAGGTATTGCTCTTCTTGTCTGGGCTTTAATTCAAATGGGTATCCATCTAGGTAAAGCGGCAGGAGGCTCAGTAGATGAATATCTAGATCTAGAAAACCGAATAAAGGGAAAGAAGCATGATGAATCATTAAAATCTGCTGCCGGAAAGGCCGTAGAGCTGCTAGTTGAAGACGCTATTCGTGCTGATGCATCGGTTTGGGAACCAAGTAAACAGCCCAAAAGAGATCAAACAGGAAGCCTTCAATGCCTCCCCCAAAAAATAATTCCAATCACTGAAAATCCAAGAAACGATGACGAAAACCAGCTATGTAATTTTCAAAGCGTCCATCAATCAAACAAAAGAACCAAGAGACTGATTTGGAGCGCCCCAGGTCGAAAAAATGCCGCACCACTGAGCCACACCTCCAAAAATTCTGATCTTAAATCGTTCTACCTTCAGCACTTATCATTCTCAGAAAAAAATGGATGCTGCATTAAATGCCAGCGACCCCTATATATATTCCAGTCTCAGAATTTATGCGCTTCGTTTGATGAATTAACAACGGATTGGAACACTCATACTTGTGAATCAAGCCCTTCTATAGCTATGGGTGAATTGCAGTTATTCCTTCCTCTAGCATACCCAACCGGAGTCATTCATGGTCGTCTCCAAACAAGAAGCCACCATGAAGAACTTACAATTAACTACGAAACTGCTACTCCTCGCTTTTGGCCAAGCCATTGGAGTGGTCAGCCAATTCTTGCAAGTAACATAGGCAATCATTATCAGCTTTCTACTTTTGTAATCATCGATGATGAAATTGTTCCAATGCTGATTCGTGGCAGGCTGTTAGCTCCAAACGCACTTAATTGACAGACCGTGGAAGCAGGGTAAAACCACACTACAACCTTGCGGAAGGCCTTCGCGCTGACGATTTATTGTTATCTAGGTGGGGTAGGGATGGTTGTGATGACTTGGCCCAGAGTTTTTTAGACCGTGAAATGGCTAGGGTAATACGCAAGGAAATACATGCAGCATTGAGAAAAAAGGCTGAAGATTATTTGGAAGCCCAAAGATCTTCAGGAACTGAGTGATCTTTCAGTAAGCCGTCTCAATTTGGTCGCAGTGCCCACATAAATCACTGTGGACGCTTATCCTTTGGATCTTGGTGTAAACGACAAAGTATGATGACTCGCTCATAAATGCTTTAACCGTTGTCTGCAAAAAGGTAGGATGATTTCCTTTTTAAATTCAAGGAGTTGAAATGAGTTTTGATGTAGTGATGGTGATTGCTGTATTGTTTGGGTGTATGGCACAGGCTTTAGTTATCTGGTGGGATTATAAATTAGAAAGTGGGTTTAATTGGCTATCTTGCTTTGCTGGCTTAATCTTATTGAGCACGATAATCATCGGGCTTTATGCCTTGACAGATGATACAAGGCTCGCTGGTACCGATTATTACTCAATTCAAGCCGCCTTGCTCTCGTTATTAGGTTCCGTATGGGCCGCAGTTGTTGCGGTCGGTTTACACAAAGGGGCAGATCAGGATCAGCCTGGGCCAGAAGGGTTAGAGGCACGGATAGAGGCTTTGGAACAAGCTAATGTGCAATCCAAAAAAACTGCATCGAAATTTTATCAAGTAGCTGTCATTTTGTTGTTAAGCGTTATTTCGACAATTTTAAGTGTCGTAGTCTAGCTCAATGAGCATTGATATAAAAAGTGATCATTAACGGCCACACTCTGGTCACAGTGCGGCATAAAAATGCGCTGTGACGGGAATGCGGCGTTAAACCTACCAATATGAGGTCTGGAGGTCGTCTCTCAGAGGGCTTCTGAGAGCCTTCTGTTACCGGTTTCAGATCCTGTTGGTCGGGAGTGAGTGGAACGAAGCGACAGCCCGAAGGGCGAGGCGAAGCCGAGTAATCCCGCTTACCACCGTGCCGGTATAGCTCAGTTGGTAGAGCAACTGACTTGTAATCAGTAGGTCCCGAGTTCGACTCTTGGTGCCGGCACCATTTTTCTCCTTTCTCCTGTAGCATCCGCATGTTTTTACGCCTCTGACTATCCTTCTGAATACTAATATCTCTGATTATTACTTGCTGACTTTAAATCTGATCGGGTGCTTTTTGGCAAAGGTGGTGATGGTGCAGACATGGAGCGATGCTGTAACCTCAGTTATATCAGCGTTAGATAATATAGTGACAGTAGTCGCAATCTACTTGATCCCCCTTTGAAACGTTTTGCTCAGCTTTGGGTAAGGTGGATACATTGATGTTCGACTTCTGGTGCTGATAGATATTATATTTGATGTGGCAGATTGCACTTTTGAGTGCTTGTTTAACAGTATGTATAATCTGGGTTGCAACAGTGAAGAAATTTCTGTCTATCTGCTCGTTTGATGTCTTTAGGTTAGTTTTAATGCTGATGGTTTAGTCTTTGGTCAAGATTTTTATGCTATATATTTGTCAGGAATAGAATGATTTGTAGATTAATGTTAGGCTTTTAATGTAATTATCAGATGAATGGTTTTTATTATGTTGGATGATTGTAGAGAGAATTTTATTAGAAGTGATTCTGCTGGGAAAGATTCTTTAGTGCCAATAATCTTTATCCTTTCCTGGAATAGGCCCATTTATTTATGGGTTTGCTTGGATAGTATTTTTCGAAATACTAAAGCTAAGTGTAAGGTTGTTATTGCTGATAATAACTCGAATGATCCTATGGTAAGAAGTGTTATATCCTCCTTTGAGGAGAGAGGTCTTTTCTATAAAGTATATAGTTGCCTGGAAAATGATCCGTTTAGGTTAAAACAGTTAGTTGATTTATATTGGGATGAGATAGGCGATTATTTTGTTTTTATAGAGTCAGATATCGAAATTATGCCTATCAAAGAGAGTTGCTGGCTTTCCAAGTTTACTGAATATATGGATTTAGATGAAAAGCTTGGAATTGTAGGGTCTCGAGTTTATCAGGATGACTTTGTTTCTAAAGGGTTTGCAAAAGAAATAAGGCCAGGTATTGATGAAAGTGATCTAGACTTCTTGATAAAGTCCAAAGCGCCTATGAGAGACTGTTATGATACAAGTGAGTCTCTTATTTCTCCTCATAACCCTCCATTGCGCTTGTTAATGTTGAGGAAAAAAGTCTATGAGAAAATTGGATTTGGGAGAGATACGCAGATTCATTTTCGAACAATAAAAGAAGGTTATAAATCCGCTATTTCTACCGAGGTTGTGCATAGGCATTTGTCTCTTTTAAATATATTTGACTATTATTCGTATTCTGGAAATCATCGTGATGCATTCTTCGATAAACAAAGAAAATAAACCAGTGGTTGTTATTGTGCTTGGTATGCATCGTAGTGGTACCAGTTGTTTGGTTGGAAGTTTGGAACAGTTTGGTGTTTTTTTAGGAGAGGTTAAAACTTATTCTCCTTTTAATAAAAAAGGAAATAGAGAAAGTCCTTTAATATTTAGATTTCATGAATCTATTTTTATAGAAAATGGTGGTAAATGGTCTGATCCTCCTGAGGAGATAGTATGGAAGCCTGAGTATGATAAAAAGATTTTTAATATTTTAGAGCTTTTTAAAGGAGAGCCTGTCTGGGGGTTTAAAGATCCCAGAACTTTATTTTTTATAGAAGAATGGTTAAAAATTCTTGGGGATGATTTCGAAGTTAAGCTAGTGGGCTCCTATCGTCATCCTGTGAAAGTAGCGGAGTCATTATTTAAACGAAATGGATTGTCTTTAGAGAATGGTTTGAAGGTTTGGGTCGCTTATAATAAGCGTTTGTTGCAGGTTTGCACTTCTAATGATATAAAGCTTATTAATTTTGATTTACCTCGCGATGAGTATATAGAAAAACTTGAAGGTATCGCAGAATATTTATCATTACCTGCTAATGACTTTAGTAGCTTTTATGAGGAAGGGTTAGTGACTGTCTCTGATGAGAGTGTGACTCGTCGACTTTCTTTACCATCAGATGTTTCACAAGTTTATCAAAAGCTTTTGTCGTATGAATAATCCTAGCCCTATAGTTGTTTGTGGAATTGGCGGTAGTGGAACGCGCTTGGTGGCTAATATTTTAGAGCGACATAATGTGTATATGGGGGATTTGCATAACCCGGCGAGAGACTGTTTGCTTTTTAATTTCTGGATGTACTGTCAACGTCCAGGAAATAGGAGTCGCAATTTATATTATTTAAAGTTGTTTTCAAAAAGTTATTTTTACCATTGGACAGAGGAAGATGTTCGTGAAGCAAAAAGAAAATGGGTTGATATAAAAGAGAATAATTCTAGTCATTCAAAAAACCTTCGGCGAGCTTTTGAAAAACTCAGTAAAATATTTGATGTTCAGTTAAATTCGACGGTATTTGGGTGGAAAGCACCTAGGTCTTTGCTTTTTTTGCCCGAAATATTTGAGCTTTATCCTTTAGCTAAAGTTATATATGTTTATAGGCATCCTTTGGATATGGCTTTTTCAAAAAATCAAAGACAGTTGGGGCTTTATGCTGATTTCTTCAACATAAATAATAATAGATCTCCTGCTAATTCCTTAAAGTATTGGCTGGCTATTGATCAATATTTAGACGGACTGTCTGAAAGGTATAAGATTCATAGAATTAGTTTTGAAAAGCTTTGTTGTCGAGATTATAGTGAGCTGTTTTCTCTTGAAAATTTTGTTGATTTCAAGCTAAAAGATCACATCGTTAATGATTTGGTCGAGACTCCGGAGTCCATAGGCCGTTGGATGGAGCATGGAAAAGACTGCTTTGATGTGAGTGACATTGAAAAGGTTTATAGGCTAGGGTTTGATATAGGATGAGTGAAAGTAGTAAGGTCGACTTTATAATTTGTGGTGCTCAAAAAGGGGGGACTACAGCTTTATTCAGATATCTTCGAAGTCATCCAGAAATAAAATTATCTTTTCGTAAAGAAGTTCACTTTTTCGATAATGAATTGTTTTTTAAAGATGATTTGGTTGATTATCAGTTATATCACGACCATTTTGAGTCATTTCATGAAGATAAAGTAAGAGGAGAGGCTACTCCTATATATATGTATTGGGAGCCTTCGGCAAGAAGAATTTGGGAGTATAATTCTCAAGCTAAGCTAATTTTTTTGTTAAGGAATCCTATCGATAGAGCTTATTCTCATTGGAATATGGAGAGAAGTAAAAACAAAGAATCTCTTAGCTTTAGTGATGCAATAAGATGTGAAAAAGATAGGTGTAAATCAAAATTGCCTCTGCAGCATAGAGTTTTTTCTTATATTGATCGAGGCTTTTATTCTGAGCAGATTCGGCGTTTTTGTAGATTTTTCCCAATGGAGAATCTGTTGTTTGTTTTGAGTGAGGACTTAAAGTCTGATCCATCCTCTGTTTTGTCTGAAATTTGTGATTTCATTGGCGTGAGTAGTGGATTTTATTCGCAAGTTGAACCAAGGCTGGAACATTCAATTCAATACCTGCAGCCGATGAGTGAGGGTGATCGATTGTTTTTAGAAAATATATTTTTGAGTGAAGTAGTGTTTCTTGAGAGCTTCTTAGGGAGAAAGTTGTCACACTGGCTTACACAAAAAAGCTAAATGCGAAGTGGTCGGTCGTGTTGCGTTATCAGTCATAAGTTCTTCATATTAATCCAAATGGGTTAATATGACATACCCCCAAATCACTCCAAACCCTGTTGCGATCATTACTGGGCCGTAGATTCTATTGAGTTTCATCAATGCTATCGCAGAGATGCCGTAGCGTGATTGCAGGTTTAGTTGTACGCCTGAAAATGGTGAGAGCCCAACGCCGATCGACCAGCTTAGCAGCAGGGTGATGCCTAATAGGTTGGGATCGCCGACGCTGGGCATCAGGATGCTGCCAGCTAAAATTGCGGAAGTGACCGGATGCATACCGATCAGGGCTAGTCCAACCAGTGCCAGCAGGGTGAGGCAGGCTTCTGGCGCGGTGAAGTGATCCGGTGCCAGGCGTATCTGCATCGATTCCAGCAGTGCTGCGACTCCAGAGGCAAGCACTGCTGCTGCGAGGAAGAGGGTGATTTCACTGCCGAGCTTGGCGAGCCCTTCGTGGATATGGTTTTTCAGCAGCCTGAAACAGTTGCGCGGCTGCAGTAGTAGCAGGTAGGTCAGCGTAAAGAGTATTGCAATCAGGGTGACCAGAGTTATTACTGACTGCTGTGGCAGGTAATGGTGAGCAATGATGACCAGTATAGCGAGCAGCAGAGGCATCCAGAGTGCCCCAAAATGCATCGGATACCCCCGGGCTTGCGCTGCATCAGGGTGGCGGCCTATCTGCCAGGCGCTTAACAGCAGGGCGATCAGTGCGGTGGGTAAACCATAGAGCATCAGGGTGCTGAGTTGAGCGCCGGGAGCGCTGATCAGAACGACGCCCATGGCAGCAAAAAAAGGGGACCAGCAGGCGCAGATACTGAATGCCCGTAACAGCGTTAACCCCTGCAGCGACGTCAGTGGGCGTTGAGCGCTCAGGCGGTCGCCAACGATCATGATCGATGAAATATTAATGACGGCACCGATCAGGTGAGTACCCAACAGAGTTCTCAGCATCGCTTTACGACCGGAGGGTAGCTGTTCGTCAGTTTGAATGCTGCGTGTCGCCACGATACGCAAAAAGCTAACGCTGATCAGCATAGCGATGATGAGTTGGTTAGCCTCCAGCGCTTTTATCAGGTAACGGTTATCCACCCCATTGTAAACCCCAATCGCCAGACCGCTGGCACCGAGGATAAACAGAATAGCGCTTTGAATCAGTTGGTTGCGTTTCTGTCTGCGAATAAGCAGGATGACTGCAAACCATACCGGGATGCCAGCAATATAGCCTGGTAGCTCATGGGTCAGGGCTACAATCAGTGATATAAGCAACATCGATAGCAGAGTCCAGCCGATGACAACGGTTATTAATGGCGTGGCTGTCAGGGTGACTTTCTGGTCCATGCTGAATCCGTTCGGGAGGTGAAAAGGCTGAATGGAGGTAAGAGGTGATAATACAGTGAACGTTTCGGTCTGTCCGCACCCCGGCGATATTATTCTCTGCGCTTAAAACGGTTTAAGTGGCACTTTGGTGTTGTTGCGCTTTGGCGCGGTGATTCGAATAAACCGTTATCTCTGGCCTGTTTATTGCTCTAGTCTGCATATAGTTGAAACCTTTGTTGTTGATGCGCTGTTTGAGTGCGGTTCTATTGAAAATGGGCATTTAGCGGTTATTGACAAAACAGTGGCGCCCTTTTGTGGTGCAGAAGCCTTTCGGCAGGCTGGCCAGTGTCAGATATTATTGGCATATGCTGTTAATGTTGAATGGAACCACTATGATGTAAACCATTATAGTTTGTCATAATGAACGGCGATGATGGGTCTCAGGTTGTAAATGCTGGGGGGCTGAACTGGAATTTCATCAGTTGCAGCGCAACCCGGTATAGTTAATCTTGCTATATCCAGAATTGGTTTTATATCGATCTACGGGGTACCGAATGACCATACGAACGGCAATCCATCATATTACTGAGTATCGCTTCGATAAAGCGGTGAACATGTCGCCGCATACCATCAGGCTGCGCCCGGCGGCACATAGCCGGACACCGATCAAAGCGTATTCGTTAAAGATAAGTCCGGAAAATCACTTTATTAACTGGCAACAGGATCCGTTTGGTAACTTCCTCGCCCGCTTGGTGTTTCCGGAAAAATGTGATCATCTGCGTGTTGAAGTTGAAGTGATTGCTGATATGACGGTGATCAACCCGTTCGACTTCTTTCTTGAAGAGTATGCTGAAAAGATTCCGTTTACCTATGAGAAAGAGCTGCTTTCAGAGCTTAAGCCCTATCTGGAGATCGTCGACAACGGCCCCCTGATTCAGGAGTGGGTTCACTCTGTGCCCCGTGAACCGATGCCCACCAATGACTTTCTGGTGTATCTGAACCAGCGGCTGGAAAGTGAAATCGATTATAATATCCGCATGGAGCCGGGTGTACAGACCAGTGAAGAGACGCTGGAGCTGAAGCGGGGCTCCTGCCGTGATACTGCCTGGTTGCTGGTGCAGATACTACGTCACCTGGGCCTGGCGGCGCGTTTTGCATCGGGCTATCTGGTACAGCTGGTGGCGGATGTTAAGGCGCTTGATGGACCATCCGGAACTGAGGTCGATTTCACCGATCTGCATGCCTGGTGTGAGGTGTTTATTCCCGGGGCGGGCTGGATCGGGCTCGATCCGACCTCCGGGCTGTTTGCCGGAGAGGGGCATATTCCGCTGGCCTGTACCCCTTCACCACGATCGGCAGCGCCCATCGCCGGGGGGATAGACCCCTGTGAGGTGGAGTTCTCATTCAGTAATGAAGTCACCCGTATCCATGAAGACCCACGGGTCACCAAACCTTACACTGAACAGCAGTGGCAGTGCATTGAGGCGCTAGGTGCGGCAGTCGACCAGCAACTGCTGGAGCAGGATGTGCGGCTGACCATGGGTGGGGAGCCCACCTTTGTATCGATTGACGATATGGATGGCGCGCAGTGGAATACCGAAGCGCTGGGTGACGATAAACTCCGATTGGCAAAAGATCTGTTGCTGCGGTTGCGGGAAAAATTCGCCCCCGGTGGTTTGCTGCACTATGGCCAGGGTAAATGGTATCCCGGTGAAGAGGTACCCCGCTGGGCGCTGGGATGTTTCTGGCGTACCGATGGGCAGCCTTTGTGGCGTGATTCTAAACTGCTGGCGCGGGTTGATAAAGATTATGGTGTCACCCGTAAAACCGCGAAAAAGTTTGCTCATCTGTTGGCTGAGAAAGCCGGGCTGCCTGCTAAGCGGGTGATGCCTGCTTACGAAGATACGCTTTATTACCTCTGGAAAGAACAGGCGCTGCCGGAGAATGTTGATCCCCTCAAGGCGGATCTCAAAGATGATCTGGAACGTAAGAAGCTGGCACAGCTGTTGTCTCAGGGGCTGGAAAAGCCGGTTGGTTACTGTCTGCCTCTGGGGTGGAACTATACAACCCAGCACTGGCGCTCCAGCCCATGGCCGCTGCGTCGTGATACGCTGACGCTGATCCCGGGTGATTCTCCTATCGGCCTGCGTCTGCCGCTGAATTCGTTGCCGCTGATGACCGATGAAGCGCTTTATCGGGATCATGCGCGCGATCCGTTTGAACCGGTTGGCGGATTGCCGGATGCTGGACAGAGTTCAGCACTGGCCTGTGCCAGTCAGTCTGAATCGGTCGATAACGTGACGACCCCCGTGGAAGTGGTGCGCACCACCCTGTGTATTGAGCCGCGTAAAGGGTGTCTGTATCTCTTTTTGCCGCCGCTTGATCACCTGGAACACTACATTGCACTGGTTGAGCTGATTGAAGACACTGCCGCAGAGCTGGAGGTGCCTGTCGTTATTGAAGGCTATGAAGCCCCAAAAGATGAGCGTATGCGCTGCTTTAAGGTGACCCCTGATCCCGGCGTGATCGAAGTGAATATTCATCCGTCTGATAACTGGCGGGAGCTGTCTGATAATACCCAGATGCTCTATGAAGAGGCGCGCTTGTCACGGCTTGGCGCTGAGAAATTTATGCTTGATGGTCGTCATACCGGCACCGGCGGTGGCAACCATATCACTCTGGGAGCGGCCACCCCAGCTGACAGCCCCTTCCTGCGACGCCCTGATCTGTTGCGCAGCTTTGTTACCTACTGGCAGCATCATCCGGGACTCTCTTATCTGTTTTCCGGTATGTTTATCGGCCCTACCAGTCAGGCTCCCCGTGTTGATGAAGGCCGGGAAGAGATGCTTTATGAGCTGGAAACTGCTTTTGATCTGATGCCCGAGGGTATTGTTGATCAGCCCTGGCTGATTGACCGGCTGATGCGTAATTTGTTGGTAGATATTACCGGTAATACCCATCGGTCTGAGTTCTGTATTGATAAACTCTATTCGCCGGGTTTGTCATCCGGGCGTCAGGGACTGTTGGAGTTCCGAGGCTTTGAGATGCCACCGCACCCGCAAATGGCGCTGGTGCAGGCGTTGCTGATTCGCTGCCTGATGGCGCGTTTCTGGCAGGAGCCGTACAAAAAGCCGCTGGTTCGCTGGGGTACAGAGCTACATGACCGCTTTATGATGCCGCACTATGTCTGGTCTGACATCCGTGAAGTGGTTAAAGATCTGCAGGATCATGGTATTCCGTTCCAGCAGGAATGGCTGGCACCGTTTGAAGAGTTCCGCTTCCCTCACTATGGCAGTGTTAATATTGATGATGTCCGGATTGAGTTGCGCTGGGCAATCGAACCCTGGCATGTACTGGGTGAAGAGGTCGGCAGTTTTGGTACTGCGCGCTTTGTTGACTCCTCCGTTGAGCGTTTGCAGGTTAAAGTGGAAGGGCTGACGCCAGACCGGTATGTGCTGGCCTGTAATGGTCGGCGCATCCCGCTTCGTTCTACCGGGCGCCATGGAGAGTTTGTCGCCGCGGTACGCTACAAAGCCTGGGCACCGCAGTCGGCACTGCATCCGACTATCGGAGTGCATTCGCCACTGATCTTCGATCTGATAGACACCTGGAACGGACAAACCATCGGTGGTTGTAGCTACCATGTGGTGCATCCCGGTGGACGCAGCTATGAAACTTTCCCGATCAATGCTTTCGAAGCCGAATCCCGGCGTATCAACCGTTTCGGCAATACAGAACATACGCCAACACCTCCGGCGACTACTCATATGCCGGAATTCACGGGTATCCGGGAGTTCTTTGCTAATAATGCGCCGCCACGGCCGATGGCGCCGCCTGCGGAGATGCCTACAAATGAGTATCCGCATACCCTTGATCTGCGCAGACAGATGGAAACGTAGTAAAGTCATGTCATACTATGCAGCCTGATATAACTTTGGTACCGATACCCGATGGAAAAACGAGCCGCAGAAAACCTTGATGGGTTGCAGTATTCAGCAGCAGGCTCTGGATACGATGAGGTCTATGGAGACCAGTCACAGATTCAGGCACATTGGCAGTATCTGCTTGATGGCCTGAAAACTCTGGGTGCTCAGGGGATCCATGAGCGTCAGCTAAAGGCTGAGCGCATTCTGCGTGATGATGGTGCAACCTATAACAGCGGTTCGCCAACGGGTACAACCTGGCAGCTCGATCCGGTGCCTGCGCTGATCTCCAGTGAAGAGTGGGCTGGCATCGAAGCAGGCTTACAGGAGCGGGCCGAGCTTCTGGATCTGCTACTGAAGGATCTCTACGGTCCGCGAGAGCTGATTCGTCTGGGTATCTTGCCGCCAGAACTTCTCTATAGCCATGGCGGCTTTTTGCGTGCCTGTGACGGGTTGTCATTACCTGGTGAACATCAGCTGGTGATGCATGCAACCGATATGGTACGTGATCATCAAGGCCGCATGCAGGTCATTGGTGATCGCACTCAGGCACCCAGTGGTTCCGGTTATGCTCTGGAAAACCGTACGGTGATGTCCCGGGTACTGCCCTCGCTGTTCCGCGACAGCCATGTGCACCGCCTGTCACTGTTTTTTCAGTCATTGCGACTGAAACTTAACAGTCTTGCCAGCGCAATCACTGATGAGCAGCCGCGCATCGTTATTCTGACCCCGGGTTCCTACAGCGAAACCTATTTCGAACACACCTATCTGGCCAACTACCTGGGGTTTCCCCTGGTGCAGGGCAGCGACCTGCGGGTCAGTAAAGGGTATCTGTGGATGAAATCGCTGGGAGGACTGGAGCGGGTCGATGTGGTGCTGCGCCGGGTTGATGATTTTTACTGTGACCCGGTTGAACTGAAAAGTGATTCCCGTCTGGGGGTGCCCGGGTTGCTTGAAGTGGTGCGTGCCGGGCGTGTGATCGTTGCCAATCCTATGGGCTCCGGGTTTCTGGAGAATCCGGCATTGTTGCGTTATCTGCCGCAGATTGCTAATCACTTTCTGGGGCGAGAGCCACTCCTCTCTTCGGTGAAAACCTATTGGTGCGGAGATCCACAGGACCTCACCTACGTAATTGAAAATATTGATAAACTGGTAATTAAAACCTGCTTCCGCAAACCCTCTGAACAGAGTGTTTTTGGTTCTTCGCTGGATCAGAAAGGCCGTCTGGCTCTGATCGATAAGATCCGTTACGAACCATTGCAGTTTGTCGCCCAGGAATATATCCGGCCATCAACCACGCCGTCCTGGAAAGACAGCCAGTTATTACCCCGACCTTCGATTCTGCGCGGTTTCTCTGTTGCCAGCAACTCCTCGTACAATGTTATGCCTGGCGGCCTGACCCGGGTAGGTAATGTGGCTGACAGCCTTAACCTGAGTAACCTCAGAGGAGCGATCAGTAAGGATACCTGGATATTGGCTTCAGAGCCTGAGAAGCAAGTCTCTCTGCTTGAAACCCGGCCGCTACAGGCTCCGGCTCATGCTCCAACGCAGCCCCGTAATGCCTTCCCTTGCCGGGTGGTTGAAAACCTTTACTGGATGGGCCGCTATGCGGTCCGTGCTGAGTCGGCGCTGCGATTACTCCGGACTGTGTTTGTGCAGCTTAACAGCACCTATCATATGCCAAAAGAGACACGCCAGGTGCTGTTACAAACCGTGACTCAGGTGACTACGACCTATCCGGGATTTACCTTGTCAGATGCGACAACCACCTCGCAACCGGAAGCGGAGCTGCTGGCGGTCGTTCTGGATGGCAAGCGCAGTGGTAGTATTACCGCAAACCTGAACGCCTTGCTGGAGTGTTCCGATCAGGTTCGCGAGATGCTTTCGGCGGATACCCAGCGGGTTATTAACGATCTGAGGGATGAGCTGGCAGGCCTGGCTGATGCGTTTAAGCAGGGCTTGACGGCGGCTCCGGAAGAGGCCCTCGATCCTCTGGTTACCACGTTGCTGGCGCTGTCAGGCTTATGGCAGGAAAGTATGGTGCGAGGCCTTGGCTGGCGCTTTATCGATATGGGGTTGCGGGTAGAAAAGGCGCTGCAGGGGCTCTCTCTGATTCGTTCCTCTTTGGTGCCGGTACTGCCTGAATATCAGCAATTACAGGTGCTTGAGTCGATACTCTTAAGTTCTGAAGTGCTGATAACCTTCCGTCGCCGTGATCATTCCGGTAGTGATATGTCGCAGGGCTTAGAGCTGCTGTTGCATGACAGCAGTAACCCACGCTCAGTGTTCTATCAGGTTGATCAGTTGCGCCGTCATCTGGATGTCTTGCCTTCCTCTGTCCATGGGGCTGGTCTGGCAGAGGAGGATCGCTTTATGCTTGAAGCCTCTTCTGCAATTCAGCTGAGTTCACTGGATGCACTGGTCGCTGCAGATGCCAAAACCATGACCCGTGCGGCGCTGGATCAGTTGTTGGCCCGTTTGCAGTATCTGTTACAGGAAACCTCTAACCAGATTAGCACTAAATACTTTGATCAGATCAAGGTGCACCAGCAGCTTGTGCGCACCGATTGGGATGAGGAACTATGATCTATCGCATTCGTCATATCACCCATTATGAATATGAAAAGCCGGTGACGCTGTGTTACAACCGTGCTTACCTGTTACCCCGGGATACTGAGTATCAAAGCTGCACTGAGAGCCAGATTCAGATCTCCCCAGCCCACACACTGGGGCAGCAGCGCAGCGATTATTTTGGCAATAAAGCCTATTTCTTTTCGCTGGAACAGCCCCATCGGGAGTTGAAGATCGATGTCACCTCCGTCATTCGTGTGCATGAGAGTAAGTATGCCCGTGAGTGCGAGCTTGATCTGGACTTCGGTAATACCTGTGCCCAGGCGCTGCTGGCGCTGCAGGAGAGTCGTGAGCTGCCAGTATTGGAAGCCCGGGAGTTTGTCCTTAATTCACCGATGATCAAGACGGCGTCATCGCTGCGAGAGTATGCCCGCGCCTCCTTTGGCAGCAATCGACCGCTGCTCTCAGCTGTACGTGAGTTGACCGAGAGAATTTATACCGATTTCACCTACGACCCGGAGTCCACCAGTATTGCAACGCCACTCGATGAGGTGCTGCTGAACAAGCGCGGCGTTTGTCAGGATTTTGCTCATCTGGCGATTGGCTGCCTGCGTTCGTTAGGTTTTCCGGCTCGTTATGTCAGCGGCTATCTGGAAACCTTGCCGCCGCCAGGACAGGAAAAACTGGTTGGCAGTGATGCCTCACATGCCTGGTTTGCTGTCTTTTCTCCGGGTGAAGGGTGGTTTGAGTTTGATCCGACTAATAACAATATGCCTGCTGAACACCATATCACCACTGCCTGGGGGCGGGATTATGGCGATGTCTCGCCATTAAAAGGGGTATTTTTTGATGGGGGGAAAAGTCAGAAATTGAGTGTCTCAGTCGATGTCAGCAGGCTGCAAAACTAAGATTATTGCTTCTTATCCAGGTATTGAGTAAAGGCTCAATGGTGGTTTGAGAAATTTCGCTAATATCAACCGCAAGGATTGTTATATGTGGTTACAAACGAGCTGTGATCTTGTTTTCGACATCTCTCTGCCCACCCCCTTCGTGCTGATGCTGCGTCCACGCAGTGGCGCTCTTCAATGGATCGCCCGGGAGGAGTATAAGATTGTTCCAAGTCTGCCGGTGATGGAGTTTACCGATAATTATGGCAACCTGTGTCAGCGTCTTGTCGCCCCGGTCGGTAGCTTTTCGATCCATACATCAGCCCGGGTAATGACTGCCGATACCCTTGATCGGGCTCCTGGAGCGGCTTTTGTTGAGGTGCAGAACCTGCCTGATACGGTCCTTAGTTACCTTCTGCCGAGCCGTTATTGTGAGTCAGACCGTTTTGGTCAGATGGCGACGCAGATCACTGCTGATTGTCTGCCGGGTTATGACCAGGTGGCGGCAATCGAAGCCTGGCTGCGGAACAGTTTTCGTTATGAGCCGGGTGTCAGTGATCTGCTGCTATCGGCACAGGAGGTTAATCAACAGCCGTCTGGCGTGTGCCGCGATCTGGCGCATCTGGGTATCGCCCTGTGCCGCAGCCTGTGTATCCCCGCGCGGATGGTGGTGGGCTATCTGCATGAGTTGTATCCGATGGATCTGCATGCCTGGTTTGAAGCTTACGTCGGTGGCCGCTGGTACACCTTTGATGCCACTCAGTACGAGTTTAATCAGCTAACCCGTAAAGGGGGATATGTCACCCTGGGCTATGGCCGGGATGCTGCCGATGTGGCTATTTTTAATCAGTATGGCCCGGCAGTTTTTCCCATCGTGCAGCAGGTAAGCGTGCAGTTGTGTGACAATGAGGCGGGCTGAAAACCTTGGCGCTAATAGCGTGGGCTGAAGCCGCAGGAGAGTGATCGTACTTACTGGGAGGTATTATGCAGCGGGTGTCTGAAGCCAAACAGCCCCCCCGTTAGTGAGATAACAAAGTAGACTGCCCAGAACGCAAACAGTACGTCGCTGAAGAAGTGTCCCCCCTGAACGATGCGGGTCAGACCGAGTACAACCCCCACCATGCAGCCTCCCCAGAATGCCCGCCGTGAGCTGAATAGCCATCCCAGAATCATAAAGTAGAAGCCCATTGCTGCGTGGCCGCTGACGAACGAGCAGTTTCTACTGCAGGCGCCAGAGTATACGAATGCCGGGGTGAACTGCTTATCGCCGCCAAAATTTTCCACCTGTACCGGGCGTGCACGACCGATAGAGTTGTCTTTCAGAACCGTGTTTACCAGTAATCCGGGGCCTAAAATAAGGGCGGTTAAGAGAAAGGTGATGCTCCACTTACGATAGTTTTTTAGCTTTAGCTTGTTAAACCTGATCATCAGGCCTGCAAAGATCAGCCCGAGCAGAATCGGGATATGGATCATCGCAAACAACCGATAGATAAACTGAATTATAGGGTTGTCGTTATAGGTAAACTGCTGGGTTTGCGGGTCATAAAACAGTCCTGCGATAAACAGATCGATTTCAGGAAAAGTGATAAACACAACCATACAGAGCAGAAACAGCAGCAGGGCCCACCGGTTATTCAGGAGTATCTGACGGCTTCGGTTAAACATGCTGTTACTGATCCGTTGCTTGTTTGATCCCTTTAAAGCCACTGACCTTGTACAGTCGGGCTGAGCGGGAAAAATTGCTATAGAGAGGCAGGGTCTGTTCGGTCAACAGCGTTACATCCGTGAAGTAGCGTTTCAGTTTGGCTTCTACATCATGCTCACTGACAAATAGAAACCGGGTCTCTTTGCTGCGGGAAAGGGGGTATTGAAGCTCGTAGTGATCTTCAATATAGCTGTCATCACTGAGCGCGACCCCTGTAAAGTCCTGCGGTGTGATGTAGTAACCAAAATAAGCCAGCAGCTTCCGGGAGTCGCTGGAGAGTTTGTAGTCAGGGTACTGATCAAACCAGGGCTGAAACTGGTGTACAAATTCAGGCCAGCCGAGGATGCGTTTATAGGGGTCAGTCCCCCATTTACGCTCGATCCCCAGGGCATTTGTCAGTGAACCGTAGTGATAGAACCCGACCGAAAGCAGTAGATTGAGCACCAGGCCGGCCAGCAGTAAACGATAACCTTTGACCTGACTCAGGTAGTAACCCGTCAACAGGGCTGCTCCGACGTAGGCCGGACCAGCCCAGTTAACGTTAGCGCGCGCCATAAAGGCCTGAATTGACAGTACTGCGAAGGTGGGCCAGAACAGGCTCCAGAGGAGTTTTTCAATGTCAGTGCGAGGCTGGCGTCGCAGTCCCCTGATAATCATATAGATCAGAAAGACCGGGCCAAACACAAACAGCTGACCACTCCAGAACTCCAGCAATCGGCTAACACTCAGTGAGCTGCTGCTCTGGTGGGATATTTCAGCCGTATGCTGGAAACTGATAAAGTCGTGCTGATAGTTCCAGTAGAGGTTAGGAAGCAGAAAGCTGAGTGCCAGCAGGCAGGTGAGCCAGAAGCGCGGGTTGAGCAGTAACTGACGTCCCACAGCGCTAAAAACGGCATAAAGTAAAAAAGTGGTCGGTAGAATAATAAAGGTATATTTCGACAGCAGCCCTAGTCCGCCAGCTATCCCCGCCAGCAACCACCAGGCGCCGTTGTTACTCTCTTTGGCTCGCAGAAAGGCGTAGAAACAGAGACTCCAGAAGAAAATCAGTGGTGCATCGGTGGTAATAAACAGGCTGTTAAACCCTATCAGAGGCATCAGCAGAAATATTGCGCCACTGAACAGGGCTGCTTTGGTCGCCGTGTCTTTATGGTTTGAAAAGCGCGCGGCGGTGAGATAAATCATAATTGCCGCGGCACTGTATAACAGCGGAGACGCCAGCTTGACCGCCCATTCGGCATTGCCAAAAATGGCGGTGGTCAGTGCGATCAGCCAGCCCACCATCGGGGGTTTGGAGTAATAGCCCCAATCAGGTGTTTGTGCCCAGCCAAGATAATAAGCTTCATCATAGAAGAGGGTGATTGGCGTGCTGAGAACGATCCATTCACGGTAGCAGAACAGGGCGATAATAAGGGCCAGAAACCAGCGGAATGGATGTGCGGTGAATAGCGTGGTTGAGTTGGATGGTGCAGCAGGCATTCTTTTGTTCCGGACTGACAGGTTGTATGTCCGGCAATCGGCCGGTGTTCTGTTTGGGGAGGTAAGTTTAACAGACCCCCCCAGGCAAAGAAATGTCCGGCTATGGATGCTCGCCGAGTCGTATAATCAGAGCAGCCCCTTGACTTGCAGCATCAGCCGCAGCCGCTCAGAGATTTCGATCTCCATATGGCGCAACGCTTCAGGTTCTTCTGTATGTTTAAAGTCCCAGCGGATATGTTGCTGGTCTGTAGCTATTTCTGGCAAGGCATCGTGGCTTTTGTCACACAGGGTGATAATGGTATCGAACTGCTCAACGGCCATTGAGTCCAGACTTTTGCTGCTTGGTTTTATCTCATTGCCATTCAGCTGGGTTACCCACTCTGCGATCTGTTCAGGAATAGGCTGAGGCTCGGTGCCGGCACTTTTGGCAATGACTCTGCCGCGCCCCATTTTATTGGCTAGTGCTTCAGCAATTTGCGAGCGAATCGCGTTGTGTCGGCACACAAAAAGAATTTTATGAGGTGCTGTCATACTGAGTTGTCCATTGTTCAGGCTATTTATTGGCAGACAGGTTAACTGAAGTAAGAGAAAACTATAAGAAGGCGTGTCGCTTCTTTTTTATCTATGGATATTCCGCAGTGAAAGGCTGCAGTATCGGTCAGGAGATCAGGCTGACTTAGACGCTGGGTCGCTGGCATCCTCAGGGTAGCTCAGAATGCTCCACTCGTGGGGGACATTGGTTAAGCGCAGCAGGTGATGGCAAGTGCTGCATTCATATACCGTATCATTGTAAATATGATTGCGCTCGCGCAAATTTTCATGAGCTTGGGTGAGTTTGTTTTGCACCAGCAAAAAGCATTCACTGCACAGTCTTCGTTGTTCCATCAACGCATAACCTCCATATAGTCAAACAAGTGTTTGAATGACTATAAAGGTATCGCTCCGGAATTGGTACCCTGAGAGGTAAATATTGTTTGATTCGGGGTGTTATCTGAGTGTGTGGATATTGAGGCCTAACGGGTAGGTAAGCTAATCAGACACCGGCCCGCTTTCAAGGCTACATGGGCTGCTTCGGCCGATTCTGAGGCCGGAGACCACTCGACAATAACGGAGGTGTTGGATAAAGACTGGCTAATCTGACGGGTATTGCTTAACTCGTATAACGTTTGAATATTATCTTTGTTTGTTACCAGCGCGGTGGCTGAGCAGGTGATGCTAGATTGCTGATTCAGGTTCAGGTAGGCGTCCAGGTCTTCAGGCAGTCTGAGTTTGAATAGTAGCTGGCAGAATTCATACGCGGCAGTGTGCAGGTTCTTACGGCAGGTTTTACTGACCGATTCAATATCAACGCCGTTATCAACATGCCCGGGTATCGCCTGATCATCGGCAGTGTTGCTTTGTGCGGAGAGACTCTGGGGTGTCGATTCTATGTCAGTTGCCGTCGCAGAGGGCTGATAAGCAATACCATCGGTTGTATTGGCAGTCTCCATGTTAACCGGGATCAGCGCAGGTTCCGGGCGGTGAGCCTGAGTTTCAGTCTCTGATTGTTCTTCCGGTGGTGCTAGTAGCACCGGGGTTCTTGAAAGCACGTTTACATAGTGAATAGAGATAAACCCGCGGCCATCGTCCAGGTGGACCCAGTCTCGTTGATCGGTGGTGGTGACGGTGAGCCGATCCCCGGCGTTTAATACGCCGACCACCGGGCTGTGGGTTGATCTGGTCTCCCTGATATTCAGTACAGTTGAACGGATCTCTACTTCGAGGCGCTCAGCCGCATAGATCGACTGCGGCAGAATTAAGCTAAGCAGGAGCAGGCAGAAAATAGAGATGCGTTGTACGATCATGGCGTATTTAATTCAATAAGAGCATCATCGGCGATCCCTGGCGTGGGCTGATGTTTGCACGTTTGGTTTTTTGAATATGCCCGACATCCACTGTTTGAGCGGACTTCAGGGTATTGCCCATTAACTGTAGGGTCAATATCTAACTGCCTAAACTGGGGGCTTAAAATCTGTTTATTAATAAGACAGATGATATAAACAGATTATGGTTTTTTTCTCAGTGATCTCTTACGCTGAAGCAGGTTGAGTTATACTGGGTGAATATGCGATCAGGGGATAAATTGTGAGTATTGCGATAAGTGAAGATGTGCTGACAGATGGATCAGTTCTGTTGGCCAGACAACCGGTATTTAATAAGAGCCAGGATGTACAGGCCTATAGTTTGCTCTATCGTTCAGATAATGGCTGCTTACCGACGGAGTTTTCCGATGAGCAGGCAACGGCATCTGTGATTCTGAATAATTATGCGGTTGCATCCTGTGATGGGAAAACTAAACACTTACCGCTTTTTGTCAAACTGACGCAAAGTATGCTGCTTTCCGACATGCTGCCTAATCTGCCCCGTGAAAGTGTTATTTTTGAACTGCTACGGGAGGATGGTATCTCCAAAGAGCTGTTGTCGGTGCTGCGGCAGCGCAAAGAGGAGGGTTACCGTTTTGCTTTGACCCACTATACGGGGGATAAAGCGCAAACCCCACTGCTGGACCTGATGCACGTCGTAAAGATCGATATCCAGCGTCATGACGATGCGGAATTGAAAAAGCTGGTCACTTTCTGTAAGCCATATCGGGTACACCTGTTAGCGGATAAAGTTGAAAGTCAGGATGATTTCAGGCGCGCGATAGGATTTGGTTTTAACCTGTTCCAGGGATATTTTCTCTGTCGCCCTGTGTCCATTAAAGGCAAGAGCTTCGGCAGTGCTAAAGTGTTGATTATGGAGCTGCTGGCGGAACTGAATAACTCTGCCGCGACCGCTCAGTCGGTCGAACAGATTGTGATCAATGATCCGGCGATGACCTATAAGATATTGCGACTGGTTAACTCTGCCGCATTCAGTACGCCAAAACAGATTGAATCAATATCCCATGCGGTCTCGCTGATTGGTATGGATCAGCTGAAGAAGTGGGCTACGCTGTTTTTACTTAGCGGACAGTCGGGTAAGCCGGTTGAGCTGACCCGGGTGATGCTGATTCGCGGACGGATGTGTGAACTGCTGGCCGAGATGCTTAGTTATTCACAACCCATCAACTTCTTTATGGTAGGACTGCTGTCTCAGCTTGATGCGATGATGGATACTGAGATGCAGGTACTGCTGGATCAGATCCCTCTGGATGATTCGATCAAAGACGCCATTCTAACCCGGGTGAATCAGATGGGTGAAATCCTTACAGAGGTGCAGCACTATGAGCGTGCTGAATGGACTGAGATGCGTAACCTGTTAGAGCGACCATACTATGAAGTAGCTTATCGCCACAGTCTGAACTGGGCTGATCAGGTGCTGGCATCATTGCAGGAATAATCGTCAACTTCTTTGAGAAGCGTTGTACTATCGACTGTTGGTGACAGCAGCGCCGCTGCGGTTTATCTGGCAGGGGTTTAGCCGCTAAAGTAATCTGCAGGCATAAAAAAAGCAACCCATGAATGAGGCTGCTTTTTTATGCTGCTGAACTGCCCGGAGGATTAATCTTCCAGCTTGGACAGATCCCGAACGGCACCTTTGTCTGCAGAGGTTGCCAGCAGTGCGTAGGCTTTCAGCGCTGCGGATACTTTGCGGGGACGCTGCTCAACCGGTTTCCAGCCAATGGCATCCTGCTCTGCACGGCGCTGATCCAGCTCTTCATCGGACAGCAGTACATCGATGGTGCGGTTGGGAATATCGATACGGATGCGGTCGCCGTTGCGAACCAGACCGATGGCGCCACCTGCGGCTGCTTCCGGAGAAACGTGTCCGATAGACAGGCCTGATGTACCACCGGAGAAACGACCGTCGGTCAGCAGTGCACACTCTTTACCCAAACCTTTGGATTTGATGTAAGAAGTTGGGTAGAGCATCTCCTGCATACCCGGGCCACCTTTAGGGCCTTCGTAACGGACGATAACCACATCGCCCGCTTTAACCTTGTCATCAAGGATATTGGCAACTGCTTCATCCTGAGATTCAGTGATGTGAGCCGGGCCTTCAAATACCAGAATGGAGTCATCCACACCGGCGGTTTTGACCACACAACCATCCAGTGCAATATTACCGCGCAGCACGGCCAGTCCGCCTTCCTGCGAGAAGGCGTGTTCCAGTGAACGGATACAACCGTTGGCACGGTCACCATCCAGGGTCGGCCAGCGGGTTGCCTGACTGAAGGCCACCTGAGTCGGAATGCCCGCAGGACCCGCCTTATAAAACTCCATCACCTCTGGCGACGGGTTGCGCATGATATCCCATTTATCGAGTGCGTCTTTCATCGTCGGCGCATGCACGGTCGGGGTGTCGGTGTGCAGTCTGCCTGCCCGGTCCAGTTCTCCCAGAATCGCCATGATGCCGCCGGCACGATGCACGTCTTCGATATGGTATTTGGGGGTGTTAGGGGCCACTTTGCACAACTGAGGTACCGTCCGTGACAACCGGTCAATATCGGTCATGGTGAAGTCGATTTCGGCTTCCTGAGCGATGGCCAGCAGATGCAGGATAGTATTGGTTGAACCGCCCATGGCGATATCCAGGGTCATCGCGTTCTCGAAGGCTTTAAAGCCCATGGAACGTGGCAGCAGCGATTCATCATCCTGTTCGTAATAACGCTTAGCCATCTCAACGATGCTGCGGCCAGCCTGCAGAAACAGCTCTTTACGGTCAGCATGAGTCGCCAGCACTGTGCCGTTACCGGGCAGGGCCAGTCCCAGCGCTTCCGCCAGACAGTTCATTGAGTTCGCGGTGAACATACCGGAGCAGGAGCCGCAGGTAGGACAGGCGGAGCGCTCGACAGCATCAACCATCTCGTCAGAGGCGCCCGGATCAACCGCCATCACCATCGCATCAACCAGATCCAGTTTATGCTCAGACAGTTTGGTTTTTCCCGCTTCCATCGGCCCGCCGGAAACAAAGATTACCGGAATGTTGAGGCGCATAGCCGCCATCAGCATCCCCGGGGTGATCTTGTCACAGTTGGAGATACACACCAGCGCGTCGGCACAGTGGGCATTCACCATGTACTCAACGGAATCCGCGATAATATCCCGCGATGGCAGGGAATAAAGCATGCCGTCGTGACCCATGGCGATACCGTCATCAATCGCAATGGTATTGAACTCTTTGGCTACACCGCCGGCTTTTTCAATCTCACGGGCGACCAGCTGGCCCATATCTTTCAGGTGGACATGACCGGGAACGAACTGGGTGAAGGAGTTGGCGATAGCGATGATCGGCTTTTGAAAATCGTCATCCTTCATCCCCGTGGCGCGCCAAAGTGCGCGGGCACCGGCCATATTTCGACCTGCGGTGGAGGTCTTGGAGCGATATTGTGGCATGCACAGATCCTCTGCGGCTGTAGTGGGTTTTTATATAAGACCGCGGATTATAGCAAAACTCTCAGCGGGAATACCTAACAATCCTGCGAATAAACATATCTGTTTGGCCTATGGTTATTCACACATCTCCAGGCCGACGAAGGCAGACTATTGTTTCGCCTTATAAAATCGTATTCTAACGGATAAAGATTTGTGGAGGTGGTAATGGTTCTGGATAAAAAACAGATACGTTCTGATCGCTGGCTGAAGATGATGATGCGCACCGGCGTGCCGGTGGCTATCGTCAGTATTCTTTGTCTCTGGCTGGGGCAGTTACTGTCATCCCCGGCGCTGGGTAGCGTCTTTCTGGTGACGATGCCGATCGCGTTGCTGGTTGGCTTTAGTTACAACATTCGTTACATCATGCTGGCAGTGCGCGCCCGGCGCGAGGCGGCAGAAAAGTCGGCGGGCCATGAGTGATATCAGCTCGCTAATTGAGCAGTTTGCGCTGCTGCAGCAGCTTGATGACGCAGGGCTTGAAATACTCAGCCGTGCGCACCGGGTTGAGTTACCTGCCGGTCAGGTAGTGTTTCATCAGGGAGATGCCTGCAGCCATTACATTATTGTGGTTGCCGGTGTGGTGAAAGTGCTGGGTCGTAACGCCAATGGCCGGGAGCTGGTGTTGTACCGCATTGAGAACCAGGGTTCCTGTGTGCTGACCACTTCCTGCCTGCTGGGGGCCGAAGATTATCCGGCAGAAGGGGTGACTGAAACAGAGGTTACGGCCTTTCTCATTCCGCTGGCAGAGTTTCAGCGGGCGATTGCTGAGTCAGAAGGGTTGCGGCGATTTATATTTGACTCTTATGGAGAGCGTCTGGCGAAGCTGATTGGTCTGGTGCAGGAGATCGCCTTCGAGCGTATTGAAAAACGGCTGGCACGTTATCTGATTGAGCATGTTGGTCCTGGCTTCATTTTGCTCACCTCTCATCAGGAGATAGCCGATGAACTGGGGACCGCGCGCGAGGTTATCAGTCGACAGTTGAAAGTGTTTCAGCAGCAGGAGTGGGTTGCCCTGAGTCGCAATCAGGTGCTGTTCCTCAATAAAGAAGCGCTGAAGCGGATCGCCAGAGAGAACTAATTCATCTGTGTGTGACTTTGTCACAGACTTTATGGATTTCCGGGCACATACTTATATCAACGCTGAATAATTCTGAGGATGGGAAAATGGAAAAGAATATTGGCTCTGTTGATAAAGCGGTGCGTGTTCTGGTTGGTCTGGTGCTGATTGCGCTGGTGTTTGTCGGTCCGCAAACTGTTTGGGGCTGGATCGGTGTACCGGTAATTGCCATCGCTTTGTTTGGCTGGTGTCCGTTATACCGGGTGCTGGGTGTTAGTACCTGTAAAAAATGTGCCACTAAGTAATCTTCTGCGGGTGCGATAAAAGCACCGACTGTCTGTTTTGAACCGGCCTTTTAGGCCGGTTTTTGTTTATCTGGAAGTGTGGCGGGGTTAACGCAAAAGCGCAGTGTAAAGAAAGGTAAAGTTGTGGCAGGCAATTTACAGTTCAGGATTGGTTCAGTCCTGTAGCACGACAATAGGCTACATACTCCAAAGAACAGAGATGGGAGAGTAGTCATGAAAAAGATCATTGCAGGCAGCCTTATCGCACTGGGACTTGTTTCCGGTATGGCTCAGGCGGATTCCCGCTTTAAAGAGAATAAGTCGCATCGGGAATATGCCCGGGTAACCCATGTTGAACCGATCGTGGTTCAGACTGAGCGTCGCATCCCCCGTCGTGAGTGCTGGGAAGAAGATGTGCGTTATGAAACTCGGGACTATCAGCGAAAGTCATACACAGGGCCTATACTTGGCGGTATTATCGGTGGAGCGATCGGTAATGAGTTGGGGGCTGGCCAGGATAACAAAAAGGTAGGGGCCGTGGTTGGCGCGGTTTTGGGGGCTTCTATCGGCAACGATCTCAGTCATAACCGCGCTCATCGTGGGAACAACGTTGAGTATCGCACCGAAACCCGCTGTAATGTACAGCATGATGTTGAGTATTATGAACGGGTAACCGGCTATAAAGTGACCTACCGTTATAATGGCCAGACTTATCAGACCCGTATGGATCGTGATCCGGGTAAGAGGATCGAAGTGCGTGTACATGTCACGCCACTATCCTGAGATGTTGTAAATAATTGGTGATCATAATGTACAGAGCTTTTTCCTATGTTCTTCCTGTGCTGCTCGTGGTGGTGATGTCTGCTACCACGGCGGTTGCAGGAGCGGGTAGGCTCACACCGGAATTCAGAATTGATGCCATAGATATTGCGGCTAACAGGGTATCGCTGCAGCAGGCAGCGGCTATGGCTAAGCAGAATCATGGTGGTAAGGTTGTAAAGGCGGAAACCCTGAGTCGTGGAGGGCGGTTAGTACATCATATCCGGCTGGTGAATAATGGCCGGGTGAAGACAGTACTGATTGATGCCGAGACAGGGCAGGAGCTATCCCCTTAAGGGGTGTCCGCTATCCACAGGAATGGAGTGACAGAATGAAACTGCTGGTAATTGAAGATGATATGGATCTGCGCCGTCAACTGGTGACGGCGCTGAATGATAGCGGCTACACCGTCGAGGAAGCTGAAGATGGTGAAGAGGGGCTCTATCTTGGCAACGAGTTTCCCTACGATCTGGCGGTGGTTGATATCGGTTTGCCGAAACTGTCCGGTGTCGAGGTTATTCGTGGCTGGCGTAAAAATGATATCAACTTCCCGGTGATTATTCTCACGGCCCGGGGGGACTGGCAGGATAAAGTTGAGGGCCTGGAAGCGGGTGCCGATGACTATCTGGTAAAGCCATTTCATATTGAAGAGCTGATGGCCCGACTGAATGCTCTGCTGCGCCGGGCGGCGGGCCATGCCAAGCCGATGCTTGAGTTTGGGCCGCTGAAGCTGGATAGCAGTGGCCGCAATGTCTATCTGAACGAGAGCTCCGTTAAACTGACCAGTTATGAATATCGCACCCTGGAATATCTGATGTTGAATGCTGGCAAGGTGATCTCTAAAAGTGAACTTACTGAACACCTCTACCATCAGGATTTTGACCGCGACAGTAATGTTCTGGAGGTGTTTATCCGGCGTCTGCGACAGAAGCTGGACCCGGATCAGTCGCTGCAGCCTATCGCTACGGTGCGGGGGCTGGGTTACCGCTTTGAGCTGCCAGCAGGTGCTGTAAACAACGCATGATGCCCCGTGCTCTTCGCGCGCGCCTGTTGCTCGCCTCGTTACTCTTGTTGCCGGTGTTCTTTGGTCTCACCGGCTTTGCGCTGCAGCAGGCGTTCCACCATAGTCTGGAAGCGGCAGAAGAGGAACGCCTGAAACTGCAGGTGTATCTGATTCTTGGTGCGGCGGAGCTTAAGGGTGACCGTATTATGATTCCTGACACCCTGCAGGAACCCCGTTATGCTCAGGTTGAGTCCGGCCTGTATGGTTTCCTTCATGACAGTAAAGATATGCTGGTGTGGTATTCAGAATCGGCCAAGCTGCTGACCGATGCATTGGTTGATCAGCTGCAAGTAGAGGGGCTCAATACCGGCGACTCAAGATTCTACCGCTTGCCTGATCACGGTGTTTTTGTCTACCAGTTTGCGCTGTTGTGGGAGATCGCCGGACGGGAGCATAACTATGTGTTTACTGTGCTGGAATCGGATAACCAGGTAAAAACTGAACAGAAAGCATTTAATGCTCAGCTATGGGGTTGGCTGGGTGCGGCTATTTTTCTCTTCCTGCTGGTGGAGACTGCGCTGATCCGCTGGGGACTGAAACCTCTGACCCGGCTGGCAGACGATCTGAAACGGATTGAACAAGGGCAGAGCGATATATTGACCGGCGAGTACCCCTCCGAGGTGCAGGCGGTGACCGATAATCTCAATCTGTTGATAACCAACGAACGTCTGCAACGGGAACGATACCGCAACACCCTGGGGGATCTGGCGCACAGCCTTAAAACCCCGCTGGCGGTTATCCGTGGTGCGCGCCAGGAGCGCCTCAGTTTTGCTGAGTATCAGACTCTGGTGACCGATCAGGCTGCGCGTATGGATCAGATCGTGCAGTACCAGCTGTCC
>NZ_JBNKYN010000016.1:0-58529 GCF_050300915.1 Amphritea sp.
CCGGCGCTGCTGCGCTCGACAAAACGGTTATCGATCAGCGAGTGAAGAATCCGGTGGGCGGTGGAGGGGTGTAGCCCGGCATCGGCACTCAGGACTTTCAGTTTCACCGGCTTTGAGTAACGGGAGATAACATCCAGCAGCAGTGTGGCCCGGTCGATAACCTGAATCCGGGCTTCTGGTTTTGTATCTGACATAGAGATCTCCTGTTAAGGGCTGATGTAACGGCTTGATGCTTTTTATATTGTGCAATTTTTAATGAAATTACCACATAGCAACAATAAAAAACTGTATTTCATAATATGAAATGCTTAGTTTTCAACCATTTTCACTATTTTATTCTTTTAATTTCAGTTAGTTAGTAAAAATAAACGGGCAAATAATTAAAATTTCATAATATGGAATATTTGCATATTGCGGAAGTTAATCGTTCTTCTTATGGTGAATAACACTTAAGTCTTACTGCTTCAGACGATCCTGAGCAGAGTGCTTTTTTCCAACACTTATAAAGAGTATTCACCATGACAGATCAGAATCCTGTTTTTATACCCGGCCCGACCAATATTCCTGATCGGTTACGCAATGCGATGCATCTCCAGACCCGCGATCACCGCGCGCCGGATTTTGTTGAAACATTCGCTCCGGTACTGCGCGACTGCAAACGTGTTTTTGGTACTGAGACTGGTGAAGTGATTACCTTCCCGTCCAGTGGTACCGGCGGTTGGGAAGCCTCTATCTGTAACACCCTGTCAGCGGGTGACAAAGTACTGATCGCCCGCTACGGGATGTTTTCCCACCGCTGGATCGATCTCTGCCAGCGCCACAATCTCGATGTTCAGGTTATTGAGTGTGCCTGGGGCAGCGGTGCACCGGCAGACAAGTTTGCCGAGGTGTTGAGTGCCGACAATGGCCATGAGATTAAAGCGGTACTGGTAACCCACAATGAAACGGCGACCGGTGTTAAGAGTGATATCGCCGCCGTTCGTCAGGCGATGGATGCGTCGGGCCATCCGGCACTGCTGTTTGTTGATTGCGTCAGCTCACTGGCATCGATGCCGTTTGAGATGGATGCCTGGGGCGTTGATATTGCGGTTTCCGGATCGCAGAAGGGCTTCATGCTGAATACCGGTATGGCCATTCTGGGGGTTAGCCAGAAGGCTCTGGCCGCGATGGAGACGGCGACTCTGACCCGCACCTTCTTCGATTTTCGCGACATGATGGCCGCGAATGCCAACGGTGGTTTCCCTTATACGCCTCCGTTGCAGCTGATCTATGGCATGAAAGAGAGTCTGGCGATGCTGTTTGAAGAGGGGCTGGAGAATGTCTATGCCCGTCATCACCGTCTGGCTGAAGGGGTGCGTAAAGCGGTTGATGCCTGGGGGCTGAAACTGTGTGCACAGTCGCCGGAGCTGTACTCCGATACGGTTAGCGCGATCTATGTACCGGAGGGTTTTGACAGCAACCAACTGACCGAACATGCCTTTAATGCCTACGGTGTTTCCTTCGGTATCGGTCTGGGGGAGATGAACGGTAAAGCGTTCCGCATCGGCCATCTGGGCTCACTGACTGACGTGATGGTGCTGTCGGGTCTGGCGACGATTGAGATGGCGATGGCGGATCTGAACTACCCGATCACGCTGGGCTCCGGGGTTGCCGCCGCACAGGAATATTTTCGTAAGACTGCCAGTAAGAACTGTGCCTGATGTTAATTTTTGAGGTATCCCATGAGCGCTACAAATGAACAGAAGATGACGATCCCCACCTATGATGATGTGCTGATCGCCCATGAACGGATTAAACCCTATATCCATGAAACGCCGGTGATGACGTCGCGTTTCCTCAATGAGCTGACCGGTGCAGAGTTGTTTTTTAAGTGTGAAAACCTGCAGAAGGCCGGGGCCTTTAAAGTACGCGGGGCATCCAATGCGGTGTTTGGCCTGACCGAAGCCGAGGCGGCGGTGGGGGTGGCAACTCACTCCTCCGGCAACCATGCGCTGTCGCTCTCCTATGCGGCGGGCCAGCGGGGCATTCCGGTGACGGTGGTCATGCCTCGCACCGCGCCTCAGGCGAAGAAGGATGCGGTGCGCGGCTATGGCGGCACCATCGTTGAGTGCGAACCCTCAACCAGTTCCCGCGAAGCGGTGTTTGCCGAAGTGGTGGCTGAATCCGGGGCTGACTTTGTTCACCCCTATAACGATCCACGGGTTATTGCCGGACAGGCGACCTGCTCCAAAGAGTTGCTCAGTCAGGTGGATAACCTTGATGCGGTGATCGCTCCGATCGGTGGCGGTGGAATGATCTCAGGCACCTGCCTGACACTCTCCACCATCGCGCCCCAGGTGAAGATCTACGCCGCAGAACCGTTGAATGCGGATGATGCCGCTCGCTCTTTCCGGGCCGGTCATATTATTGCGGATGATGCTCCGGATACCGTCGCCGATGGCCTGAAAGTCCCGCTGAAAGACCTGACCTGGCACTTTGTCAGCAACCATGTCACCGACATTCTCACTGCCACCGAGGAGGAGATTGTCGAGGCGATGAAGCTGGTGTGGAAACGAATGAAGATTGTGATTGAACCCAGCAGCGCAGTGCCCCTGGCGACCATTCTGAAGAATCCGGAACTCTTCAGAGGCAAACGGGTAGGGGTCATTATTACCGGCGGAAATGTCGACCTCGACAAACTGCCATGGCTGAACAACTAAGAATTTTGACAGGAGAACACCAATGAATGCACAGAATGAATTGCACAATCTGGAAGTAGGGTACGACGTTCCGGCCATCCCGGGAATGGATGAAGCAGATATCCAGACACCCTGTCTGATTGTTGATCTGGACGCACTGGAGAAGAATATCCGCACCATGGGGGATTACGCTAAGCAGATGGGCGTTCGCCACCGGGTGCACGGCAAGATGCATAAATCCGTTGATATCGCGTTGTTGCAGGAAAAGCTGGGCGACAGTTGTGGCGTTTGCTGCCAGAAAGTGTCCGAGGCGGAAGTGTTCGCCCGTGGCGGTATTAAAGATGTACTGGTGTCGAATCAGGTGCGTGATCCGGCCAAGATCGATCGTATGGCGCGGTTGCCGAAACTGGGTGCCCGGACGATCTGTTGTGTTGATGACATTGAAAATGTCGCGGAACTCTCTGCTGCCGCGCAGAAGCATGGCACCCAGATTGAGTGTCTGGTTGAGATCGACTGCGGTGCCGGACGTTGTGGTGTGGCTGCGGGACAACCGGTGGTGGATATCGCTCAGGCGATTGATGCGGCTCCGGGTCTGAAGTTCGCGGGCATTCAGGCGTATCAGGGCGCGATGCAACATCTGCAGAACTACAACGAGCGCAAAGAGAAAGTGGATATCGCCATTGAGATGGTGGCCCGTTCGGTTGAGATGCTCAAAGCGGTTGGCCTGGAGTGCGACATCGTTGGCGGTGGTGGTACCGGTTCTTACTACTTTGAGGGTGCTTCCGGTGTGTATAACGAGTTGCAGTGTGGCTCTTACGCCTTTATGGATGCGGATTATCAGACCATCCATGATGAAAACGGTGAGCGGATCTCTGAGTTTGAAAACTCACTGTTTATCCTGACCTCCATCATGAGTCATGCGAAAGCGGATAAAGCGATCTGTGATGCCGGTCTGAAAGCGCAGTCGGTTGATAGTGGACTGCCCTACGTGTTTGGTCGCGATGATGTGGAATATATCAAGTGCTCCGATGAGCATGGGGTGATCTCCGATCCCAATGGCGCACTGAAAGTTAATCAGAAGATCCGCCTGGTGCCGGGACACTGCGATCCGACCTGTAACGTTCACGATTACTATGTGGGTGTACGTAACGGCAAGGTTGAGACGCTGTGGCCAGTCTCCGCCCGTGGTAAGGCTTATTAATAAAGGGGTCTTATTAATCTCATCTTTACGGTAGCAGCCCGTCCGGGCGCTACCGGTTATCCGAATAAGGAGAATATCTATGGGTGGTTCTATTGAAGAACGTAGTTTTGAAGAGCTTTCTCCGGTTGATGCAGGCGCAGGAATATCCCTGGTATCTGAAGCGGTATGTGAACAGGTGGTGGGTCGTCCTGAAGCCTTCACTGCCGTTGAAAGCGTGTTTGCTGCGATGGCCAGCGGTGCTGCCTATAACTTTCCCGTGGTGCGGGAAGCGATCGGCCACGCGGATGCCCTCTATGGGTTCAAGTCCGGTTTCGATCGTGCCGGGATGGTACTGGGGGTTAAATCCGGCGGCTACTGGCCGGGCAACGTTCATAAAAACCTGACCAACCATCAGTCCACCGTGATTCTGTTTGATCCTGATACCGGCCAACTGCGGTCGCTGGTGGGGGGCAACTATCTGACGGCGGTACGCACCGCTGCCGCGTCGGCGGTGTCTATCGCTCATCTGGCGCGTAAAGATGCCCGGGTGCTGGGGATGGTGGGTGCCGGACATCAGTCAACCTTCCAGTTGCGGGCCGCTCTTGAACAGCGCAACTTTGAAAAAGTGGTTGCCTGGAACCCCCATCCGGAATACCTGTCCCGACTGGCTGCCGTGTGTGAAGAGCTGGGTATGCCGTTTGCCGCCGTCGAGCGGGAACAGCTGGGCGCCGAGGCGGATGTTATTATCACTATCACCTCAGCGTTTGAACCGTTGCTCATGAAGCAGTGGATTAAACCGGGAACCCATATCGCCTGCATGGGCACCGATACCAAAGGTAAGCAGGAGGTTGATCCTGAACTGCTGGCATCAGCCTCCGTCTTTACCGATGAGGTGGCGCAATCGATCAGTATCGGTGAAGCGCAGCATGCAGTCGCGTCCGGGCTGCTGAATGAAGCCGATATCACGCCGATAGGTGAGGTGATTAATGGCACCCATCCGGGTCGTCGGGATGATCTTGAGATCACCCTGTTTGATGGCACCGGGGTCGGTCTGCAGGATCTGGCCGTCGCTTCTGCAGCAGTCGAGCTTGCACAAGCCAAAGGGTTGGCAGGGCAGGTCTCTTTGTAACTGAGCACTTTATAAACAAGCTTTTTATAACTGAGCTGACTGCCCTGAGCAGATCTTGTCTCTCCCGCTGAGCACCCCTTCCGACGGACGGGGTGTTTTATCGGTTAATCCTCTTTGTATTACAGGTATCCATGATGGCTTCTGTTGCGCGATTACGACTGCGTCAGCTGCTGGACAACCAGCAGTGTGTCACATGCGCGTCTGTGTTTGACCCCCTGTCTTCAAGAATGGCGGATGATATTGGTTTTCAGGTTGGCATACTGGGTGGCTCGGTGGCCTCGCTGATGTCGCTGGGTGTGCCGGATATCTATCTGCTGACCCTGAGTGAGCTGGCAGAGCAGGCACTCAGGGTGTGTCAGGCGTCAGACCTGCCAGTGATTGTTGATGGTGATAATGGTTATGGTAACGCCCTCAATGTGATGCGTACGGTGTCTGAGCTGGAGCATGCCGGTGCGGCGGTGATCACTATCGAAGATACGGTGATTCCCAGACCGTACAAACAGCCGGAGCTGAATCTCAGTACGGTGGAAGAGGGATGCAGTAAATTGCAAGCCGCGCTGCAAGCCCGTAACGATGCTGATATGGCGATCTTTGCCCGCACTCATGCACAGCAACCCCATCGGGATCTGCTGCAACGGGTGGATGCCTATAGTCGCACGGGTGTTGATGGTATCTGCATTTTTGGCCAGATCTCCAGGGCGCTGCTGGTACAGCTTAACCGGGTGACTGATCTGCCATTGATGCTGATCGATTATGCAGAGACGACGGTTTCTGCAGAAGAGATGATGCAGCTGGGGGTAAGGATCCACTTCAGGGGTCATCGCACCTATGAAGACTCCGTTAAGGCGATCTATCAGTCACTGCTGCAACTGCATCAGGGGGAAGCCGCCAGGTGTGATCAGAGTGCCAGGCAACTGATCGGACGTTTTGCTGAGCAGCAGCGATTCAGGGCCATCAGCAGCGATTACCTCGATCCTGTTGCCCGTTAAGCGGTTAACTATTAAGCAGAAGCCCAATCAGCGCCGCCGGTTCGTCAATCAGGTAATCACTGTTGGCACCGCTCAGCTCGTCAGCTTCGCCATAACCCCAGCTGACCGCCACCGAGTTCAGTCCATGTGCTCTGGCCGCCTGAATATCATTGCTCCGGTCGCCGATCATCCAGTGGCCGTTGTAGGGGCGGGAATGATCTTTGATCAGCTCGCCCAGATGCTCAGTCTTATCACTCTTATCGCCGTTCAGTTCACTCCCATGAATACCATCAAACAGGCTGGCCAGACTGGCATCCTGCAGTAGCCACATAGCCTGTGTCTGGGGTTTAACCGTGAGTACCCGTAGCCGTAGCCCGGCGTCTGAAAGCTGCTCCAGCACCTCCCTGATACCGGGATAAACCTGATAGTTGCGAATCCCCTGTTGCAGATAATGTTGGCGGAAGCGGATCACTGCATCCTCAATCAGCGCTTTCTCAGTGCTGTTCATCAGTCGGGCAAAGCTATCGCGAATGGGTGGGCCAAAGCAGCGTTGTAACTGCTCAGGGGCGGCCTGTGGATAACCCAGGCTGGCGAGCGCATTCTGGATCGATTCACCAATCCCTCGTTGAGAGTCGAGCAATGTACCATCAAGATCGAAAAAAACAGTAGTCATCGTGGCTTTATATCGGTTTGTCGGGAGAGAGTGGGGTATTGTACACAATTTTCAGGCTAGCGGTTTGTTATCCAGATACTGCTTACCTCTGAAAGGTATGAAAAAAAAGACCGTCAGCGTCCTGACAGTCTTAAACCCTCACCGAGGGGAGTCAACAAGAATCTTACCGACAATGATAGGTTGCCGGTGAAGAGACAGCACCCTGAACGCAGCAGATCCGCGATCAGAGATCATCGGCTGCCATGCCACAGTGCTATTGCTATTGTGGTTATTCCTGACTGTTAGGTCAACTTGTGGGGAGGTAATGTCGTTTCATAATATGGCAACAATATATCTTACAATATGTATACAATACTTTAGTCTGACTGTAAGTTTTAACTATATATTCGTTTTCTCTACCGCTGAGTGAGGGTTGCCCTCAGCGCCGAACGATCAGATTTCTCAATTAATAAAATTAACAATTCAGAGGTAACACTGATGGTCAGACTTAATCTGGAAAATTCGATCACCATAACCCAGGCAGCATTTAATAAAAGCCGCGAGCTGAATACCTCGCCATTAACGGTGGCGATTCTGGACAGTGCGGGCAGGCTGATCTCGCTGCAACGTCAGGACGGTTCCAGTATGCTGCGGCCGGATATTGCGATAGGTAAGGCCTGGGGGGCGGTGGCAATGGGTAAATCCTCTCGTGAACTGGGTCGGGATGCACTGGAACGTCCCGCCTTTATTGCATCCTTAACGACGCTGGCCCAGGGGCATCTGGTACCGGTGGCCGGTGGTGTGCTGGTGCGCAACAGCGAAAATGAGGTGGTTGGTGCTGTGGGGGTCAGTGGTGATCTCTCTGATGTGGATGAGCTGTGTGCTATCACCGGGATTCAGGCCGCCGGGCTGATCGCGGATGCCGGGGCTATCTAGCGTATAGTCGTTTACTAAGACCGATAAAGCCTCCGACCAGACCTCCAGTCAATCGGGGGCTTTTTGCTATTCAGGCTGTAGGTTTTTGACCCCGCAACCTTTCAGTATCAGCCGGGTGAGTTGCTCTGCGGCGGTGTCGTAGTCGGCCTGACTCATCTTATCTTTGCCGGTCACCCGGGATATCTGCCAGTCAAAATCGGCATAGGTCTGGGTGGCCGCCCAGATGGTGAATAGCAGGTGATGGGGGTCTACCGGGTCGATCAGCTGGCGTTTGACCCAGGAGGCTATTCTGTTACTGCTGACCCGGGTCTGTTCCATCATCTGTTCAGCAATATCCTCAGGCAGATGGGGGGCACCATGCATAATCTCACTGGCAAACACCTTCGAGGCGTGGGGATACTGTTGCGACACCCGGATTTTGGCACGGATATATTGTTCCAGCACGGTGGCCGGATCATCGTTCTCGTAAAACGGTGTGGCTGCCTGCAGCAGGGGATCAATTACGCTTTCAACAACGCTGCGGTAGAGGTTTTTTTTACTCTTGAAGTAGTAGTAAACATTGGCTTTGGGGAGGCCCGCATGGTTGGCTATATCCATGGTTTTTGTCGCGGCGTAACCCCGGGCGGCAAAAATTTCACTGGCAGCCTGAATAATCAGCTCCCGGTTACGCTCCCCTATTTTAGCCATCGTTGACCTGCTTCCTTTTGTTATTATTTTAACCGTAAGGCAAATTGCGGGGCAATGTTAGCATCTGGAATAAACCGGGCTCAAGTGAGTCAGGTCATGAAAGTCGCCACTCTGTGGACGTAAAAAACAGAAAGCCCCGTGGTGATTCACGGGGCCTCTCTGTCTTGGTCGGGGTGTCTGGCCCCGCGAGTATTGGTCTAACAACAGTTAAGCGTATTATCGGGTCAACGCGCCCTGAGCGATCCAGGTGCCCAGCAGATCCCGTTCCTGCTGCGTCATCTGGGTGATATTACCCAGCGGCATCGCCTGGGTGGTAATCGCCTGTGCCTGAATGCGGGGAGCCAGCATCTGGATCTGCTGCGGATTATCCATGATGACCCCGAGAGGTGCGGCGGTAAAACCGGCAAAGGTCGGTGTGGCCGAGTGGCACACGGAACAGCGCTCATCGATGATCTGCTTCACCTGGGTAAAGCTGACCTGGGTGGTGGATGTTTCAGCGGTTTTCGGTGCGGTGACAAACGCCAGTGCGATCATCCCCAGCGCCGCCGCGGGAAGGGTCCAGACAAATTTCTGGCTTTCGTGACGGGTGTTAAAGTAGTGGCGCACCAGCACACTCAGTATCGCTAAGCCAGCCAGAATCGCCCAGTTATACTCGAAGCTATAAGTGCTGGGGAAGTGGTTGCTGATCATAATAAACAGCACCGGCAGGGTGAAGTAGTTGTTATGCCGGGAGCGCAGTAAGCCTTTAGCTGGCAGCGCAGGATCAGGCTCGCGCCCTGCATTAATTGCCCCCACCAGATCGCTCTGTGCCGGCATAATGATAAAGAATACGTTGCCCACCATGATGGTGCCGATAATAGCGCCGATATGGATGAACGCCGCGCGGCCACTGAATACATGGGTGAAGCCCCAGGCGGCGGCAACCAGCAGAACAAACAGCACCAGGCCCAGCAGGGCGGGTTGCTTACCCAGGGGGGAATCACACAGGGTGGTATAGATAAACCAGCCCGCCACCAGACTACCGACACTGATGCCGATAGCGGCAGCCGAGCTGAGGTCTGAACCGGGCGCTACCAGATAGAGTTGTGCATTGAGGTAATACACCACGGCCAGCAGGGTAAAGCCTGACAGGAAGGTGGCGTAGGCTTCCCATTTAAACCAGTGCAACTGCTCCGGCATTTTTGGCGGCGCCAGTTTGTATTTTTCCAGATGGTAGATGCCGCCACCGTGGATCGCCCACAGATCGCCGGACAGACCTTCACGGGGGTTCCTCCGGTCCAGGTGGTTCTCCAGCCAGACGAAATAGAAGGACGCGCCGATCCAGGCGATACCGGTAATCATATGTACCCAGCGTACCGCCAGGTTTAACCATTCAGTGATATGGGGATCCATGGTTTACTCCTCATATAGTGACACTCATAGCTTTCGCTAAAGGCCAAAGTGTTAATGTTCTTGTTGTGCATTGGTCGCTATTGGCTGCTCTGTGATCTGACTCAAGCACTGTTCTTAAGGGCTTCTCTCAAGGAGTGATCTCAAGGGCTGTTTTCAAGGACTATCTCAGTGTCTTCAGCAAAGAAATATTCATCACAGTTATTGCCCTCACCCTCACGGTCAACCACCAGGAAGTCATCTTCCGGCACGCAGCTTAATACCGGGTGATGCCAGACGCCGGGGTGGTAATTGATCCCCTGGCTGCCATCGGTGATAAACGCCCTGATATTGGCAGGCTCTGGCACTTCGCCGGGTTCTGCAACAATAATCAGAAACGGGTTCTGCTTCAGGGGAATAAACGCCTGACTACCAAACGGATGCCGCTCCAGCAGTTTCACCCGCAACGGCATTGCCAGCCCCTGAGCGCGGAAGATACTGATAATCCCCCGGTCGTCCGGTTTGCCCAGCATCACCTCTGCTAAACGGTGAAAGCGCTGGGTTGAGCCGTTGTTGATCATGAAAAAATCACGATCCCGGGTTGCAATCACCGTGCCATAGGGGGCGAATGCGGTGGCGGTCAGCGGTTCCGGTGTCAGCGTCAGCCTGGTTTGTTCAGTCATTTAAAGCACCTTGGTTCTTAGCTCTTAGTCCGTAGCTCTTAGTCTGAAGCTCTCAGTCCGTAATGCGGCCAAACAGCCGCAGTCGGCTGATACCGCCGTCCGGGAAGATATTCAGCCGGATATGGGTGATCGGCCCCAGCGCCTTGATCTGCTCACTGAACTCATGTTCCTGATGCATCTCCAGTTTCTGTGACGGCAGTAACTCTTTCCAGAACAGGCTCTGGGTTTCGATCTGCTCATCGGTGCCGCCTTTAACGTAGGCGGCCTGAATGGAGCAGCTGTCCGGGTAGTTGCCCTTAAAGTGCAGGGTGTCCACCACGATACGGCTGATCTCGCCTGGATGTCCCAGGGCCACGATTACCCAGTCATTTCCCGGTGTCCGGCGGCGGGCGGTTTCCCAGCCATCGCCCATGTTAACTCCACGGCCGGGGTTGAGGATGTTGCTCATCCTGCCGAAGTGTTCGTCACTACAGGCCAGCGCCCGACCACCATTGAGGGAGGACGCCAGATCAATCTCCTGATCGCTGCCGATCTCAGACCAGTTCAGGTAGGGGGTGCCATACACCCGTAAACGGGCAACCCCGCCATCCGGGAAGATATTGAAACGGATATGGGTCCAGGGCTGATCATTGCTGATGGCGTGCAGGTGGTGGCTATTGCCATTCAGGCTGACGGCACTCAGGAGTTCGGTCCACTCGGCATTATCCGCAGGGTCGCCATCAGGGCAGAAGCAGGCTTCCAGTGAGGCTGAAGGCGGGTAGTTGCCGGTGAAGAACGAGGTATCGATATCGACGCCGCTGATCACACCGGGCACGCCGAGGCGGATAATGGTGTAGTCATAGCCTTCAAAGCGTTTGCGGCGGGATTCCCAGCCATCCATCCATTTGCCATTGTCGTCAAAAACACCCTCTTTCCAGACGGGGGCTTCGGGTTGTAGCATCCGGTCGACGGCGGCAAACCAGTCGTCGGTTACAAAAATGGCCTTGCTGCCCAGACGGGCGTCAGCCAGGTTGATCTGTTTCTCAAATGTTGTTGTCATTATTTTACTCATCTAGCGTAAATTGGTTACATAGCTTCCAGTCGGAACTGCGCTATTTTGTTGATTTCCTGTAATGCCCGGCTGAACTCCTGCTCGGGACTGTTATGGATACGCTCTTCAAAGGCCGCCAGAATCTGGTGCCGGTTGCTGCCCTTGACCGCCATAATGAACGGAAAACCAAATTTCGCTTTATACGCATCATTCAGCTGGGTAAAACGGGCGAACTCTTCTGCGGTGCACTCACTGATGCCCGCACCGGCCTGTTCTGACGTTGAAGATTCGGTCAGCTCACCCGCAATAGCGGCTTTTCCGGCCAGGTCCGGGTGAGCATTGATCAGATCCAGCTGAGATTGTTTATCAGACTCGAGCAAGATCTTTGCCATGCGTGCATGCAGAGCCTCTATCTCATCACAACGGCTATCGATTCCCTGATCAAAGGCCTGCTCAGCAACCCAGGCCGAATGCTCATAGATGTCGCCAAAGGTACTGACAAAGCTTTCGCGGCTCATCTGGCTTGGGGTGCAGCTTTGAAACTGAGCGTGACTCATGATGCGCTCTCCGGGTTAAAGGGGTGTTCGGTGTACCAGTGTTTGGCAATGTCGATGCGGCGACTGAACCACACCTGCTCATGGCTCTGGGCATATTGGATAAACCGTTCCAGTGCTGCGATCCGGGCCGGACGACCGATAAGACGGCAGTGCAGACCGATAGAGAGCATTTTTGGTGCATCGGCGCCCTCTGCGTACAGGGTGTCGAAACTGTCTTTCAGATACTGATAGAACTGTTCGCCACTATTAAAGCCCTGTTGTGTGGCAAAGCGCATATCGTTGGTGTCCAGTGTATAGGGGATCACCAGATGGCCCTTGCCCTGATTATTGACCCAGTAGGGCAGGTCATCGTCATAGGCATCGGAGTCATACATAAAGCCACCTTCCTCCATCACCAGCTTACGGGTGTTGGGGCTGTTGCGACCGGTGTACCAGCCCTGCGGACGCTCACCGGTCACCTGAGTGATGATTTCGATGGCACGCAGCAGATGATCACGCTCTTCCGACTCATCAAAATACTGATAGTCGATCCAGCGATAACCGTGGCTGCAGATCTCATGGCCGGCCTCGACCATCGCTTTTGCTACCTCCGGGTGACGCTCAATCGCCATCGCCACAGCAAAGATCGTCAGGGGGATCTCGTATTTACTAAACAGTTTCAGTACCCGCCAGACACCGGTACGGCTGCCATATTCATAACAGGACTCCATACTCATATGGCGCACACCGGGCAGCGGCTGTGCCCCCGGCATCTCTGACAGAAACGCCTCGGACTCGCTGTCACCGTGCAGAATACAGCGCTCGCCCCCCTCTTCGTAGTTAAGAACAAATGATATAGCGATACGGGCCTCACCAGGCCAGCGGGGATGGGGCGGGTTGCTGCCATATCCGATCAGATCACGGGGATAGTCATTGTTCACAGGGGCACTCCTTAACGAAACAGTAAGCATCTATTGGACTAAATAATGGATCAATCCAAAGTGGTATGCAATCATTGTATACAATATTTTTTGAAAGTAACAAGCGAAAATAGGCAGTAAATTCCAGGTTATCCTGGGTGGATCTTCACTGAAACCGATGCTACACCTTTAAGATCAATGGTTTCAGGGTTTGATTTCAGGATGTGATATTGCTTAGATAATAATGTATACAATAAATTAAAAAATTGTCTTTAACTGTGGTTTTGGCTGTTCTATAGTGTAGCTATCTTCAGATCAGTTTAGTCGGGTCTGCCAAAAGATAAGTCGCAAACGTTTATCTATGCAAAGCGTAAGTATAAAAGAGAGGATGAATAACTTATGGGTTATCTGACAACACATGTGCTGGATTCAGCCCACGGCTGTCCTGGCAGTGACATACCTGTCGCGCTCTATCGTATCAGTGACACTGGCCGCGAACTGCTGCATACCACCCTGACCAATGATGATGGCCGCTGCGATCAGCCGGTGTTGGAAGGAGCTGTTTTTAAAAAGGGCGTCTACGAACTGGTCTTTAGTGTTGGCAGTTATTACCGTAAACGGGGCGTCGAACTACCGGAACCCGCTTTCCTCGATGATGTGGTACTGCGCTTTGGTATTGCCGATGAGGAAGAGCACTACCATGTACCGCTGCTGATCTCGCCTTACAGCTATTCGACGTATCGCGGGTCTTAACGGCAGTCGCTAGACGTCGCTTCGCTCCTTGCTAGTTGTTAGAAAAAGCGTTTTTGCGCTCGTTCCCATGCTCCGGCGTGGGAATGCATACCCTGATACCACGACCGATGATACTTTTTAATACCCTGTGTTTGCTACGCCAGAACGGCTTTCAGAGACCAAAGGTTAACCACAGAGAACACAGAGGTCACTGAGAAAGGCGTCATTTATTGTCTCTAATCTTCCCGTTACTCGCTGTGGATAATCCCAGTATTTTTATATAAACAGTTCATTGGGATAACTCAGAAAGAGTGGCACGTTTTGCCACTGGCATAACCCTTTAAAGTGGTGCAGAATCAGGCAAATAAGGATATCAACAGGTGAGATTATGTGCTGGTTGGAAGTACCAAAACGCGCATGCGCGTTATCAGGGATAAAAAACGACGTGCTTCAGTATTGCTCTTTTATTTCAAATAGATATAACTCTCTCATCCTCAGACTTGTGGTGTCAAAGCGAGCAGGCACACAAAAAAAACATCATAAACAGGTATGAATCCAGTACTGAGCATAATCGGTATTATTTCTTTGCTGCTAGGGGGCTTCCTGATGGCAAGGGCTCGTTTGCTCATGTGGAAGCATCGAAAGTCCAATGTGCTTGGCGTCCGCGAAGGTTTCTCTGCTGCACTAGTTAAGGGTGACCTGAATAAATACGTTGAAGACAGTTGGGTTCCAAGTATCAAGCGCCATGCGCATTTCGGATTGGCGTTGTTTACTCTTGCAGTCTGGTGCTTAGGGATTGGACTCAGTGGTTTATAACAAAGCGTTCAACTTTCAGCCCTGCGGGCGTTATAAGTCCTAAAATAAGAGACCAGTTTTATGCCAGAACCCGATCCATTAAAAATTATGAGCTTTGAAACACCGGATGACCTCGGTCGGTGGCTTAAAGAGAATCACGCTACTGAAAGTGAACTTTGCATACCCTGATACCACGACCGATGATACTTTTTGATCCCCTGTGTTTGCTGCGCCAGAACGACTTTTAAACCTCAAAGGTTAACCACAGAGAACACAGAGGTCACAGAGAAAGGCGTCATTTATTGTCTTTAATCTTCCCGTTACTCGCTGTGGATAATCCGCCCTGCTATATACAGTTGATAGGCATAACTCAGAAAGAGTGGCACGTTTTGCCACTCAGGGGGCTGAAAAAAGGCGTACTTTGCCACTGTTGTTCTCACATAGACGAATCATTGTCTATGTGGATAGAAAGACCTGATTTACCTGAACAGATATGGTCAGCAAGAATTCCGCCCTGATAATCACCACTGTTCTGACGTCGAAATGGAATGGGCATCTCATCAAAAATATGCTCAAGGCGAGCGCGCCAAACCGCAAACTCTTCTTCAGCTGCCGATATTTCTATTTTTCCGGTACCGTAAACAGCATGGGTAGTTAGCACATCAAATCCAGGGAAGAAGAGTGTGCCGTGGGTGATTGGAAATAATAATTCGTCTAGTGGACCATTAATGCCTCGCGGGGCATAGTCTTCCTCCGGGCCACCGACCATGACCGACAGCAGGGCTCGCTTGCCTTTAAAAATGCCGTCGCCATAACGATAACGGTTTCCTTCGCCTTTGTATCCATAGGCAAATCCATGTGCATAAACCCGATCTATCCAGCCTTTTAGAATAGCCGGCATCCCATACCACCACAGTGGGAAATGAAATATGACTAAATCAGCGGCAAGCAGCTTACGTTGTTCAGTCGCTATATCGGGGGATTGCTGGTCGGTTGCATAGGTATTCCCAGACTCCTGGATAAAGTCGAGTCGATCTGTGTTTATGCGGCACGGAAAGTCGCTTTCATCAAAAATAGCCTTCCACTCCATATTGTAGAGGTCTGATTGAAGGACTATGTGGCCTTGCTTCCCGAATATTTGTATCGTCTCCCTCACGAACTGGCGAGTGAGGGATGCGGGCTCTGGATGTGCATACACAACAAGCACTGTCTTTGGCATAGCTGTTTTCCTCTGTTGGGTTCAACGAGTAAGTCACTCGCTTTCGGTAGAAACGGAATTCAGCATGCAATAGAATCAGTTATTGTAAAAATTATAGTTTTTATGAACAGGTAATAAATATATAAATACTAAGCGGTTGGATCTCAATTTACTGGCAACGTTGGAGGCATTGCTTGAAGAGCAAAATGTCACCAGGGCTGCCGCTCGCCTACATTTAAGTCAGCCTACCGTCAGTGCCCAGTTGAACCGGCTAAGGGAGATGTTTAATGACCCGCTACTTATCCCGGCTCAGCGCGGCATGATTCCTACAGCAAGAGCTTTGGAGCTGCGGTCTCCTTTGCACGGTGCGCTAAATCAGGTGCGGGATACGCTGACAACACACCAGCACTTTGAACCTGGCCAGGCAGAATTAACCCTGATATTGGCTTGTACCGACTACCTTCAAGAGGCCATCGGATTGTCAGTTGTTAAGGAGCTGAGAAGTAAAGCTCCCAATATCAGAGTCGGATTACGGGCTCTGGAACCCTCCCGATTAGAAGCGCAGATGGCTGACGGTGAAGTGGATCTTGCGTTCATGACACCCAAAGAAGCACCTCAGGTTTTACGTTCCCGGCACTTATATGATGAAATCTATGTCCTTGTTGGGCGCCAGGATCATCCGCATATTTTTGACGGGATGATGATTGAAGATTATGTTCAGCTTGAACACGTTGTGGTTTCGCTCAGTGGAGGCAGTTTCTATACATCCATTGACCAGATTTTGGAAACGCAGGGGCAGTCACGCAAGGTTGTGTTATCGGTTGCTTCATTTCTGCTCATCCCCGAGATCGTCGCTCAATCAAACCTTGTCGCGCTGGTGCCACAGCGTTTAGTTGCTGAGCGTAAGGATCTGAAAGTCGTCGCGTCTCCTATCCAATCTGCAGGATTCTCTGTTGGTATGGTTTGGCATGAACGCAATCATAGTCACAGCGCTCACCGCTGGATACGTGACTTGATAAGGCATAAAGTTAGCAATGAAGCATAAGTGCAATAACAAATTGCTGCACACCGATAAGCTATCTCGCTTCGCGCGAAATTTATTGGTAAGCAAAGCGTTGTGTGAGTAGGAGTCCAATGGACCGGGTCGTTAAAGATCGCTTCGATAAATATCCAGAAAGTGCACGTGCCAGGTTAGAGGAAGTGAGAAATCTCGTCTTTAAAGTCGCTGCTGAGTTGGAGTTGGGTGACGTCGAAGAGTCTCTTAAATGGGGTGAGCCAAGCTACAGTGTCAAAACAGGAAGCCCGCTCAGAATGGACTGGAAACTGAAGTCTCCCAATCATTACTTTCTCTTCTTCAATTGCAAAACTAAGTTAGTCGATACATTCCGGGAACTGTATGGTGAAGTGCTAGAGTTTCAGGGAAACAGAGCAATAGTGTTGTCATTATCAGAGCCACTGCCAGAAGGAATCATAAAGCACTGCTTAGAGTTGGCTTTAACGTATCAATAGCGTAAACATTTACCGCTTCTTGGTGCGTGAAAAATTCAGATCACAAAGCGTTTAAGAGAGACTTTCAACGCCTGGTATTTTTAGTTTGAATCTGCGGTTTTGGCAGGGTAGTAGCGTTGCTAACCCCTGAACGCTGTGTTGTTTGAAAACGAGGGTTAGCTCTACTTCAATTGGCCTTTGTTGCAAGCTTCAGGCTGTCGGATAACTCCAACAGCCGCTATGTAGTTAGTCTTAAAACAGGGGCGGTTTTATTTTGCTCTGAGAATATGATTCTGGCCCAATACAAAAAACAGAACCTGACGTTCTTGTGATTCGGAGCATTCAATCCCCGCAGTGTGTTTGCAAAGATCCTGAACCTAACGATGGTCTTTTGAGATTGAATAGCGACCAGTGCTGATTTAGCATGTGAGATATTCGTTTGCTGATATCGCGGTAGCCAGCCATGAGACATGAAAAGAAAAAAGTAACCCAAAAAATGATATACAGAGCCGTGGCTAGCTCTACGGCTATCGAAACAAGGGAATCTGTGGATTCGATAGAGCTAAAGTTGCAAGTAAATAAGAGCAAGTATCGCTCACTGTCTTTAGCCGTCTAGAGTATTGCTAACCAACCTTTTAAAAATGGAAGTTGGCGTGACTGGTGTCAGTTATCAATAGGTCAGAGACTTAATATAGTGCCATCAGACAACAATGAGAATGGAAAGGCAATCAATGCAAAAGAAATCTATCTTGAAAACGCATAGCTATAGCACATATAAGCCACCTCGGAGTCAATAGAATATAACGTACTTATCTGGCCGCGAAGCGGTCAGAGATTAAAGGGCTCAAAGCCCTTCTTGATCAATACCTTTTTGCTTTTTCTAGCTAGCTCGTACTGCAAGGATTAAGAGTGTGGATGCTTCATTAAACCAAGCAATGCTTGAAATATCATACGGTAGGATGGCCTTAAAAGTTCATTCTATCGAAAGGGCGCTGGTGCTTATTTCGGCTGCTAGGCTCTCCGACAGCCCTAAAGAGTGTGATTCTCTCATCGAAAAATATAAAAAATTACCGTTAGGTAAGTTAGTTGGTTTAGTTCGAGATAAAGCCTTTTTCGATAGTGAAATAAATGATCACTTACAGAATCTTGTGAAAGTGAGAAATGAGCTTGTGCACGAGGTTGGTGACCTAGTGTCAGATTCAATATTCTCAGGCGGAAAAGCTGGTGACATTATTGAGTATATTGCTAGTTTTACTGGATTTCTCAATAATACTCTAGATTTTTTGAGGAATGAGCTGATTAATGCTGTTGAGTTAAAAGGGATAGATTTTTCTAAACTACAGGACATCTCATATAAAGCTGTTGCGAAGTGGCACTCTTAATAAATATTCAAGAGCTCAAATCCCTTAAAATAAAAGGCTCATAGTGGTTTTCGATTTCACCAAACCTTCTTAATATCACAGAAATCTGTCCTATCACTCTTGCTGTTAAGAAGGCTCTTCGAGCGACGAGCAAAACGGGTACAGGCATTCGGACCACGAGCTACAGTTTTCTCAGTTAGATCATTATTCAATGGCGGCATATATGATTCAGGTTGTAATAAGATGGTATGTTAGAGTGACTCTAAAATGATTGTAAAATTTTTGATGCTGTTAGGCCTACTTATTTCAATGGTTTACTGCTTAAAAGGATTAGCCTTCCTACTCAGTTTCTTTTACTCATTATGGTTCAAAGGAATGTTTGATCATAAAGCATTAACAAAGTCCGTTTTGTACATTAGTCTTGTCTTATTGTTTTTTTTCTTTTGTGTTAATAGCAGTCTTCTAAAAATGATCCCGCCTAATCAGGCGTTATAGAAAGATAAATGAATTAAAGAGATCAGAGCAATCGATTTCACCAAACCTTCTTAATAGCACAGAAATTTATTCCATCACTCTTGCTGTTAAGAAGGCTTTCCGAGCGACTAGCAAGCCGGGTACCGGCGTTCGAACCACGAGCCACGGCTCTTATAGTTCGATCCACGAGCGATGTCCCCGCTTTTTCTAGCGACTAGCTAGCGGCGGAGCCGCGATCTCGCGACTAAATATTTAATCCCCCCGTCTAGCCAGCCCGCTTATATACCGCTAATATTTCCCCTACGTCCCTGAACACAGGGTCGGCGTCGCTCGGACGGTTCCGGGCGCTTACGTTAATAGAGGTTACTATGGCCGAGAATTCTGGCACACCACCCGTACGTCATTTTTCCCGTATAGATCGCTTGCCCCCGTACGTTTTTAATATCACCGCTGAGCTGAAGATGGCGGCGCGCCGTCGTGGCGAGGATATTATCGATTTCAGTATGGGCAACCCCGATGGCCCCACACCACCGCATATTGTTGAGAAGCTCTGCACCGTCGCGCAGCGCGATGATACCCATGGTTACTCCACGTCTCGGGGTATTCCACGCCTTCGACGGGCGATCTCCCGCTGGTATCAGGACCGCTATGAGGTTGATATCGATCCTGAAGAGGAGGCGATTGTTACCATTGGTTCAAAGGAGGGGCTGGCGCATCTGATGTTGGCGACGGTGGATCATGGTGATACCGTACTGGTGCCCAATCCGAGTTACCCGATTCATATCTACGGCGCGGTGATTGCCGGTGCCCAGGTGCGCTCGATACCGCTGATTCCCGGTGTCGACTTTTTCGTGGAACTGGAACGGGCGATCCGTGAATCGATTCCGAAACCGAAGATGATGATTCTCGGTTTTCCGTCTAATCCGACAGCACAGTGTGTCGAACTGGATTTCTTTGAAAGGGTGGTCGCCCTAGCCAAAGAGCACGATATCATCGTGGTGCATGATCTTGCGTATGCCGACATTGTCTATGATGGCTGGAAAGCCCCTTCTATTATGCAGGTGCCGGGTGCCAAGGATGTCGCGGTGGAGTTCTTCACCCTGTCCAAGAGCTACAATATGGCGGGCTGGCGTATCGGCTTTATGGTGGGCAATAAAGAGCTGGTGCATGCGCTGGCGAGAATCAAAAGTTATCACGATTACGGCACCTTTACGCCGCTGCAGGTTGCGGCAATTGCGGCCCTGGAAGGGGATCAGCAGTGCGTACTGGATATCGCTGAGCAGTATCGGCAACGGCGTAATGCGCTGGCAAAAGGGCTGCATGAGGCAGGCTGGATGGTAGATATCCCTAAAGCATCCATGTATATCTGGGCTAAAATCCCTGAACCTTATCAGGCGATGGGATCGCTGGAGTTCGCCAAGAAGCTGCTCTCTGACGCCAAGGTGTGTGTTTCTCCGGGCGTGGGGTTTGGGGATTACGGTGATGGTTTCGTGCGCTTTGCCCTGATCGAGAATCAGGACCGTATCCGTCAGGCGGTGCGCGGTATTAAGGCGATGTTCCGCAAGGATGGCCTGATTGAGCTGCCGGAAAAACGCCGTTAAGCATAAGGAAAAACGGGACAGATTTATTGTGCTTATAAAAATGAATCTTTACCCGTGTTTTCCTCTGTGTTCTCCGTGTTCTCTGTGGTTAACCCTTAAAAAACTTACCACAGAGGGCACCGAGTACACGGAGAAAAGATAAAACAGATTCGAGAAAAATGAGAGAAGGGATAGACTGATTTCAGTCATAAGCATGAGCCTCTTTCTCCGCTTTTCCCCCGGTGCTCTCTGTGTCCTTAGCATGCCCCTTGGCTACTGTAGTAAAAACGCTCGATTTTTAAAACGTAGGTGCAATCAGGGGAACGCCATGGGAAAACCGATTCGATATATTCTGGCGACCCTGGCCGCATTCATGATTATGACGGTTGGCTATCTGTGGCTGACCTTTGCCAGCCCCTTTGGCTATAACCCGCCTGACAATCTGCCCGTTATCGAGGAACACGCGACCTATCCGGTATTTGTCTATGGAACCCTCACCAAACCCTGGGTTCGCTGGCTGGTGATGGGGCGTAGTGGCGATGTTGAGCTGGCTGAGTTACCGGGTTTTCGTAAGGATGATCTGGATATTCAGGCAGATAACGGGGCAAGCGTTAATGGGCAGCTGATCATCGTGAATGCCGATGAGTTCAGAGCGTTGGATCGCTATGAACGGCTGGGTATACGCTACGAGAGAATAGAGGTGAGGCTACAGGATGGCCGGTCCGCCTGGGTGTACCGGCTGCTGAAAACAGAATGAATCCGTTCCCGTTTATCTTTCCTCTGTGTCCTCTGTGGTAAAACCGCTCTATTCACTGCAGTACCCAAGGGGATACTAAGGACACAGAGATCACAGAGAGAATAGCGTATGGCTCTGAAGATTAGTTGAACGGAGATAATGGCGGGCACGCTGCTTTATATGCCACCTGACCTTAAGGATAACTCACTGATCAATCCTTCCAGGAGCAGCCTGCCCTGCGACCAGCTCTGGTGAAAGTGTAACTTCGCAGCCCGAAGAGGACAAGATAAGCAGTAATACAATCAACCTGTTCAGCTTTCTCCTCTGTGTCCTCAGTGTTCTCTGTGGTTAAACCGCTTTTGTTTTTTAAAAACTCTCACAGCGAAACTAACCAATATTTTCCATTACCGCATCAGGCAAGTATGATGTTTGCCTGCCTCCATTCCACATCAGATATCAGGACCGACCCGCCATGCCGCCATTATTTGAAGAGATTGATAGCCAGAGCTCGCCATTAGGGCAGATCTCATTACGCAAACGGCGGATGCCTGCTTTTGGTGACCGGGATATCTACGAAGTAAAGCTCGGCGAAGAGTTTCTCATGTCGAGTATGTTTGTTGAGGCGGAAGAGGCGCTGTCGACATTGGGATTGGCGGCAGTGCAGGGCGATAACCTCAGTGTTGTGGTCGGTGGACTGGGGCTGGGTTATACCGCTGTGGCTGCTCTGAAGGATGAGCGTATTGCAGAGCTGCTGGTGGTTGATGCGATTGAGACTGTGATCGGCTGGCACCGGAATGAGCAGGTGCCGCTGGGGAAAATACTGAATGAAGATACTCGTAATCGCTATGTACTGGGTAGCTTCTTCGATCTGGCGACAGACCCTGGGCAGGGGTTTGACCCGGACAGTGCTGGTAAACAGTTTGATGCCATCCTGCTGGATATCGACCATTCGCCTACTGAGTATCTTAATTCCGCCAATGCCAGCTTTTATACCACTGAAAATCTGGCACGGATGGCGCAACAGCTTAAGCCCGGTGGTGTGTTTGCCATGTGGTCGCAAAACCTCCCGGAAGCACAGTTTGAAGCGCTGCTGAAGACTGCCTTTGCACAAGTGGAATCCCATGTGGTCTCTTTTTATAACCCTTTTCAGGGCGGCGAATCGACCAATTCGGTGTATGTGTGTGTGAAGATGAATAAATAGGGTTTGTCTCTGATTTTATTTATTCGCAAAGCGGATTATTTTCTGCCAGTTATCAGCGGGTCAGCTATCACTCTTATCGGAAACGCTGTTGGTGACATTACTGATAATCTGCGGCACAAACCTTTCAGAAAAACCGGCAACGAAAGACCAGAAAAGGAACTTGGCAAAGTCTTCTCCTGTACTGGGATAGGTTTGTGTAAACAGGGCGATCATGAATGAGGTATCAGGGCCTTCTTTTGCGGGCTTGGGGATGAAAAATTCCGGGAAAAGATGTCCGGAGAGGATGCCGGATAAGAAGATACAGTAAAGCACTAAGGCGAACACGCCACCGAAGATAGGCACTAATAAGATTTGAAACCAGGACTTTGTCAGCAGTGTCAGCTCCTCATCCGATACCTTCCTGATGCGCTGTTGAATACTGACAAATCCACCGATGATGCCGCAGAGAAAGCCAGCCCAGGTCATCATAAACCGTTCACTGAAATAGAAGCTGATACCAAACACTGCACTAAACGCCAGAACGGCAACCGCTGTCATAACAATCAAGCGTTTAGTCAGCGTATAAACTTTTTCAACTCTATCCATGATTGACCTCAGAGGATCATGTGCCGCGATTGGCGGGTGTTTGACCAGGCTGGAAGCTGAATGTTGCCCAAAGAAATAATGTTTATAACCAATGAATATAGTGGCTGGTTATGTTTTTTGCCATTCAGTGGCGTGATAAACAGGCCCACGTGAGCGTTTCAGCAAAGCAGAAAGCGGCAGCCATTTTTGTTCTGATGTCACTCCTTAATACTCTTTGTTGCGGTTATAACGTCACCTTTGGATAAGCCACGTTAGTGGATATACGGTTGCATCGATAAAATTTACGTGCGATCTTTCGATGATTATACCTGATTAAATAGACGTCTCTGACAGAGCTATACCGCTGAGGCACAGAGCAGAGATAGATAGTTGAGATAAACAGTTGAGACAGACAGTTGAGCTATAAAAATACAGATCTTTGTAAAGTCAGAACGATCACCACTTTTCTGTCTTTGACGAGTGATAAAGAGAGCTGGAAAGAGGTGATCGGTAAAGCCTCCCGCTTTTGTCTGCGTTTATCAAAAGAGTTTAACGATAATGGTTATATCGTTCAGTCTATTCGCATTGTGACCAATCCTTTCGGTGAATATCTGAATACCGCCAGCCTTGAGAGTGCCAGAGCTGATCTGGCATTTTTAAGTGAACTGTTGAATACATCTGATCTGTCAGGGATGCGTATCCGGTTTGCCATTGGTGAGGCTAAAACGGCAGATGAGATCTCGCTTTTACCCGGGTTGATTCAGGCGTTCGGCGATCTGTGTAATGTGTGTGTCAACGTTGGCCTCGATAAACAGGGTTTTCTGGACAATGAACTGATTCTGCACGCCGTCAAGGCGGTTGAAAGAATCAGCACTATTACTCCGCGGGGCGAAGGCAATTTCAATTTCACCGTTAATTTTAACTGCGCTCCGCTGATTCCCTATTTTCCCGCGAGTTATCATCGTAATGATTCAGGTGACCAGTTTGTTATCGGTCTTGAAACGCCAGATCTGTTGGTTGATGTGTTGCAGACCTATAACCAGACAGCGGCTGCTGAAAGCCATAATGACTTGTTTCAGGGGTATTATCTGGTGATGCGTAACGCACTTCAGCACCATATCTCCATGCTTCACAACATTATCAGTCGTGCTGAATTCGACGTGCCGTTTGCGTTTGCTGGCTTTGACAGTTCTGCCGCACCGTCTAAAAACTGTGCGAGCATGACGGCTGTCTATGAACAGATGGGGGTGGAATATTTCGGTGCAGCGGGTACTGTTGAGGCGTCAGCGTTATTAACCCGGGTATTCAAATCGATTGAGGGTGTTAATCTGGTCGGTTTTTCCGGTCTGATGCTGGCTCTGACTGAAGATACCGGCCTGGCGCAGGGCAGCATCGAGAACAAGTTTGATATCCGTTCGTTGTTAACCTATAGCGCTGTGTGCGGTATTGGCCTGGATACCGTGCCTATCCCGGGTAATACTCCAACGGATAAGATTGCCGCATTGATGAGAGATACCGGGACGATGGCTTATCGTCTGAATAAACCATTAACCGTGCGTGTGTTTCCCGTTCCAGGATTAGCCGCTGGCGATATAACGGCTTTTGAAAGTGATGATTTGTGCAACTGTGCGGTGCTGGCGGTTCCATAATCAGCGCGCCAGCGGCAGAGTAACCGCTTCGCCGTTAATGATGGTTTAGCTGAACTACCCTTCGGTCTGGTTATCCTTTAAGTCTGTATATGAACAGAGTTTGCTGTCTGAGATAGCTGAATATTCGGTTGTGGATTCTGACTGGGCCCGGTATTCTTCTGTCTGGCTTTCGGTGCGGTTACTGTCCTGGGCCATAGCGCTTGTGCCTGTGAATGCCAGCGCGCTGGCAGCAAGAAATGAAGCGATATACTTATTCATAATTTTCTCCTTATCATTAGACAACCACCGTTTTATAACGTTTAAGTGGGGAGCTGTTCAATTCACTTTACGTTACTTTACTTTAGGCTGAGGCGGCAAAGAGACGTTTATCAGATCGGTGGCGATTCACTCTGTCTCTTTACTCTTCTGTCATGCTTTAGCTAACTATAGTCACTCACGATCAATCACTGAGACAGCGGCAGTGCGCGAACGTTCATAGAACTCATCAGACCCACTGAGCTGTTAATAACCAGAGCGGTGCGGAAACATGATTTGATACTTTTTTGAGCGGATCTAATCTAAGGTGACACTGATCTCCGTTCTCAGTCTTATGGACTCAGTCAAGATCACGAGTGAGCCGATGCATCGATATTTTCAACCAGGGCTCAAGCTGGGCCCAACCTGAGGCGGGCGGCAATCCGGTCAGTGCTGTAACAATTTCAGAAGGCGAAACCATGCAGATTTTTCAATGCGGACACTGTGAGCACGTCATTCTTTTTGAGAATGTAAGATGTGAACGTTGTAAAAATGAGGTTGCCTTTGAGCCTAAGTTGCTGCGCTTTATCACCGTCACTGAGCATAATGGCAACTTAATTGAGATTAATAAGCCCCACGGCTACACCTGGAAATACTGCAAAAACAAACAGCAACAGGCGTGCAACTGGCTGGTTGACAGTGATTCTGCCAGCGGGCTGTGTATCTCCTGCGAACTGAATCGTTATATTCCCAACATCGGCACCATTGAAAATCTGGATGGCTGGCGTTCGCTGCAGTTTGCCAAACATCGGCTGGTGTATAGCTTATTGAAACATCAGCTACCGGTTGATCGTAAGCAGGCCCCTCAGGACTCGGGTATCTCGTTTGACTTTATCAATACCAAGCAGGTTGTGCCCAGGGATGCGCATACCATGACGGGCCATTCCGGTGGCAAGATTACCATTACCATGAATGAGGCTAATTCCGTCCAGCGAGAGCAGGCCCGCGTTGATATGCATGAGCATTACCGCACTCTGCTGGGACATCTGCGTCATGAGGTGGGGCACTATTACTGGGATCTGCTGATTCGGGATAATCCCAGCTGGCTGGAGCGCTATCGGGCTGAGTTTGGTGATGAACGGCAAGATTATTCCCAGGCCTTACAACGTCATTACGACAACGGCCCAGTAGCGGACTGGAATCTGCATTATGTCACTGAGTATGCTTCATCCCATCCCTGGGAGGACTGGGCCGAAACCTGGTCTCACTATCTGCATCTCACTGATATTATGGAAACAGCGGCTGCATTGAGAGTATCGGTTAATCCCGACTATGCAGATAAAAACCAGGGCTTAGCGATGACTGCCGATATCGACCCTTATGGTCAGGTCGATTTTGATCTGTTTCTCTCCAAAGCATTGGCGGTAATCTTCGCCGCCAACTGCCTGAATCGCAGCATGGGCCAGCCGGATCTTTATCCCTTTGTGTTGATGCCCCGTGTGAAAGAGAAATTGCGCTTTATTCATGAACTGCTTAAGCAGCGTATCTGAGACACTTTGCGCGATGATGGCGGCGAAACAGTCCTTAATCGCGGTTATTCAGCGCAGAAGGGGGAGTGGCAGGAAGCTGAGGGTAAAGCGTACTTTGTCAATAACAGCGATGAAGGGTATCTGAAGGTGTCTTTTTTTGGGCTTTTTTACGGTTCTTATGCGGTGTTTGATCTGGACCGCGATAACTATCAGTACTCTTTTGTTTCCGGGCCTGATTCATCCTATCTCTGGCTGTTGTCACGTACTTCGACTGTAAAACAGGAGGTCAGAGAACGATTTATCAGGCGGGCTCAGGAAAGAGGGTATCTCATTCCCACACAGGAGCGTGGGAATGAGTGATCAGCTTCAGGCGAAGACGAAGTACTTGCGCACGGTTTCAACGACTTCCCAGGTGCCTTTCATGCCTGGCTCGATAACGAATACGTCACCGCCTTTCAGGTGCTTGGGTTCTTCCCCTTCAGGGGTGATAATGCAGTAGCCTTCCAGGAAGTGGCAGAACTCCCACTTCTCGTAATTCACCTCAAATTTTCCTGGGGTGCAGATCCAGGTACCCATAATTTTGCTGCCATCAGCGGAAAGGTAGGCGTTGAGGTTTACAGTGTGCGGGTCACCGCCGATGCGTGTCCACTTGGTAGCGTCAACGACTGGAGTGGGGCAGGTTTCGCGCATTACTGTGATGAAATCGGACATGTCAGCTCCAAATGTTTTTATTAAATGAGCCGCCATTGTATTGGAGTGTGATATTCGGAGTTGTCCTGTTCCGACGTGGTTTATTCTAAAACGCCCTTATTGAGACAATAACCACAGAGAGCGCTATCTCGTTCCCACGCTCCTGCGTGGGAATGCATATCTCTCTGTTGTAAAAAATGTTTTTAGTGAAACCTGCTAGCGGATGAACACCAGGCTGCCAGCGCCGACAAACAGCCCGCCACAAAAGCGGTTGAAGCGGCGGATATTTTGCTGTTTCTTCAGTAGCGGAGCCAACCCTTTGGCGGCCAGCCCATAGCCCAGCTTGCTGATCAGATCAAGCACACACCAGCTCACAGACATAATCAGCAGTTGCGTCAGTAGAGGGCTTTCCTGGGTCATAAACTGCGGCAGGAAGGCGACGAAGAAGAGAATATCTTTGGGGTTGCTGATTCCCAGGGTAAATGCCCGCCGGAACATCACACTACGGCTACTGTTGACGGCGGTCTGAGTGCTGTTGTGGCTCTGGTCGGCATCCCGCCAGGCGCGGTAACCCAGCCAGATCAGGTAGGCGGCACCGAGATAGCGCAACAGGCTGAATAGCTGCTCTGAGGCCAGCAGCAGTGCCCCCAGACCGGTGGCTGAGGTGATCAGCAGAATCAGCGATGCACTGACTCCCCCTAGAAATGCGGGATAGCTGCGGCGGATACCAAAATTCAGGCTGTTGGCGATCATTAACAGCGACAGGGGGCCGGGGATCAGAATGACCAGCAGGGCGGCAGAACAGAATAGTAGCCAGGTTTCTAAGGACATCTTTTTCTCAAATACTCTTTTTCAAGTGTCAGGTCTAAAACAAAAATGCCCTCCCATAAGGGAAGGCTGATTAAAGGCTAACCAACATTAGGGCAGGAAGATAAATTTTGCAACGAAGATTGCTGTGAGTGCCCATACGCCGTTGGAGATACTTGCGGCTTTGCCCGTTGAGACTTTCATAAAGGTGTAGGTAACAAAGCCGACGGCGATGCCGTTGGCGATTGAGAAGGTCAGCGGCATCATAATGGTGGTCATCAGCGCTGGGGCATACTCGGTCAGATCGTCCCAGTCGATCGCGGCCAGAGAGCCCATCATCAGCATCGCCACATAGATCAGTGCACCATCCACCGCAAAGCCGGGCAGCATCTGCGCCAGGGGTAGCAGGAACAGGCCCAGCAGGAAGAGAATACCGATCACTACGGCGGTCAGACCGGTACGGCCACCGGCGGCAACACCTGCAGCGGATTCAACATAGGAGGTAACCGGAGGGCAGCCAAATGCAGTCCCGATAACCGAGGAGATCGAGTCAGCCTTAAGCGACTTATCCAGGCCCTCAATCTTGCCGTTTTCATCCTGCAGGTGAGCGCGCTGGGCAACGCCCATCAGGGTGCCTGCCGTATCGAAAATATTGACAAACAGGAAGGTGATAATCACCGGAATCAACGCGACATCGAGGGCGCCTAAAATATCCAGCTGCATAAAGACCGGTGCCAGATCACTGAAGTTAGGTATCGCGATCAGACCGTTCTCTGGCCAGGCCATAAAGCCAGATGCGGGTGCTCTGTCTGAGGTGACGCTGAAAAACTCATGGGGTAGAACCGCGGACATCAGGAAGGCGATGGCGGTGGTGATGGCGATGCCGATGATGACCGAGCCAAACACCCGGCGATAGCTGAGAAAGCTAATCAGCAGGAAGCTCAGTAGTCCCAGTGCGGGGGCTTCCGGGCCGAAGGGACCAAAGCCGAAGTGAGTCAGGTCGGCGAGTGCAACCACATTGTCAGGGTTGGGTACGATCAGGCCGGTAAAGCGCAGACCGATAAAGCCGAGAAACAGTCCGACACCAGCTGTCATCGCCAGGCGCAGGCTGAGCGGAATGCTTTCCAGCATCCATTCACGTAAACGGGTAACACTCATCAGTACAAACAGTACGCCGGAAAGGAACACCGCCCCCAGGGCGATCTGCCAGCTGTAGTTCATCTCCAGTACCACCGTGAAGGTAAAGAAGGCGTTCAGGCCCATACCCGGTGCCAGGCCGATGGGCCAGTTGGCATACAGTCCCATAAAGATGGTGGCGATGGCTGCACCAATACAGGTAGCGAGAAACAGGCCATCAAATGGCATGCCTGTTTTGGACATGATGATCGGGTTAAGAAACATAATATAGGACATAGTCACGAAGGTGGTCAGGCCTGCGATCATCTCTGTCCGGACATCGGTTTTATGTTTGCTGAGTTTGAAAAAGCGGTCTAGAAGGGTTTGGTTGTCGGGGGACGATGGCGAATCCATCGTGGCTTTATCTAGTTGTATGTTTTCCACAACTCTAACTCCTGATTCGGGTGTTACCCATTTTATTTTTCTTGAGGCTGCAGCTGGATTATCTGGCTACCGGATTGTTGTGTTTCATTCCCTGGAAATATAGCGCGTCCTGAATAAGCATTGTGTGTTATTTATACTATAATTGTATACAAAAAAGTCAACTCAAAAGTCAGGTTTTTTGTTTCTTGCTGGTTTTGGTATATGGAATGGGCCAATCAGTTTGGCACAGTGCACAACTTTAATAGCGCTGATCGGCCCGGTTTTTCGGGCGGTTTGACGTGGCGGTTTTTCTGGAAAGTTGAGCGTTAATTCAGGGCTTGCCTGCTAGGGTGCTGTGGGTATTTCTGAGATTGGTTATGTGTACAAAATTCGAGCTTTTGTGTATTATTGAATCATGTTGTTAATCAAAAAGTTATGGTTTTTTTACCATCGGCTTTTGGCCGGTAAACCGGTGTTAATGAGGCTTTATGAGTCAGATATCTGAGATTAAAAAAGGTGATACCAGGCGGGACGGTAAAAAGACCCAGGATGATATCGTCTATGCACATATTTTTGACGCGATACTCGAGCAACGTCTCTCCCCGGGAACCAAGCTGAATGAGGAATCACTGGGCGAAATCTTTGGTGTTAGTCGTACTATTATCCGTCGCGCATTGTCTCGCCTGGGGTATGAGCAGGTTGTTGTGCTCCGACCAAACCGGGGCGCTGTGGTTGCCTGTCCAACCATTGAGGAGGCACGACAGATCGTGTTCGCCCGCAGGGTGGTTGAAAAGGCGGTGACTGAGCTGGTGTGTGAGAATGCCCAGAAGAAGCAGGTAGAGCAGCTGAGGCAGATGGTGCGGGATGAAAAAGCCTGCTTTGATCGTGGTGACCGGGGGGCGGGTATTCGTCTGTCCGGTGAGTTCCATCTCTTGCTGGCCGAGATGGCTAAAAATCCGCCGCTGCTGAGCTTTCAGCGCAGTCTGGTATCGCTCTGCTCGCTGATTATTGCCCAGTATGAAAGTGGCGCTAAATCGCACTGCTCCTATGATGAGCATTTTGAACTGATCGATGCCATTGCAGACAAAGATAAACCTAAAGCGGTGAGTCTGATGATGCATCATCTGGATCATATCGAAGAGAAACTGAGCCTGGATGATGAGATTGCTACTGATGATCTGAAGGCTATCTTCTCGAATGTCCGGAATTCGAGATAATGGTTTATCTCTAAATCTCTGTGCACTCTGTGGTAAAAAATGACAGATGACTTAACTACAGAGAACACAGAGAGCACAGAGAGCACAGAGTTAAAAGCTGAACTACCATTATTAAGAGCAGGATTTAAACTCCGCTCGGCTAAACATTCAGATGTAAAAAAGGCTGATCTATGACGGATTAGCCTTTTTTTGTGGGTAAGCTGCAGGGTTTAGTTGCGGCTATGCACTTGCTCTCCCATGGCGAAGGTGTGTTTCACCATCCGGTCATCCCCCAGAGTCATCATCACAAACAGCCGTTCTTCAATCGATGTGGTCTGTGCCATGCGATAACTCAGCAGTGGTGTAGCGTGGTAGTCCAGCACCACAAAGTCAGCTTCGCTACCCGGTTCCAGGTTGCCGATCTGATGCTCCAGATGCAGCGCCCGTGCGCCTCCCAGCGTGGCGAGGTAGAACGACTTATAGGGGTGGAGCTTGACGCCTTGTAACTGCATCACCTTGTAAGCTTCATTGAGGGTTTGCAGCATCGAGAAACTGGTGCCGGCGCCGACATCGGTGCCAAGTCCCACTTTAACCTTGTGCTGCTCTGCCTGGGGCAGGTTAAACAGGCCGCTGCCGAGGAACAGGTTAGAGGTGGGGCAGAAGGCTATCGCAGAACCGGTTGTACTCAGGCGGGCGCACTCTTCATCACACAGATGCACGCCGTGGGCAAACACCGAACGCTCTCCCAGTAGCTGATGGTAATCATAGACATCCAGATAGCCATTCTGTTGTGGAAAAAGTTCCTTAACCCAGGCGATCTCGTTTTTGTTCTCTGACAGATGAGTGTGCATGTAGAGACCGTCATACTCCTTGAGTAACTGCCCGGCCAGATCCAGTTGCTCCGGCGAACTGGTCGGGGCAAAGCGTGGTGTGACGGCATAGTGCAGGCGGCCTTTACCGTGCCAGCGTTCAATCAGCACTTTGCTCTCTTCATAGCTGCTGCGCGGCGTGTCGGTGAGCGCTTCGGGGGCGTTGCGATCCATCATCACCTTACCGGCGATCATACGCAGGTTACGCTGTTCTGCCTGGCTGAAGAAGGCATCTACCGATGCGGGATGAACGGTGCCGAACACCAGCGCGGTGGTGGTGCCGTTGCGCAGCAGTTCGGTGAGGAATATGTCCGCCACCTCGTCGGCATGCTGACGATCAGAAAACTGTTGTTCAGCCGGGAAGGTGTAGTTTTCCAGCCAGTCCAGCAGCTGCTCGCCATAGGAGGCGATCATACCGGTTTGCGGGTAGTGGATATGGGTGTCGATAAACCCCGGGACGATGAGTGAATCCGGGTAGTGTTTCACTTCACAACCCTGTGGCAGCTGTGTCAGCAGCTCTGATGCTTCGCCCAGTGCGCTGATCTGACCGTTTTCAACCAGCATCAGACCATCTTCAAAATAGCGGATGCTGTTGGCTATACCGATTTCGGCGGGGTCGCCCAGGCTGTCCAGAATGGCAGCACGGTAAGCGGTTGCAGTGTTCTTTGTCATGCGGGTTCTCAGTTGTACTTTATTAATCTGTTGGTAACACGGATCAGATCGCCAGACGATCAACCACGGAGGTTGCTGTGGCGCTGGTCGATGTGGTCTTTCGCTCGGCATTAAAGTCAGCGTTATAGTGCGAGATTACTTCCCCTGCGACCGATACGGCGATCTCGGCAGGCAGTTTGCCTTTTACCGCTGCAATGCCCATGGGGCAGGTCATCCGTTCGATCTGCTCGCTGCTGAAGCCTTTTGCCTGCAGCCGGTGGATAAATTTATTGCGCTTGGTGAGTGAGCCGATCAGGCCGAAGTAGCTGAAATCATTGCGCTTCAGTATCGCTTCGCTGAGTTCCTGATCCAGCTGGTGGTTGTGGGTCATGACGATAAAGTAACTGCCAGCAGGCTGTTTATCCACCTCATCCACCGGGAACTCGTTGACCACCTTTTCTACCCCTTCCGGGATGTATTCCGGGAACTCATCTTCACGGCTATCGATCCAGCGAATTTTGCAGGGCAGGCTGGCGAGTATCGGGATCAGCGCCCGGCCAACATGACCGGCGCCGAACAGGGTGATTCTGACGCTGGCAGTGTGCATCGGTTCAAACAGCAGGGTGGTGGCGCCGCCGCAACACTGCCCCAGACTGGCGCCGAGAGAGAAGCGTTCCAGTCGGGGCTGAGTCTGCTGCTCTGCAAGCAATTGCCGGGCAATTTTGATCGCCTTATATTCCAGATGGCCACCGCCGATGGTGTCAAACTGTTGCTCCTGACTGACCACCATCTTGGCACCAGCGTTACGTGGTGTCGAGCCACGCTCCTCCACTACGGTAATGATAACCGCCGGGGTGGCATCGGCTTCAATCCGGCTTAGCGCTCTGATCCATGCAGTGTTCATAACACGTCTCCTGCAGTGTACGTTAGCGAAAGGCTCATTTTGCCCCGGCGATCTGCTGTTCGCGAACCGCCCAGAGCACCCGCTCCGGTGTTGCTGGCGCATCCAGCGCCGGGCTGCTGCGATAATCGCCAATGCTGGCGATGGCGTCTTTGATGGCACAGAACACCGAGATGCCCAGCATAAAGGGCGGTTCACCCACCGCTTTGGAGTGGAATACGGTGTCCTCTCTGTTTTTACGGTTTTCCACCAGGCGAACGCGGAAGTCGATCGGCATATCGGTGACGGCGGGGATCTTGTAACCGGCGGGGCCGGAGGTCATCAGTCGTCCCTGATCGTTCCACACCAGTTCCTCAGTTGTCACCCAGCCAGCACCCTGCACAAAGGCGCCCTCTACCTGACCAATATCGATAGCCGGGTTCAGTGAGGCACCAACATCGTGCAGGATATCAACCCGCAGGATCTTATATTCGCCGGTCAGAGTATCGATCACCACTTCACTGCAGGCAGCGCCATAGGCAAAGTAGTAGAAAGGGCGGCCTTTGGCTTTTTCCCGATCATAGAAGATCTTCGGTGTGCGGTAGAAACCGGTGCTGGAGAGTGAGATCTGATTAAAATAGGCCAGCTGAATAAAGTCAGCAAAGGGCATCAGCTGATCACGGATCAGCACATGGTTGTTACGGAACTCAACATCCTCTGCGGTCACTTTGAAATGGCTTACCGCAAACTCAATCAGCCGCTGCTTGATGGTGCGGGCCGCGTTCTGGGCCGCCTTACCGTTCAGGTCCGCGCCGGAGGAGGCGGCTGTCGGTGAGGTGTTGGGCACTTTTTCCGTGTTGGTTGAGGTGATCTGGATGGTATCAAAATCCACCTGGAACTCTTCCGCGACGATCTGCGCCACCTTGGTATTCAGCCCCTGGCCCATCTCGGTGCCACCGTGATTAAGGTGGATGCTGCCGTCGGTGTAGATATGGATCAGCGCTCCCGCCTGGTTAAGGAAGGTGGCGGTGAAGGAGATACCAAATTTGACCGGGGTCAGCGCCAGACCTTTTTTCAGGATAGGACTGCTGGCGTTGTAGGCTTTGATCTCGCGGCGGCGTTGCTGATAATCACTGCTCTGCTCAAGCTCTTCGAGCATCTCCGGCAGCACGTTGTCTTCCACTTTCTGGAAGTAGTGGGTGGTGTCGCGTCCCGCTTCGCCATAGAGGTTGTGTTTACGCACCTCCAGTGGATCTTTGCCCAGATTACGGGCGATCTCATCGAGAATAATCTCTGGCATGATCAGCCCTTGTGGGCCGCCAAAACCACGATAGGCGGTGTTCGAGGCGGTGTTGGTTTTACAACGATAGCCGGTGATAGTGGCATCACCCAGGTAGTATCCGTTATCACTGTGGAACATCGCCCGGTCAACAATGGAGTCTGACAGGTCAGGGGAGTTGCCGCAGTTGCCCGCCAGCTTCATCTCACAGCCAGTTATTCTGCCGTTGTCGTCATAACCTACTTCATACTGATTGAAGAACGGATGCCGTTTACCGGTCATCATCATATCTTCCATCCGTGGCAGGCGCATTTTGGCCGGACGCCCGGTCAGTCTGGCCACCACCGCTGCGATGCAGGCAGGCCCCGCCGCCTGCGTCTCTTTACCACCAAAACCGCCGCCCATACGGCGCATATCGATCTGCACTTTGTTAAACGGGATATCCAGTACTTCGGCTACCAGTTTCTGTACTTCGGTGGGGTTCTGGGTTGATGAGTAAACAATCATGCCGCCATCTTCGGTAGGGACAACCGAGGCTATCTGGGTTTCCAGATAGAAATGTTCCTGACCACCGATATGCACGCTGCCGGAGATACGGTGTTTTGCCGAGGCCAGTGCCGCCACCGAGTCACCCCGTTTGTGGGTGTGCGGCTCACTGACAAAGTGGTTGTTGTTCAAGGCCTGTTCGACCGAGAGCACCGGTTCCAGCTCTTCATACTCAACGATGGCTGCCATCGCCGCCATCCGCGCGGTTTCATGATTATTAGCTGCGACTGCCAGTACCGGCTGACCGAAATATTCAACCAGATCTTCAACCAGCAGCGGATCACCGGGTTTCAATGCACCGATATCCTTAATGCCAGGGATATCCTCAGCGGTGATCGCAATGGCAACGCCGGGAAAGTCGTAACAGGGGCGGGTGTCGATACGGGTGATCCGGGCATGGGCTTTGTCAGCCATCCGCGCATAGACGTGCAGTTGGTTAGGAAACTCCAGCCGGTCATCGATGTAGATCGCTTCACCGCTGACCTGTTTAGCGGCGCTCTCGTGCTTAACGCTGCGGCCAACACCGGTTTTCAAATCCTGTTGCGTCAGTGCCAGCATCTCTTCATAGCTGGCTTTTTTCTTATGATCAGACATATGCAGTTACCCGTGTTTCAACTTCTGGGGATTCGATCTCAACAAAGTAGCGGGTCAGCATGTTGCCAGCGACCTGCATGCGATACTCCTTCGAGGCGCGGAAATCTGAGATCGGACTGAAATCCTGTTGCAGTGCTGTTTTGGCCTGCTCAATGGTTGCCATCGTCCAGGGAGCGCCTGTTAAAGCCTGTTCGCAGAGGCTGGCGCGTTTGGGAATCGCCGCCATACCACCAAAGGCGATGCGGGCGGATTCGATAATGCCGTTGCTGATCTTCAGGTTAAAGCAGCCGAGTACGGCGGAGATATCGTCGTCGATCCGTTTGGAGATTTTATAACTGCGAAACTCACCGTTGTTTGCCGCCCGGGGCACAATTACCTTCTCGATAAACTCGCCGGGCTGCTGGTCGGTGACTTTGTAGTCGATAAAGTAGTCCTGCAAATCGATGGTGCGACTCTGATTGCCTTTGCGCAACACCAGTTGTGCATCCAGTGCGATCAGCACGGGGGGGGAATCGCCGATTGGGGAGGCGTTGCCGATATTGCCCCCCAGAGTTCCCTGGTTGCGGATCTGCAGTGAGGCAAAGCGGTGCAGCAGGGCACCAAAGTCGGGGTAGTCGTTATTCAGGGTGTGGTAGCAACTACTCAGGGAGGCGCTGGCGCCCAGTTCGATCTGTTCATCGGTCACGCGGATCTGTTTAAGTTCGGCGATATCACCGATATAGATCAGTGTCTCTATGGCCCGGTGAAACTGCGTGACTTCCAGCGCCAGATCGGTGCCACCGGCCAGCAGGCGGGCGGCGGGGTATTGTTCTAACAGACTGGCTAGCTCTGCAACCGTGGTTGGGTTAAAGGATCGCCTGGTGCCATCACTCAGTTCGGCTTGCTGCCGGGGTTGTATCTCCCGCAATCTGGCTATCGTTGCATCCTGCTCTGCTGTGAAGCTGTCGGGGGTGAGATCGTCATACATCTTTTCAGCGGCTTCAACAATCGGCCGGTAGCCGGTGCAACGGCAGAGGTTGCCCGCCAGCGCTTCATTGATCTGCTCCTTATCCGGGTGGGTAATATTCTTACCCAGTGCGAACATCGACATCACGATACCCGGCGTACAGAAACCACACTGGCTGCCATGGCAATCGACCATCGCCTGTTGTGCCGGGTGCAGGGCGTCTCCCTGTTTGAGGTCTTCAACGGTGATCAGTTGCTTGCCGTTCAGGGCGGCAACAAAGGTCAGGCAGGAGTTGATGCTGCGGTAACGGATTCGGTCGCCATCCAGTTCACCCAGTACCACAGTACAGGCACCGCAGTCACCTGATGCACATCCCTCTTTGGTGCCCGTCTTGCCGAGTTCGGAGCGCAGGTAGTTAAGAACCGTCATATTCGGATTAAGCTGGTGCTCAACCCGCAGCTCTTTATTGAGTAAGAAGCTGATCAAGGTGAACCTCCTTTTTATGTAATTTTGTACTGGAGTTTAGTTCGATTTTTAATCATTAAATTAAAACCTGACTCTTAAGTCAACTTATGCCTGGGTGGATTGCCGGAAAAACGATCAGTTTAGTTACTATATTTATCTGCAAAACGATCTATTTGCCAGAGATTATTCTGTTTTATTCTCTCTGATTGGATTGATTGTCTGGATACAAGATTGTTTTTATTTTGTATAACTTTATTTTGTATTTATTGTATACATTATTTGTTGCGTCTCTTTCTTTGTATCTCTCTATTCTTTGCTACTCCGTTTTTCGCTTTCCAGGTTCTTAAACGGTCTGGCGATGAGTGCTGACAGCTCCTCAGTGGCAGAGCTGAAATAGTGGAGTATATTGCGTTGTTTTGGTACAAGTCGCCATTAAAATAGCTGTCGTAGCTGAGCCTGTGTTTCATAATGTGGATACAAAGCGGTGTGTTTTTTGTAGACAATGTATCTGGTCTGGATTACTTTTATAACTCGTTAGCCAATCAGTCTGGCTGATCGCTTGTGAAACTTCTGTGGCTAACATTTGCTGCGGAGACCAATAACAATAAATAGGTATGTCACAATGGCAAATCAGAGTTCTAAAATTCATCTGATCTTCGGCTTGGAAGATAAGCCGGGGGTTGCCGTATCAACCTTTGCGGCGTTGCAACATGTACTGGCAAGCTTTATTGGCATTATCACCCCGACGCTGATAGTCGGAGGTGTTCTGGGGCTGGGGAGTGAGGTGCCCTATCTGGTCAGCATGGCGTTGATCGTCTCCGGCATTGGCACCTTTATTCAGGCACGTCGCATCGGGCCGGTGGGGTCGGGCCTGCTCTGTGTGCAGGGCACCAGCTTCGCCTTCCTCAGTTCAATCCTGGCAGCGGGTTTTATCGTCAAAGGTAAAGGGGGCAGTCCGGAGGATATCCTTGCAACCATTTTCGGGGTCTGTTTTTTCGGCGCGTTTGTAGAGATATTTCTCAGCCGGTTTATCGATAAGCTGAAACGGATTATTACCCCGGTGGTGACCGGCACTATTATTACCCTGATCGGCCTGTCACTGATCAAGGTGTCGATGACCGATATCGCTGGAGGTTTCGGTGCCAAGGATCTGGGGGCGCCGGCAAATCTGGTACTGGCAGGCGTTGTGCTGATTACTATCGTTATTTTTAACCGTTTTCAGGTGCAGATGTTGCGTTTGAGCGCTGTGATAATCGGTCTGACATTTGGCTTTCTTGTTGCCTGGTCGATGGGTAAAGTAGATTTCAGCGGTTTGAATGAGGTGGCGCTGATCGCGATCCCGGTACCGTTTAAATATGGCTTCAGCTTCGATTTTGCGGCGTTTCTCCCCATCGCTATTATCTATCTGATTACCGCGCTGGAAACCACCGGAGACCTTACAGCAAACAGTATGGTGTCAAACCAGCCGGTGTCCGGGCCCGTATACGTTAAGCGTATTAAAGCCGGTGTGTTGGCGGATGGCTGTAATTCGGCGATCGCCTCATCCCTGAACAGTCTGCCGATGACTACTTTCAGCCAGAATAACGGGGTGATTCAGCTGACCGGTGTTGCCAGTCGCCATGTGGCGCTGTTTATTGCCGGTATTCTGGTGTTACTGGGATTGTTTCCGGTGATCGGCGGAGTATTGCAGCAGATGCCAAAACCGGTACTCGGTGGTGCCACTCTTATTATGTTTGGTACCGTGGCGATGGCGGGGGTTAAGATTATTGCTCAGGCGGGGCTGAATCGTCGTAACATGCTGATTACCGCGATCTCTATCGGTCTGGGGCTGGGGGTGGCATCAGTACCTGAGGTGTTGTCTGCTATGCCCGTCGCCCTGAAAAATATTATCGGTTCGCCGCTGACCATAGGTGCTCTGGCGGCCATTATCCTTAACCTCATCCTACCGCAGAATATGGATGGCGAAGAGGCTAAAGAGATAGATGCAGAGAGTGTTGAGGAAAGTGCCAGCGAGAATGTGGTAGACACTAATACGCCACAGGGGCAAAACCCCTCTCTTTGTGCAAATGTAAATGGGTAGTGACTGCCCGTCGTGTTAATGAATGAGTTGGCTTACGGAGTGAAGACATTGAAGAGTTCCCGGCGAATCTGGATTAAGAACCCTCTGGCAACACTGGACAGTGAATCTGCTGGTGGGGTGGTCATCGAGGGGCAGCTGATTGTTGAAGTGCTGGCCAGTGGCGCATCACCGGTTCAGCCTGTGGATGAGGTGTTTGACGCCCGTGAACATGTGCTGTTGCCGGGACTGATTAACAGTCATCACCACTTTTATCAGACCCTCACCCGGGCGTTTCCCCAGGCGCTGAATAAATCCCTGTTCAGCTGGCTGAAAAGCCTCTATCCCGTATGGGCTAAGCTGGGAGAGGAGATGATTGAAGTGTCGACTCAGGTGGCGCTGGCAGAGTTGTTGCTGTCCGGATGTACTACCGCCAGTGATCATCACTACCTGTTTCCCCGGGGGCTGGAGAACGCTATCGATATTCAGATGGCGCAGGCTGAAAAACTGGGTGTCAGGGTGCATCTGACCCGTGGTTCGATGAGTCTGGGGGAGGAGGATGGTGGTTTGCCGCCGCAGTCAACCGTGCAGGATGAAGAGACTATTCTGGATGACAGCGAGCGTCTGATCAGCAGATACCATCAGCCAGAGGCGGGCGCGATGAGCCGGGTTGCCCTGGCACCCTGTTCACCGTTTTCGGTCAGTGAAAGCCTGATGCGGGCCAGTGCTGAGCTGGCACAGAAATATGATGTGCGTCTGCATACCCATCTGGCGGAAACCCATGATGAAACCGCGTTCTGTATCAAAATGTTTGGTCTGCGGCCGCTGGACTATCTGGAAAAAGTCGGCTGGCTGACTGATCGGGTGTGGCTGGCTCACGGTATTCACTTTAATGATGATGAGATACGTCGTCTGGGCGCTGCGGGCACCGGTATCTGCCACTGCCCATCGTCCAATATGCTGCTGGCATCGGGCCTGTGTCCGACACTGGATCTTGAACGTGCGGGCAGTCCGGTCGGTCTGGGGGTGGATGGCTCTGCCTCCAATGATGGTTCCAATATGATTCAGGAGGTACGTCAGGCATTTTTGCTGGGCCGCCTCAAATATGATGCTGCTGAGATTACTCACCAGAAGGTGCTGTCCTGGGCAACCGAGGGTTCTGCCCGCTGCCTTGGCCGGGATGATCTGGGATCACTTAAAGTGGGGCAGCAGGCCGATATCGCCCTGTTCAAACTGGATGAGCTGCGCTTTGCCGGAGCCGGAGACCCGCTGGCGGCGCTGGTGCTCTGCGGAGCCCATCAGGCCGACCGGGTGATGGTGGCTGGCCAGTGGCGGGTGATTGATGCGGCCATTGTCGATTACGATATCGCTCAATTAATCCAGCGCCAGAAAGCGCTGGCAAGAAAACTGGCCGCCAGCTGATCAGCTACCCGGTCTGATGCTGTCCGCTGCATCATCTGTAGCGGGCATAACCCTTTACTACCCTGCGTAACCTCCCTGTCATGCTGACCAGAAATGGTCGGCAGGGATACGCATGTTTAAAAAGCCACGTTTAAAAAATCACGTTTAAAAAAGTGCGTCAGAAAAACTGAAAATATAACAATAAGGAAACCTAAGATGAAAATAGCACCAACGTTTGTCAGCGTAGTTGCCGGAACGATGCTCTCAACACTTTCTATGTCGGCTTCTGCCGAGATGTTGTGGAGCTCGTTTAGCCTCACTTATCTGAATGGCAGTGACTACGAGGTGGGCGATCCTGACCGCCAGGTGGTGACGGTTGAGCATGCCAGTGGTCATAGCTGGGGAGATAACTTCTTCTTCCTCGATCGGTTGCAATCGGCTAACGGAGACAGTGAAAACTATATGGAGTTGTCACCCCGGTTAAGTCTTTCCAGTCTGACGGGTAGTGATCTGTCGTTTGGCCCGGTGAAGGATGTGTTGCTGGCGGGCACCTGGGAGAGCGGGGAGGGGTTTGATAACTTTCTTGCCGGAGTGGGTGTCAGTCTGGATGTGCCGGGATTTCAGTACGTTAATGCCAACCTGTACCGCGCTAATAACGATAAGTCATCCAATGATACCCAGCTGACACTCACCTGGGGGCTGCCGTTTGCGCTAAGTGACGCAGAGTTCCTTTACGATGGGTTTATCGACTGGACCACCTCAGAGTCGGATAAAGCTTCTGAGATGAACTTCACTTCACAACTGAAATGGAATGCTGGCAAGCTGATCGGTACCAAAGCACCCGTATACGTGGGTGTGGAGTACGCCTACTGGACCAATAAGTTTGGTATTGATGGTGTCGACGAGCGTAACCCGGCACTGCTGCTGAAATGGCATTTCTGAAAGCTCTGAATACTGACATTGCTCAGTATTGAGGCGCTTCCTGGCGCTTAGTCATTATCCAGCCTAAGGATCTGCTGTTGCCTCTCCCCTTCGGCATGCGGCAGATCCTTAGCGATGGTCTGGCGCCCCCCTATTTTTTGTTGTTCGCGTTCGTCTGAGCGTTTATCTTTGAGAGTCTCCTTATGGTGTCCAATGATGCTTGTTCGTGGCCGGGCCTGCTGTGGCGTGGCCCTTTCCTGCGTGGCGTATTAAGCAGTTTCAGCCAGATTATGCTGCAGAATAATCGCCTCACCGGCGTGTTATTGCTCATTGCAGTGGTTGTTTACTCACCGGTGATGGCGGTCGCGGCAATCCTTGGATGCGTTGTTAATCAACTCTTTAGCCTGATGTTGTTGCGCCGGTCGAGTGGTCAGTATGCCCAGCTGGAGCAAGGGCTGTATGGTTTTAATGGTGCGCTGGTGGGTTTGGCTATGAGTTATTTATGGCCGTTGAGCGGGCCGCTGGTGTTGATGCTGACGATGATGGCGACGTTGCTGGCAACGATCATTGGTCACTGCTTAAAAGGGCTGAACTATCCCCTCTATACCTTGCCGTTTATCCTGTCGGTGTGGCTGTTCTGGCTGCTTTTCGGCTCACAGCATCTGGCTGGCTCAGGCATAGCTGATGTTTCTGCGATCACTGGCGCGTCAGCTATGGAGATAAATCTGTTTCGATCAGTTTTATCGGGTATCGGCCAGGTGATGTTTCTTAACAGCGGTGTCAGCGGAGCACTGTTGCTGGCCGGTCTGTTGATCGTCTCCAGGGTTGCTGCACTGGTCGTGGTGTTTGCTGTCATTCTGAGCCTGGTGGTGTCGATGTTGCTGGCTTTTCCTATACCGCAGATAGCGTTGGGAATTTACAGCTATAACGTTGTGTTGCTGGTCCTCGCATTGCTCAGTCGCGGTAATTTTCGACCGCTGACCGTTGTCTGCGGCGTGCTGTTGGCAGTATTGCTCACCCGTTTACTGCAACTATTTGACGTTATGCCCCTGACCGCCCCTTTTGTGTTGAGTGTCTGGGTGCTGTCCTGTCTTCCTTCAACGCCTGTAATCAAGCGCTCACTCGAAAAGGTGCCGTAAATCACAGCGATGATGGTCTAATGCAGGCGCTGAAATATACCGCTCTGTTCAAATTCTGATACAGAAATCGTCGCCCGATTGTTATGATGGCAGGCGTTATCGACAGAGTATGAAACGATGGAAAAAACATATCTCGATGCCCAGACGCTGCTGGAAGACTCTTTCCGCCTAGGGGCAAAAATTATTAATGATGGTTTCCGGCCCACCTATATTATCGCTATCTGGCGGGGAGGCACCCCCATTGGCGTCGCGGTGCAGGAGTTTCTCGCTTATTACGGCATCCAGAGCGACCATATTGCGATCCGCACCTCATCTTATAGTGATGGCATCGATGGTCGCTCTAAATCGGTGCGGATTCATGGCATGGATTATCTGATCAAGAACATCCAGGCCAGCGACAGTCTGCTGATTGTCGATGATGTCTACGATACCGGGCTGACAATCCAGGCGGTTATTGAAGAGTTGAAGCTGAAATGCCGCCTGAATACACCGGAAGATATTCGTATCGCGGTGCCTTACTTCAAGCCGACACGGAATAAAACCGGGGTCGACCCTGAATATTATCTGCATGAAACAGAGGCCTGGCTGAAGTATCCGCACTCGCTTGAAGGATTGACCGTCGACGAGATAAAACGGCACCGTCCGGAGCTGTTTAATATTATCGGTCATCTGATTCCTGACGCGGGCTGATCCGCCAATGATAGTGACAATTCCCCTGTGGGAAGGTGAGCATTATGGAAAAACATTTTATTACTGAAGAGGCGCTGATCTGTGACTCGTTCCGCTTAGGTGCACAGATCTTTGAAAGCGGTTATCGCCCCGATTTTATTGTGGGCATCTGGCGGGGCGGCAGCACCGTTGGCATCTATGTACAGGAGTGCCTGCAGTACCTGGGGGTGAAAACTGACCATATCTCCATCCGTACATCCTATCGGGGGTTGCCCGGTTATCAGTCGATGATTGAAGGCGAGGGAAATATTAAAGCCCATGGCCTGCGCTATCTGCTGGAAAACCTGAATCGTGATGACAAACTGCTGATTGTGGATGATGTTTATGGCTCGGGAAAAAGCATCGATGCGGTTATCACCCAGCTGTCCCAGCGGGCTAAACGTAATATGCCGCTGGATGTGAAAGTTGCGGTGCCCTGGTTTAAACCGGCCAACAACCGGACTCAAAGAGTCCCGGATTTCTATACTCATATCACCGATCAGTGGCTGGTGCTGCCCTATGAGATGGTGGGCTTAACCGAGGCAGAGATCTTTGCCAACAAGCCCGGTTTGCAGGCAATTATGGAGACGGTGAACATCTGACGGCGTTATTCTGCACATGATCTGTAATGAGTTTCACTTAATTGTTCAAATTCCTTTATCATATGCGCCCATTAAATTGGCTTAACAAGAGCCAGGCTCAGAGGATTTATCATGAAGTTTTCAGCATTAGATCTGGCACCTGAGATTCAGCAGGCTCTGGATGCCTGTGGTTATAGCCAGATGACTCCGGTGCAGGAGCAGGCGATTGTGCCCGCCCGCCGGGGTAAAAACCTGTTGGCGAATGCACAGACCGGCACCGGTAAGACCGCTGCATTCGCACTGCCTATTCTGCAACAGATGCATGACCGGCCGCATCCGACCGAGTCCGGTTGCCCTCGGGCACTGATTCTGACACCGACCCGCGAACTGGCAGAGCAGCTGGCTGAAACCATCAAGCGCTATGCTCAGTTTTTACCTCTTAAGGTTCTCGCGCTATACGGCGGTGCGAATATGGATGGTCAGCAGAAAAAGCTGAAAGCGGGTGTTGATATTCTGATCTCTACTCCGGGGCGGCTGTTGGAGCATGTGGTGCAGTGTAATGTCAGCCTGGCAAAAGCTGAATTTGTGGTGCTGGATGAAGCGGACCGGATGCTGGATATGGGCTTTATTGCTGATGTCAGCACATTGCTGCAGCAGGCGTCTAAAAGACGCCAGACGCTGATGTTTTCGGCCACTATCTCCCCTCGGGTAAATGAAGTTGCCAAACAGTTGATGACGCCCTACGAAACGGTTCGGGTGGCTAAGCTGAATGCTACCGCGGACACCGTCGAGCATGTGGTTTATCCAGTAGAGGAGAAGCGCAAGGCTGACCTGTTTGCAGAACTGATCGATAAACACCAGTGGTTTCAGGTGCTGGTTTTTACCAGTACCAAAGCCCAGGCGGATTCGCTGATGGTTGACCTGAAGATCGATGGCATCTCGGCGGCGATCTGTCATGGGGATAAATCGCAGGGGTCTCGCCGTCGTGCGATTGCTGATTTCAAAGCGGGTAAAATTCAGGTGCTGGTGGCGACTGAAGTGGCGGCCCGGGGGTTAGATATTCAGGGGCTCGAACTGGTAGTAAACTTCAATCTGCCCTATCTGGCGGAGGATTACGTTCACCGTATCGGCCGTACGGGTCGTGCGGGTGCTAAAGGTAAGGCGATCTCATTTGTCAGCCGGGAGGAGGAACGCTCCCTGGACGATATCGAGCGTCTGATTGGCAGCCGTATCCAGCGGATCTATATGCCGGGTTATGAAGTGGGTAGCCGAGATAATCTGCGTAAACAGCTGGGTAAAAAGATTCATCGCCCACGCACCAATAAAGCCGGGCAGACGAAGATTATTCGCAATCAGGCCGGAGCGGCGAAACCGGCGGCGAAGAGTCGTAAGAAGTAAGCGTTACCCGCCGTTGTTCGTGGCTCGAACGTCACACAGATCGTGACTTACTCGTAGCTCGCAACAGCCCTCTTTATTGTTTTGATAGTAAGTGTTTTAGTTAACCGCTTTGTAAGAAAGTTGTTGCATGGGGTGGGTGAAGGGTATGAGCAACGAGCCACTGCTGTAGTCGCTTCAGGGGCGATTAAGGATCGCATGGGTAATGTCGGCGGAGATGCGTATTCTGTAGATTACAGAATACGCTGGTCTCGGAGGCAGACGCTTATGTTATTTAATAGTGACATAAAGCATTGGTATAATTCTTTCTCTACAGCACAATTCAATCTTTCGGCGTCCATTCTATAAAGGGATTTATATATGTTAAGGGCCTTTCCGTTTTCTGCTTTACTGCTTCGGACTTTTGTTATCCTGCTATTATTGCTAAACCTGTCCGGGTGTAGTGATGATTCCGCGCCTGCTACCACCGCATCGACTGAGACCGCTGCAACAGCGAATGACTCTGTCGGGGAGGGCTCTGCTGAGAATGGCGATGCTGAGAGTAGTGCTGCTGAGAATGACTCTGTCGAGAAGGGTATTGTTGAGAACGCAGCTGCTGAGAATGGCATTGCTGAGAGTAGCTCTGCTGAGGCGGCCGCCGAGAGTCTTTCGCTGGAACCGGCAGTTGTTGCTTCGGATAGTTTAAACGATGTTGCAGATGCGCAGCCTGACACTACCGGCATCGCCGCTCCCACTGTCATTGATACGCCTGCTTCCTCCGCGGCAGACGCTGAAATTTTAGAAACCCCTCTGAGTCTTAACTGGACCGATCTTAAACAGGGGCGGCCGGTGGTTCGCGATGACACCGCCAACACTGTTTCCATCCATGCCCGTGTAAGTGGTGCTGCCGGGCTAAAAAGCACGGAGATTGCCCAGCGAATCCGCGTATCCGACAGAGCAGCTGTGGTTTCGGTGTTAATGCCTGATGTCGCAGAAGGCACCGGAGACAGGGCCTTACCCGAATTGGTAATCAGCAATATAGCCCGCCCTGACAGCTGTGGTCAGGCACTGACGGTCAGCTGGAACAGTCATGCTGGCGTTGGATCAGCGGGGCAACAGGTGTTCACAGTCCCCGGCTCTGCGGGCGATGATAACAGCCCGCTGGAGTTGCTTTCCGGTGGTATTATCGAGAACGGCGGTGGTGTGCTTGAGCTGGTGTTTAACCGCAATCTTAATAAAGATCAGGCGTTGAAACATCTGATCTCCAGTCAGTACCGTTTTACCCGCTATCAGGTGGAAGGGAATAAGCTGCGTCTGGGACTGAACAACTCTAATGCAGAGAGCTTGCAGCTGACCATTCATAAAGAGCTGCAGGACCATTGTGGTGTCGGGCTGACTGCCAGCCAGCATAAAACCTTTAGTATTGCGCCGATGAAACCAGCGGTTCGTTTTACTGGCCAGGGGATGATTCTGCCCGATGGTGCTCGGATCGAACTGCCGTTTCAGGCGGTTAGCGCCAAATCGGTAACCGTCACTGCATTTGAAGTCTTTGCCGACAATGTGGGGCAGTTTCTGCAGGAAAATCGCCTGGAAGGTGATCAGTCCCTGGAGAAGGTAGGGCGCTTTATCTGGCAAAAGTCGATCCCTCTGGATGAGGGCGGTCTGCGCAGCTGGCAGGACTACCGTCTGGATATCACCGAGTTGATGAACAAGAAAACCGGTAGTCTGATCCGCCTTACCCTGTCGCTGGATCGGGGTGACTCGCTGTTACCCTGCAGTGATGCAGAGAATGCGGTGGCCCTGCCGGAGCGAAAACTACCTGCTAATGCCGATCAGCTGCAGCATATTGATGGCGACAGCTCATGGAACTATTACAACCAGTCCTCCGGTGGTTCTAACAATCTGAGCGCCTGTAGCGACAGTTATTATGAATACACCGCCGATGTCCGCGCGGCAAAAAATCTGTTGCGCTCCAATATTGGTATCGTTGTGAAACAGGCACCCGATGCGGATATTGCGCATGTCATTATCACCAACCTGAAAACGTCTGAGCCTGTCGCTAACACCGAGGTTGAAATATTCAACTTTCAGGGGCAGTCGGTGGGCCAGGGTAAGACGGATAAACGTGGTTTTGTCGATGTCAAACTCAGCGGTAAAGCGTTTTATCTTCAGGCCGCTGCCGGGGGGCAGGTGGGTTACCTCAAATTGAATGAGGTCAGTGCGTTGACCACCAGTCAGTTTGATATCGGCGGCACCCATCTGCAAAGCAATATCGACGGTTTTATCTATGGCGAACGGGATATCTGGCGCCCCGGTGATAATATCTATCTGACCTTTATTCTGCAGGATAAGCTCAATGAGCTGCCGGATGAACATCCGGTGGTTGTTGAGCTGTTTAACCCTTCCGGACAACTGATTGAGTCGATCTACAGCAATCACCCGGTGGGTAATCTGTACACCTTTACGCTGACAACGCCGATGAATGCGCCGACTGGTAACTGGGAAGCAGTGGTTCGGGTTGGCGGACAGGATTTTCACCACCCCTTGCGGATTGAAACCGTGGTGCCTAACCGTCTGAAAGTCGAACTGGATCTGGCTGAGGATGCCCGTTTGCAAAATGGGGTTGAACAAGCGGTTGGATTGCACTCTCAATGGCTGCATGGTGCGCCTGCCAGTGGCTTGAAAGCGGATGTATCGGTGATGTTGGTGCCGGTGAAAACTCAGTTTGCCGGTAAGTTCCCGGAATACACCTTTGATGATCCGGCCCGGGACTACCGGGCCAGTAAAATAAACCTGTTTGAAGGGACCCTGGATAAGCAGGGCGATACCGCGTTTGGTCTGCTGATTGACAGTAAAACCCCTCCGCCGGGGATGCTCAAAGCGCTCTTTACCAACCGGGTGTTCGAAGAGAGCGGACAGTTCAGCAGCAACAGTTTCTCCCGGCCGTTTGATTATTATGATCGTTATCTTGGGCTGCAGCTACCGAAAGGGGATGCTGCCCGGGGGATGCTGCTGACCGATGAGGATCATAAAACCCGTCTGGTGGTGCTGGATAAAGCTGGTCAGCCGGTGAGCAATACCAATCTGGAGATCAGCGTTTATAAGCTTGAGTGGAAGTGGTGGTATGAGAAGAGCACTGAATCTCTGGCGCGTTACACCGACGCTCAGCACAGCAGAGTGATTGCCAGTGGTGAGGCGGTCACCGATGAGAATGGTATGGCGGAATGGCCGTTGCGGGTCAATTATCCCGAATGGGGGCGCTATCTGGTGCGTGCCTGTATCGCCGGAGAAGAGACTCATTGCAGCGGTAAAGTGGTTTATATCGACTGGCCCGGCTGGGCGGGACGCCAGCAGGAGTCCCAGGGCGATAATGTAGACCGTCTGACACTGTTCAGCGATAAGGGGACCTATCAGGTTGGGGAAACCGCAACAGTGACGCTGCCGGAACTGAAAGAGGGCCGGGCGCTGGTGACCGTTGAGTCCGCTACCCGGGTGTTGCAACAGTTCTGGGTTGAGCAGGATGCACAGAAAAAAAGGCTGAAACAGCAGATTGAGATCGCGATCACCCCTGAGATGGCCCCGAATATCTATCTTAGCGTAACCTATCTGCAGCCCCACGCCAGCCGTGAAAATGACCGGCCGATGCGCTTGATGGGGATTATCCCGCTGCAGGTTGAAGATCCGCAGAAACATCTCCATCCGCAGATTTCGACGGTAGAGCAGGTTAACTCCCGCGCCAGCTTCGATATTCAGGTCTCTGAATCCGAGGGCCGTCCAATGGCCTATACGCTGGCACTGGTGGATGAAGGGTTGCTGGGGCTGACCAACTACAGCGCGCCAGACCCGTTTAAGTACTTTTATCAGCGCCAGGCGTTGCAGGTGAAAACCTGGGATCTCTATAAAGATGTCGTCGGTGCTTACAGTGGTGAGCTGCACGGCCTGTTGCCGGTGGGCGGCAGTGATGCTCAGTCCGATGATGAAAAAGGCAAGAAGAACCGTCGCTTTCCCCCGTTGGTGCAGTTTATTGGCAGCTTTAAATTGGCTGCCGGTGAGAAGCGGAGTCACCCTGTAACCCTGCCGATGTATCTCGGGGCGGTGCGGGTGATGCTGGTGGCCGAAGATGGCAGTGCGTACGGAAAGGCGGAGCAGGAAGTGGTGGTACGGGATGATATCTCGGTATTTCCAACCCTGCCACGGGTGATGCGTACTAACGAGCAGGCCCAGGTGCCGGTAGAGCTGTTTAACAACACCGCTGAACCTGCCCCTGTGCAGATTAGTTTACAGGTGGATGACACCCGGGTGCAGGTTGCGCAAACAACGCAGCAACTGACTTTGCCGCCATACTCTTCCGCCATGGCCAGTTTTGCGATTCAGACCGGGAATATAACTGGCAAAGTGGAATTTACCATCGAGCTGGCGTCCGCTGATGCCCAGAACAGCCAGACGGTTTATCTGGATATCAATGCCCCGAATGAACGGACGACGCGGACAACCTCCTATCTTGTGGCGGGAGAGTCCTCCGAGAACCTCCAGCTGGAGCCTTTCGGAATTACTGGCAGCAACCAGGCATCGCTGGCGCTGAGTCTGTTTAAACCGGTCAGCCTGAAATCACGTATGGATTATCTGGTGCGCTATCCGCACGGCTGTATTGAACAGACTACCTCGTCAGTTTTCCCGCAGCTCTATCTGGATCAGCTGAGTCAGCTGGACACGAAAAAACAGGCGCAGATCCAACATAATATTTCTGCGGGAATCAACCGGCTGCAGTCATTCCAAACGCTGGATGGTGGTTTTGCTTACTGGCCGGGTCAGGCGCAGAGTAATGCCTGGGGCACAAACTACGCCGGTCACTTTCTGTTATTGGCGCGGCAGGCCGGTTATGAAGTGCCGGAGAGTCTGATGCAGCAGTGGCTCTCCTATCAGTATCTGCAGTCCAACTTTGCGGTTGATAGCAGCGATTCAGAAAAGGTGAAAGCCCAGGCTTACCGGCTGTTTACCCTGAGCCTGTATGGCAAACCGAACTGGTCGGCGATGTACCGGCTGAAAGCGTTGCAGGTGGATGACAGCGCCAGTGTGGCATTGCTGTCACTGGCCTACCTTTATGCCGGTCAGGATGATGTTGCCCGGTCGCTGATATCTGGTGGTCTGACAGCGGTTGATCAGTACGATACCAACTCCTCCAGCTTTGGCTCAGTGCTGCGGGATAACGCTCTGTTCCTGATGCTCTATGCCAAACTGGCCGATCCGGTGAGCGCTACTGAACTGGCAGAAAGTATTGCCGGGCAGCTGGCGGAGGACCGCTGGCACAGTACCCAGTCCACCGCCTTTGCGCTGGTGGCGTTAGCCCGTTATCAACAGGCTCAGCAGTCCATCGGTGGTTCCGATAATGGCAACTCAGAGGTGGTTGTTATGCAGCAGGGCAGTCAGCAGACTCTGGAGGTGACTCCGCAGGTGAGTGAGGTGGATCTGTTAAGTGACGATACTGCAACAGCGGTTAACGTCAGTAATGCCGGGGTTCAGCCGGTGTGGTTAACGTTGACGCAGAGTGGTGTCGCCGAGCCGGGTTCTGAGCTTGAATATGCCCAGGGACTGGCCCTTGAGGTGAGTTATGCAAACAGCGAAGGCAAAACGGTTGCTGTTGATCGTTTACCTCAGGGCGCTAATATCACCGCTCAGATTCGGCTGAGTAATATCACTCAGCATGAGATCAGTAATATAGCGCTGAATTTTTGGGCTGCCAGTGGCTGGCAGATCGACAATGAGCGCGAGGTCTGCTCTGAGGCGGCTTGTCAGCTGGATTATGTGGATATCCGGGATGATCGGGTGAGCGCCTATATGGGGCTTAAAGCTGGCGAAGCGAAGACGCTGTCAATACCGATGAATGCTTCGTTTGTCGGTCATTTCTATCTACCGGCGGCGTCCGCTTATGCAATGTACAACGATAATCTGAAAGCCCAGGTGAAAGGTCAGAGTGTTGCGGTTATCGCGGCTGATAAATAGACGCTGGATCTTAGCGGTTGCGGTACTGGTAACGGTTTTCGGCCTGTCTCTATGGTGGCCGTTACCCGATCCGCTGTTCAGCAAGCCGCTGTCTCGTTTATTGCTGGATCAGAACGGCCAGTTGCTCAGTGCCCGGATCGCGACGGATCAACAGTGGCGGTTTCAGGCGGTATCGGCGCTGCCAGAGGCCTACACGACCTCGTTGATTCAGTATGAAGATAAGCGCTTTATGTCTCACCCGGGGGTTGATCCTCTGGCGATTGTACGGGCGTTTTACCTTAACCTGACCGCCGGGCGAATTGTCAGTGGTGGCAGCACGATTACGATGCAACTGGCGCGGATAGTGGATGGCAATCGTGCCCGTACCTGGTGGCAGAAATTACAGGAGCTGCACCTGGCACTGCGTCTGGAGATGCAGCTGTCAAAGCGGGAGATTCTTGCTCTGTATGCGGCGAATGCGCCGATGGGTGGGAATACGGTGGGCATTGAAGCAGCGGCCTGGCGTTATTTTGGTCGCCGTTTAAACGAGCTTAGCTGGGCAGAGTCTGCGCTGTTAGCGGTGCTGCCCAACAGCCCTTCGGTGATGCATCTCTCCCGTAGCCGGGAACAGCTGCGTCATAAACGGGATTTTCTGCTGCATAAATTATGGCAGAACGGTGTTCTGAATGAGCAGGACTACCGGCTGTCACTGTTGGAACCGATCCCCGATAGACCAAAACCGTGGCCAGCCCTGGCCGGACATCTGCTTGACCGGCTGAGCCAGGAATATCCCGATCAGGCGGTGTTTCACACAGAGATTGACCGTCGTCTGACCGAGAAAATTGAGTTTATACTGCAACAGCATAGTCAGCGACTCGGTGCGCTTGGGATTAATAATCTGGCGCTAATCGTGGTGGATAATGCCACCCTGCAGGTGAAGGCCTATTTTGGTAATACCCCCTTCAGTCAGCGGCCAGAGTTTGCGCCCTATGTGGATATCGCCAGTCAGCCGCGCTCTTCCGGCAGCACCTTGAAACCCTTTCTGTATGCCTCAATGCTGGACAGCGGTGATATTACCCCATTGATGCTGATTCCTGATATTCCAACCGCCTATGGCAGCTATCAGCCGACTAACTACGATGAATCTTACCGGGGGGCCGTTTCTGCACGTAAAGCGCTGACCGCTTCGCTAAATATTCCCTCAGTGCGGATGCTGGATCAGTACAGCTATCAGGCATTCTATGAGCAGTTAAAACAGATGGGTTTCAGCCATCTGTTCCGCACGCCAGAAGAGTATGGCCTCTCTCTGATTCTGGGGGGCGCAGAGGTAAGTCTGGTCGATTTGACGGCGGCCTATGCTAATCTGAGCCGCCAGGCGCAGAGTGCCCAATCGATTGTCCAACAGTCTTTAAAGTATGGTCAGGCTGTGCCGGCGGACGGAGGACAGTTGCCTCTCAGTCAGGGAGCCGCCTGGCTGACGCTGGAGGCTCTGTCTGATGTAACGCGTCCGGGTTTACACAAGATGCATCGATTGTTTGCCGGGTCTGCCAAAGTTGCCTGGAAAACCGGTACCAGTTATGGCTTACGGGATGGCTGGGCTATCGGCACTACCCGGGATGTGACTGTCGGGGTCTGGACTGGCAATGCCAACGGCGAGGGGCGGCCACTGCTGACCGGCACGAGTGCTGCGGCGCCGCTACTGTTTGATACACTCAATATTATCGCTGCGGGGGGCTGGCCGGAGACGCCCGATGCTGCGCTTAGGTCGATACAGGTGTGTCGGGATAATGGCTTCCTGCCTAAGTTCGATTGTCCCAGGCAGACACTGTTGATTCCGCTTGCGGCACGCTTTGAAAAGGTCAGCCCTCATCATTTTCAGGTCGCGGTGGATCGGGTCTCAGGGTTGCGTACCAGTCGGGATTGCGATGCTGCGGGTGAGGTTATCAGCAAGACCTTTTTTCAGTTGCCGCCTTCACAGGCTGTCTACTATCGCATTTCACACCCGGATTATACGCCGGTACCTGACTTTGATCCGGTCTGTTTACCGGATCGTCGGGTGTTAAAAGGAGATTTTGAGATCACCTATCCCGGAGCGGGACAGCTGATCAGTTTGCCGAAATATCTGAATGGACAGCGGGGCGAAGTGGTATTGCGGGCCAGTGCAAAGAAAGATGCCGCCAGACTGTACTGGCACCTGGATAAGCACTATCTGGGCACTACCCGGACGTTTCATGAACTGGCGGTGACATTAGCTGAAGGTGAGCACCGGTTGCGTCTGGTCGATGAGCAGGGTGTATGGCAGCAGGTAACGTTTTCCGTAGTCAGATAACCCTATTATGATCACTGTTGGTGCGTCATATGGGGCATCAGCAGCGATCATCAGATTTTTGTATTTAAAATGTTGATCAATGAGGAGTGATGGTATACAACTAAGGTATAACTAAGGGCCAGCTATATGCTGGTTTTTGTCTCTCATAGCGATACCTCTGAGGGGCAGCATAATAATAAAGCAACCGAAAGTGTTGCAGGAGCAGGCGCATATGATTTCTATTTTGAAGGATCAGAATGATTTTTTTGCTTTTCTTCAAGGGTCTGGTGTTCCACTGAAACACAGTTGGACGCCCCAGCAATGTAGTCAGGCAGCACTTGCCTGGCTTGTCGATCAGAACGATGTTATCCGTACCCAGTTTGCCGTTGCCGTTACCGAGTTGCAGGATAATGCACAGGTGATGCAGCCGGAAATTAAAGAGGCGCTGTCTATTTTGGTGGATAGTTGAATCGCTCTCCGGTTGTCGGTGATATCGCCGGTAACCGCAGTGGGAAAACACTTTTCTGACTACAGAAACGCCGTGTCAGAGTGTCATCTCAGGTTTAAGTTCATAGTCACACAACTTCTGGATAATCGGTTGTAACTGAGGGTAACGTTCAGACTCTTTCACATAGACGGCATAAACTGTGCGTTTTACCGGTTTTATATTGCTAACCCGGTGCAGTTTTCCTGACTCCAGATAGGGGCCGGCTAACACCAGCGGCAGGAACGCCGAGCCCCCATGGCTGAGTACAAATTCCAGGGCGATCTGGCTCTGTTCGGTATGCAGAATCGGTGTCAGTGGTCTTTTGAAGAGTTTATTGATTCGCAGATTGAAAGCCATTCCCCAGTCAACAAAGATGAACTCATGATCCTGAACCTGATCCGATGTCAGCTTCGGATGACTGCTGACCAGCACCAGTTCAATCTGGCCAATCTCTTGCTGGCTCAGCTCTTTTAAACTCGGAGGGTCGAGTAGGATGGCAAGATCCAGAGTGCCGGTGAGGAGCGAGCGGGTGAGCTCCAGATGATTATTGATCTCGGTTCGGATCGCCATATTGGGAAAGCTTTCAGCCAGCTTTGGCAGCGTGGATTGCAGAAAGGTTCCCCATAGATTGGTTATTCCTCCTAATACCAGCTGTAGATCCTGTTCTACGGAGATCGCTACATCCTGCAGTGCCATTTGCCAGTTTTTAATGATGTTTTCCGCATGGGGTATCAGCCGTTCACCCGCGGTTGTCAGCAGAATATTATTGCGCTGTCGGGTAAACAGCGGAACGCCAACCAGCTCCTCCAGATGCCTGATCCGAAAGCTCACCGCCGACTGTGTCAGGTAGAGATTCTGAGCCGCCTTACCAAAATGACGGGTACGGGTGACTTCGATAAAAGTGCGTAGTAGTCCGATTTCCATAGTGTGAAACAAAAGCTCAGTTTGTACGTTCGGTTAGTCAGTTCGATTAGTTTTTTTAATCGAAATAATAAAAAAGGATCATTTTACAGGTTTTGAAACTGTGATAATAATCCAATTGTACTTTAAACAGTATGTTAAAGAACTGATCAAATATTTTTATGGTCAGACGCCGTGTTGCTGCATGCTTAGTTTCAGGCGTTCGGTCAGGTGAAACGCATCATTGTGCGTAACATCATAAAAGCCCTTGAGGTATTAAAGAGAAGCATTATGAGTAACAGGAATCGTGTCAATAACTATTCAGATGACCAGGATGACTGGGATGAAGAGTTCGATAGTTATAAAGGCAGCAAGCGTCGTGCGCGCCCGATCCGAGCAGTAGATTTTGACTCTGACTATTATGGGGACGAGGCAGATGACGATCTGCCTGAAGAACTGGGTCGTAAGTCACATAGTCGTCGCAGAGATATTGAAGACCGTCTTGAACGGCAGCGTTTAAAGCGTGATATCTTCGGAGATATGGATCGGGCTTAACCGGTCGCATACTCAACTAAAGCAGGCATCCGCCTGCTTTTTTTTTTGATCTGGGACGCTTTTATCCGCATTGTTTGTCAATTATAGGATTTTTTCTTATATACCCGTTTGCTCAGATTTCTGAAAATAGCCTCAGAGTAGTTAGATCAATATGGACGTTGCAAGATTCTGACGACTAGCAGTTACTGATTAAGAATAAGGAGCGCTGAATGTATACGGGAACAGTAAAGTGGTTTAACAATGCGAAGGGGTTTGGCTTTATCGTCTCTCCCGACTTTGAAGAGGATCTGTTTGTGCACTATTCGGCCATTATTTCTGAAGGCTATAAGAGCCTGAAAACCGGTCAGTCCGTCCGGTTTGAGGCCTCACCAAAAGAGGTAGGAATACATGCAGTCAATATCACGCCGATTGCTGCCAGCTGATCAATATCTAACGCCTTATCTATATGTGCAGCCTGCCTGGTTGCACATTTCTCCGTTTTAACCGATATCCTTTAGCTGGTGGTTTTCTGAAGGCTCTGGCAGCGCTGCTGTGGTAACGGAGCGTCTGCTGCACCAACTAACCCATCCACCTTTCCTATGCTGGTTGTCCCTGTTCGGGAGTGCCGAGAGCCTCTTGTTGATATCGATGCGCAAGATGAGTTGCAGTGCCCGCAGAGAGTCCTGAACCTATAGTGTTTACACCGCTGTTTGTGGGGCATGCCTCTGCATCTGTAGAGGCCTATTGCCGCCTTGAACTCCTCCATATAAACCGAGGCAGCAGTGGATCTGCTTCGGATCTTTGTCTGACTCATGCCGCAGAAATCAGTGAGGTAACGATCAGAAATCGTTGTTTGCTGGGAGAGGTTCTCGGTAGGGCAGGCTTTGTTAACTGCCGTTAGGAGTGGTGGCGTTTCTCATCGGGTGATCGCCTCTGGGCTTATCTGAGTGGTCACCATCCTGCTATTTAGAGTGGCGGTTTCACCGTTCAGTGACTTTTTTTACCAGAATATTGTTCGTATTTCGCAGTGTTCGGGCCATCTCCCGGGCAAGGTTCATCATCAGAATACCGAACTCAAGCGGGTGGCTAAGGTGAAAGTCGTGGTACACCGCTGAGCTGATCTCCAGTGTAGTGCTTGCTTCACACGCTGAGGCTCTTCCCACCCGGTCATGCAGTGCAATCATGCTGACAAAGCCGATCTGTTCACCGGCTTTGTGCTTGCGGATATAAGCATAGTGACCTTCATGATATTTATAGTAATCGACTGAACCCGCCAGAATGACATGAAAACTGTTGCCGGGCAGGCCCGGGCTGAACAGTTCCTCGCCCGGCTTAAACTCCCGGATGACCCCATTTTTTAGTAGCCAGAGAATTGCAGGCTCAGGCAACGCGCCAAATACCGATGCATCGGTAAAAGCACTTAGTGGATGATTCTCTAACAACTGCTGGCTGGTGATTATGTTCATCGACTGATCCCCGATATCGCCTAATTCACAGTGTAGTACGGCTGGCGCCGTTTTCAGATCTTTTTAACGGTTGGCATCAATAGCGAAACCCCTGAATAGAAAACAGCTGTCTATCGCCGCCGCAGTCTATACTCTGAGTATCATTGATACATTCTTGGCTTAAGTTGAGGAAATTAAGTTTCATTAATAAGCTCTATTAAACTCGTTTATATAATAGTAATGAGGATGGTTAACGGATTTATGATCTGAAAGTGATACATAAAAGTTGTCAATTGATTATAATTATGTAATATTAAATCGAGACGGTAATAACTGTTGTGACACAGCGGGGATTTTTCATCTGCTTGCTGTACAGACGGGTATATCCAGAAAAAAATAAATGAGGATAAAACATGACCGATGCCTATATCTGCGACGCTATCCGTACGCCTTTTGGACGTTACGGTGGTGGACTTTCCGCTGTTCGGGCCGACGATCTGGGTGCGGTGCCTATAAAGGCGCTGATGGATCGTAACCCACAGGTGGACTGGACCCAGGTAGATGACATTATCTACGGCAACGCCAACCAGGCCGGTGAGGATAACCGTAACGTTGCGCGTATGTCGGCACTGCTTGCCGGGATGCCGACGGATGTGCCTGGCACTACCATCAACCGCTTGTGTGGCTCAGGTATGGACGCTATCGGTATGGCGGCGCGTGCAATTAAAGCGGGAGAGACTGAGCTGATGATTGCCGGTGGCTGTGAATCGATGTCCCGCGCACCCTTTGTGATGGGTAAAGCGGAGACTGCTTTCAGCCGCACGCCTAATGGTCTGTATGACACCACCATCGGCTGGCGCTTTATCAATAAGAAGATGAAGGCGGAATATGGTGTGGATAGCATGCCCGAAACTGCGGAGAACGTCGCCGAAGAGTTCAATATCTCCCGTGAAGATCAGGATCTGTTTGCCCTGCGCAGTCAGCAGAAAACGGCGGCGGCCATGGCTAACGGGTTGTTTAACGAAGAGATCGTACCGGTAGTGATTCCGCAGCGTAAAGGCGAACCATTGGTGGTTGATACCGATGAACATCCCCGGGCGTCAACAACATTGGCTGATCTGTCTAAACTGAAAGCACCGTTTCGCGAAGGTGGTTCTGTGACAGCGGGCAACGCCTCCGGAGTAAATGATGGTGCCTGTGCGCTGCTGATCGCTTCCAAAGCGGCAGCTGATAAGTACGGTCTGACGCCAAAAGCACGGGTTGTCGGTATGGCAACGGCGGGCCTTGCCCCCCGTATTATGGGCTTTGGCCCATCGCCTGCGACAAAAAAAGTGCTGGCAAAAACCGGACTGACGCTGGAACAGATGGATGTTATTGAGCTGAATGAAGCATTTGCATCGCAGGGGCTGGCGGTGATGCGTGATCTGGGACTGGCGGATGATGCTGCCCATGTCAACCCGAACGGTGGCGCTATATCGCTGGGACACCCTTTGGGCGCCAGCGGAGCCCGTCTGGTGACAACTGCAATGTACCAGTTGCACCGCACCGGTGGCCGCTATGCGCTCTGCACCATGTGTATCGGTGTGGGGCAGGGTATCGCGATGATCATTGAGCGGGTGTAATTCTGAGTGACACGTGAATCAGCCCAACGCAGGACCGAATGCCTGCGGGCTGGTTTTTAAATGTTCTGAATACTGCAATATAAAAAGACAGGACGAGCAAAGTTATGAAATATGATAAGCATCCCCGTCGGGCGCTTGATCCCATTGAAACTGCCAGCATTGATGAGCTGCGTGCTCTGCAGTTGGTGCGCATGCAGTGGAGTATTGCGCACGCGTACAACAATGTTCCGGCGTATAAAAAATTATGCGATGAGGCTGGTGTTCATCCGTTCGAGTTGAAACAGCTGGACGATCTGCAGCGTTT
>NZ_JBNKYN010000016.1:58539-69212 GCF_050300915.1 Amphritea sp.
GTTTTCCGTTTACCACTAAAGCGTATCTGCGTGATGCCTATCCGTTTAACTCCTTTGCGGTGCCGATGACCGATGTGGTGCGGGTGCATGCTTCGTCCGGTACTACCGGCAAACCAACGGTCGTGGGTTATACCCAGAATGATATCAATGTCTGGGCCGATGTGGTGGCCCGTTCTATCCGTGCCGCCGGTGGTCATGCCGGTGATAAGGTGCATATCTCTTATGGCTACGGCCTGTTTACCGGTGGTATGGGGGCCCACTATGGCGCCGAGCGTCTTGGTTGTACGGTGATTCCGATGTCCGGTGGGCAGACGGAGAAGCAGGTTCAGCTGATGAATGATTTTGACCCGGACATCATCATGGTGACGCCGTCTTACATGCTCAACATCATCGATGAGATTGAACGTCAGGGGTTAGACCCGCACAAAATGGCGCTGCGCTGTGGCATTTTCGGGGCTGAGCCCTGGACCGATGAGATGCGTAAAAATATCGAAAATCGTCTGGGGATTGATGCTGTCGACATCTATGGCTTGTCTGAAGTGATGGGGCCGGGTGTGGCGATGGAGTGTATCGAAACCAAAGATGGCCCCACCATCTGGGAAGACCATTTCTATCCGGAGATTATCGATCCGAATACCGGCGAAGTACTCCCCGATGGCGAATATGGCGAGCTGGTGTTTACCTCGCTGACCAAAGAGGCTTTGCCGATTATCCGTTACCGTACCCGTGATCTGACCCGACTTCTGCCGGGCACTGCCCGTCCGATGCGGCGTATCGATAAGATCACTGGTCGCTCTGATGACATGATGATTATCCGCGGTGTGAACGTCTTCCCGACTCAGATCGAAGAGCAGATTCTGAAGATTGCTGCACTGGCGCCTCACTATGAGATCGTGGTTGAGAAACGGGGCAATCTCGATACGGTGCTGGTTAAGGTGGAGCTGACTACCGAAGCGGCCAGTGCCCGTCAGGAACAGGTTGCTAAAGAACTAGCGCATCATATTAAAGCGGTAGTGGGTATCTCTACCCAGATAGAAATTCTTCCGCCGGGGACTATTCCCCGTTCCGAAGGCAAGGCTAAGCGGGTATTTGATAACCGCCCGAAAATCCAATAAAGCGGGCGGCCTGTTGCCGGGATCGCCAACGTAAAAGCCATCGCGATAGAGCCCTGTACAGGGCTCTCGAAACGAAGTGGAGATGAGAATAATGACAACACCTCAAGAAGAAAACTTCATGCGCAAGATTTCGGCGGAAGAGAAGATTGAGCCGAAAGACTGGATGCCAGATGCGTATCGTAAAAACCTGATTCGTCAGATCTCCCAGCATGCCCATTCCGAAGTGATCGGCATGCAGCCTGAGGGTAACTGGCTGACCCGCGCGCCTTCCCTGCGGCGTAAGGCGATTCTGCTGTCCAAGATTCAGGATGAAGCGGGCCACGGACTGTATCTGTACAGCGCCTGTGAAACCCTGGGTATCTCCCGTTCAGAGATGATTGAGCAGTTACAAAGCGGTGCAGCCAAATACTCCTCTATCTTCAACTATCCCACCCTCACCTGGGCGGACGTAGGCGCGATTGGCTGGCTGGTAGATGGCGCGGCGATTGTCAACCAGGTGTCTCTGCAGCGCACCTCTTATGGCCCCTATTCCCGTGGCATGATTCGCATCTGTAAAGAGGAATCTTTCCATCAGCGTCAGGGTTATGAAGCGATGCTGGCACTGGCTAAAGGTTCTGAAGGTCAGAAAGCGATGGCTCAGGATGCGTTGGATCGCTTCTACTGGCCTGCGCTGATGATGTTTGGCCCTCACGATTCTGATTCCGCCCATTCGCAAAAGTCGATGGAGTGGAAGATCAAGCGTGAAACCAATGATGATCTGCGGCAGAAATTTGTGGATCAGACAGTAAAACAGATCGAAGTGCTGGGCCTGGAGCATCCGGACAAGAATATTAAATGGAATGAAGAGCGTGGCCATTACGACAGCAGCGACCTGAACTGGGATGAGTTCTGGAGTGTTATCAACGGCAACGGTCACTGCAACCGCCAGCGTGTTGAACACCATGTTGCCGCTCATGATGAGGGTGAGTGGGTTCGGGACGCGATCACAGCCTATAACGAAAAGAAACGTGCGAAAAACGCACAGCATGCGGCATAAGGGGTAGATGAGATGACAACCATTACTGAAAAACTGGAACTGTTTGAAGTGTTTGTACGCTCCAAGCGAGGCCTGGACCACAAACATGTTGGCAGCCTGCATGCTGAAGATCATGAGCAGGCACTGGAATATGCCCGCGACTGCTACACCCGTCGTAGTGAAGGCGTCAGCATCTGGGTGGTTAAATCCAGCGATATCTGTGCCTCTCAGGAAGATGATGCCGATTGCTTCTATGACCCAAGTGACGACAAACCCTATCGTCATGCGACCTATTACGTTTTGCCTGACCCAGTAAACAACATGTGATTGGGGAGAATCGAATATGAGTGATCAGATTAAACAAGCAACACAGGAATACGCGACCCGTCTGGGCGATGACTCTGTGGTACTGGGGCACCGGATCTCCGAATGGGTTAGCTATGGGCCTTTCCTGGAAGAGGATATCGCCTACGGCAACGTAGCTCTGGATTACATCGGTCGTGCGCGGATGTTCTATACCTATGCCGCAGAACTGGCCGATGATGGTCGCGATGAAGATGATTTCGCCTATATGCGCAACGATCGTGAATATCGCAATCTGTTGCTGATGGAGCTGCCTAAGGGGGATTTTGCTTACTCACAGGTGCGTCAGCTGTTTGCCGATGTCTACTACACCCTGATGTTGCCGGAGCTGCTGCAATCTAAAGATGAAACCCTGTCTGCGATTGCTGCTAAAGCGATCAAAGAGACGAAATATCATTTGCGCCGTAGCCGTGACTGGGTGTTGCGCCTGGGCGATGGTACTGACGAGAGTCATCAGCGTGCTCAGAAGGCGGTTGATCAGCTGTGGGGTTATACCCATGAGCTGTTCGATATGGATGAGACTGAACAGTTGCTGGCGGATGCTGGTATCGGTGTCAATGTTGCCGGGCTGCGTGATCGCTGGCTACAGATGGTGACCGATATTCTGACCGAAGCCACCCTGACAGTGCCTGAGGAGAGCTGGGCTGTTCGCGGAGGCCGTATTGGCTATCACACCGAGAACCTGGGGCATATGCTCACAGAGATGCAGATTGTGCACCGCTCCCACCCTGGCTGTAAGTGGTAACGGCTTATGAACGAGATCTCACTGATGCCTGAAGAGCAGTACCAGCGTCTGCAACAGCGTAATGCTGACGATGTGAAACTGCTCTGGGACCTGCTTGATGTGATTAAGGATCCGGAGATCCCTGCGCTGAGTATCTGGGATCTGGGAATTTTGCGTGATGTGCAGCGTAACGGCGAACAGGTGATCGTCACCATAACGCCAACGTACTCTGGCTGTCCGGCGATGGACAATATCACCACCGATGTGATTCAGCTGTTGAATGACAATGGTTATAGCAATGCCACGGTAAAACTGTCGCTTTCACCAGCCTGGAGCTCCGAGTGGATGTCGCCAGAAGGGCGTAAGAAGTTACGTGAATACGGTATTGCACCGCCTGAGGATGCTGGCCTGGATGACGATGGGTTAACCCCGGAAGCCCATGCGGCTTGTCCCCATTGCAGTTCGCGCAATACCCGCAGAATCAGTGAGTTTGGTTCCACCGCCTGTAAAGCGCTGTTTCAGTGTGATGACTGCGGTGAACCGTTCGATTACTTCAAAAAGATCTGATCCCGGATCAGCTCTGATGAACAACTTATAAAAACATATAAAAAATAGGTGAAGCATGTCAGACACCAATTTCTACACGCTGAAAATCGCTGAGGTACAGCCGGAAACGGACACTGCGATCTGCGTAAGCTTTGCTGTACCGGCTGAACTGACCGATAAGTTCACATTCATACAGGGCCAGTTTCTGACTCTGCGTGCCACCATTGATGGTGAAGATGTGCGTCGATCTTATTCGATCTGCTCTGGCGTCAATGATGGCCATATGCGGGTGGGTATCAAACGGGTTAAGAACGGTAAGTTCTCTAACTTTGCCAATGATACCTTCAAGCCCGGCATGTCCGTTGAGGTGATGCCGCCGCAGGGGAGTTTCTATACTCAACTGAGCCCTGAAAACAGCAAAAACTATATGTGTATCGCTGCCGGTTCCGGTATTACGCCGATGATCTCCATTATGAAATCGGTGCTGGATACTGAGCCGGGTTCCAGGGTGACGCTGATCTATGGTAACCGCCGCAGTAACTCGGTGATGTTTAAAGATGAGCTGAACTTCGTTAAGAACCGCTATATGAACCGCTTCCAGTGGATCAATATTATGGATTACGAAGATCAGGGGGCCGATCTTTTGAATGGCCGGATCGACAATGCCAAAGGATATGCGCTGCAAAAAGCGGGTCTGATCAATATCAAAGCGGTGGATGAAGCCTTTATCTGTGGTCCTGAATCGATGATGTCAGAGGTCTCCCGGGGATTTCGTCTGGAGGGGCTGACCGATGAGCAGATTCACTATGAACTGTTTGCTAACTCCTCGGCAGATTCGAAAGAGATGCTGGAAAAAGCGGCTAAACGTAAAGAGCAGTTTGGCGAAGAGAAAATGTCTAAAGTGACCGTGCGTGCCGATGGCCGGGCGGTGATGTTTGATCTGGCCGCAGTGGGTGAAAATATCCTCGATGCCGGGATGCACAACGGTCTTGACCTGCCATACTCCTGCAAAGCGGGTGTCTGTTCTACCTGTAAATGTAAGCTGATCGAAGGGGAGGTGGATATGGATATCTCCCATGGCCTGGAACCCCACGAGATTGAGGCAGGTTATATCCTCAGTTGTCAGGCCCACCCGATCTCTGACACCGTTGTGGTGGATTTCGACCAGCGCTGATCTCTTCTTCACTATGTACTTCCTTGTTGGATCTTTTCCGCCCGGCTCTTTAGCCGGGTTTTTTTTGAAAGGCTGTTTGGTGTGGGTAAAAGTAGCGCTAAAGGGGGCAGGTAAGGGCCACCACTTCGCTGAATAAATTGATATCAGGTGGTTTACTGTTCAATTAATTATTCAATTGAATGGCACTATACTCGTCTGGTTGCTATTTATTTGCTATGGTTGCGCGAATTTAGTGACGGTAGCGCAGAGGTTGCTGCCATCGAGCAAAGCGTATTGAGGTTGCCATGGTTTTTCATTCATCAAAGCTGGAAAAGTACAGTCCATCCAGCCAGTTTTTCGATATTAGTGAGTTTCCTTTTTACTGGATCGCTCGTGTAAACGCTTTGTATTCCCAGGAAATGGAAAAAACGCTGAAACCTCTGGGGATGGATATCGCCCGCTGGCGAGTTGCCGTGCTGCTGAGTTTGTATGGCACGCTGAGTATTTCTGATATTGCAGAACATGCGATCGGCAAACTGCCAACTATGACAAAAATTGTCTATCGCATGCGTGATGCAGGGCTGGTTGAGGTTAATGCGTCAGAAACGGATGGTCGTGTTACCGTGGTGTCGTTGACCGAAGAGGGTCACGATAAAGTCAAAATGGTGTTAAAGACGACTGAAAAAAAGGTGTTTGCTAAGGCTTTTAAGGGGTTCACAGAGCCCCAGATTAAGAAATCCACTGAGTTGCTCCGGCGTTATTTTATCAATATGTCAGCCAAATAAGCTTTCCGGTCTCAGGGAAAAGCCCCTATTCAGGCAACTGAATGGGGGCTTTTTTATACCTGCTTTCTGGCTTTTGCTAGCTGTGATGTCTTGAAAAATTATATCAAAAATACAATTTTCTTGAAATTTTATATCATTCGTTTGATTTATTGTGGATATATAAATTATTGATTTATATTATATTTTATTAATAATTTATTTTTAGGTATGGATTAAGCTTAAAATAATAGATGAATATTCAACTAAATTTAGTTGACACTTCAAGTGAAATGTATAATTCTTGATGCAGGTCAATAATTAACACGCTTCTTTACGAGAGTGGCGATTAATTAGAATAAGAATGATGTGAGTAGTTGAATGATGTCTATTTTTTCTCAACGTATTTCTCAGGGTGGTCAGGGTTACCGGGTGGTCGTGAAAGATACGATAGATGTGCAGGGCTTGCCGACCATTGCTGGGTGTCAGGCGCTTGAAGATACCCTGCCTGCGCAAGAGAATGCAGACGTCGTTAATGCCGCTTTGAATGCCGGTTGCCAGTTGGTGGGTAAAACCAATCTGCATGAACTTGCCTATGGCATGACCGGGGTTAATCATTGGGCCGGAACGCCGGTTAACTATCACTATCCGGAGCTGATTCCGGGCGGCTCATCCAGTGGTTCTGCTGTGGCGGTTGCTGCGGCAGAGGCTGACTTCTCTATCGGCACAGATACCGGCGGCTCGGTTCGGGTACCTGCAGCCTGCTGTGGTGTCTACGGTTTCAAGCCAACCTTTGGGCGGGTGAGTCGTCGGGGGGTTTTACCGGCAGAAACAACCCTCGACTGTGTCGGCGTATTTGCCACGTCTGCAGAGATGCTGAAAACCGCCATGCAGGTGATTGATCCATCCTTTGAGCCGTCTGCATTAGCGAACACGATTCGCCTCGGTCGGGTGAATGTTGCCGCCGATCCGCTTATCTCTGCAACCATTGACACATTTTTAAGTCGCCTGGGTTATGACACTACTCCAGTGGTTTTAGCTTCATTTTCTGATGCGTTTACGGCCGGAATGGTGGTCATTAATGCGGAAACCTGGCGTGCCTGCGGTGATCTGCTTGAAACCGGCAAAGTCGGTGAAGATGTAGCGCTGCGTTTAGCCAATGCCGCTAATACCACCGATGATCAGCTGCGTGAAGCCGAAGCTGTCCGCGAACATTTTACCAAACAGGTAGATGAGGCACTGCAGCAGGTCTCTGTTCTTGTCCTGCCAACACTTCCCGCATTTCCGATGAGCCTTGCCGATGCGCTGGCGGGCAAAACCGATCTGAGCATCTCTGCGCTGGTGCGTCCATTCAATCTATCGGGCCATCCAGCTCTTTCTGTCCCTCTTCAAACTGCTGACAACCGTCCGGTTGGACTGCAGCTGGTGGGACGCAAAGGTGAAGATGAAATGCTATGCGAACTTGCTTGCGTATTGAGTGAGTTTTTACCTCAACAAAATAATAACAGTGTGGAGTATTGAGTAATGACTTCCAATGTCATCAACAAAGAGATCTGGGGCGGCGCTGCAGAGTTTGATTCCCTGCTGGCAGAGATTCGTTGTCGTCGCCAGGAGTTTGAAGATCAGAAATATATCTCTCAGGATATTATCGAGCGGTTTAAGTCGATCGGTGTTTACCGGGCGTTAGTGCCGAAACGTTTTGGTGGGGATGAAAAATCACCTGCTGAGTTTTTACAGATGGTGGAAGCGATCTCCGCGGCCGATGGTTCCGCTGGCTGGGTTGCCAGCTTTGGTATGAACCCTGCCTATCTGGCCTGTTTACCCCTGGAAACCATTGAAAAGGTGTGGGCGGAAACGGCGGATGTTGTGTTTGCCGGTGGTATTTTTCCGCCGCAACCTGCGAAGCGGGTAGAGGGTGGCTTTCTGGTCAAAGGACGCTGGCAGTTTGGCAGTGGCTGCATGGGCGCCAGTGTTTGTGGTGTCGGTATTGCGCCGGATGATGGCCAGTCGTTACCCCGGATGGCGGTGATGCCGCAGGAGGCGCTGACCATTGAGCCCGCCTGGGATGTGATCGGTATGGTTGGCACCGGTTCCCACGATCTGGTGGTCGACAACGTGGTGGTACCTGAGGAATGGACCTTTACCCGGGGTGGCAAACCTAACCTTGATGATCCGTTCTTCAAGTATCCCTCGCTGGCGTTTGCCACTCAGGTGTTGTCGGTGACAACACTGGGTCTGGCCCGTGAAGCGATCGATGTGGTGCTGGGTATGGCAGCCGGTCGTAAATCGGTGACCGGAGCGCCCAATCTGGGTGAGCGTGAATATGTACAGATGGAGATCGCCAAGGCGGAAGCGAAAGTGCGATCTTCCCGGGCGTTCTTCTACGAGGCTACCCATGAGGCATGGCAGGCGATTCAGCAGGGGGGCGTCCCCTCACCGGATCAGGTCAGCATGCTGCGCCTGGCATCCACTAATCTGACCCACGAATGTGCTGAAGCGATTCGCATCGCTTATCAGGTATCGGGTATGACCGGCGCCTATAACGACCATCCTCTGTCACGCATTATGCGCGATTCCATGATGTGTACGCAGCATGCCTTTATGGGTGCAATTACTTATAAGAACGCCGGGGCGATGCTGTTTGAACATCAGCCGCTGCCTGGTTATCTGTAATCCAAACCGTAGGTTTTTTAACCTCCAGATTCTAAGAGAGAGAGAACGTTATGAGCGAAAACACTATGCACCGGGTTCTTTTTTGTATCGGCGTTAACCAGAACTTTATGGATGCTCCCCAGAGTGAAATGGGCGATGTCTGGCAGGCCTTCAGTGCCATGATGAAGGGGATTGCAGAGCTACCCGGAGTCAACGTGCTGGGGATTATGGATGATGACCGGATTCAGGTGGGGCCTTCAACCAGTTCACCGTGGACCGCATACATTATGGCGGATGTGCCTGACCTGGAAACGATTATTGAAGCTTGTAACTTCTTCCGTTCAACCCCGGTGGGTGACGGCACTTATAAGCTTTGGAAGTATTGCAAGGTTGAGGCCCGTATCGGTCGCGAACTTGTGGTTCCGTCCTGATCCGGTTGCTGGAGACTGTCCGATGGCTACCCGGGAAACCGTTGCATCCTTATCAAAGCGTCTGAAACGGTTTGAGGATGAACACGCGATTCGGCGTTGCATGAACCGCTATATGTACCTGTGCGATCTGCTGGATGTTGGCTTTGAACTGAACGACCTGATGGCGCTGTTTACCAAAGATGCCGTCTGGGAAGGACATGGCAGACGCTACGGTAAAACCTTTGGCTGTCACCAGGGCGCTGATGCGATTCAGGCGATGTTCGCCAAATACACGCAACCGCCAGCGCACTTTGCCACCAATGTACATTTTCTCACCAGTGAGCTGATTGATGTGCAAGAGGGTGAAGCTAGCGGAAGCTGGGTGTTATTGCAGACCTCGACCTTTAGCAGCGGTAAGTCTCAGCTGAGCAGTGCGCGCCTCACAGTCCGGTTTCGCTGTGAGCAGGATGAGTGGCGTATCAGCCATTTTCAGACCGAAAGTTTGTTTAACCGGCCGGTAAAAACGCCCTGGGATCAGCCTGCTGATCTGCCAGTGCCTGAGTGACCGGCCTGTTGACTAAATCAAAAGCAGTTAATAAAAGAACAAGAGTTGGGGAATCCCATGAGTAATAAGATCGATGTAAAAAATATCGCGGCTGATTACGAGAGTATGGTCAAGCCGGATAAAGTGCACACCTCTCTGTATTCTAATCCAGAGATCTTTGAGGAAGAGCTGGATAAGATTTTTAACAACACCTGGGTCTGGGTCGGCCACGAAAGTGAAGTCCCTGAGGTCGGCTCCTATAAAACTGCGATGATCGGTCGTCATTCGGTGATCGTCAGCCGTGACCGTAAGCGCAATATTCATGTCTTGCTAAACCGCTGCCGTCACCGTGCTGCGACTGTCTGCGAAGGCAAAAAAGGCAAAACCAAAAGCTTCATGTGCCCTTACCATGGCTGGGGATACTCTCTCGACGGCGCGCTGCGCGCAATTCCCAAGCCGGAAGAGTATGAAGGTGTATTTGATAAGTCAGAACTGCCGCTGATCAGTCTGCGCTTTGAAACCTATCAGGGGCTGATTTTTGCCACGTTTAAAGAGGATATTCAGCCACTGGAAGAGTTCCTTGGCGGGGCAAAAAAATGGATCGATCTGTTTGTTAAACAGAGCGGTGGTTTCCCACTGAAAGTACTTGGCGATCACCGTTTCCGTTTTCCGGGTAACTGGAAGATTCAGCTGGAAAACACCACGGATGCTTACCACTTCCCGATTGTGCATAAGTCTTTTGTCTCCTCAGTTGATGAACAAACCGCAGATATTTTCGACTTCCTCGATGGTGAAGGTCATGTCGAGGATCTGGGTAATGGCCACAGTGTGATGGTGATGATTCCTGAACTGGTCGATCTGGAGCATGATCTTGAAGCCCCGATTCCGGAACGTTTCCAGGATCTGGCGGATGAACTGGCTGCTGAAGGTCATTCTGATCTGGAAGTTCGCCGTATGGTGCGTGCTGTTGGCGGTTCTGGTTTTAACCTTAATCTGTTCCCGAATGTTGCCTGTTCAATGGCGTTTTTCCGCGTGCTGGCACCGGTTTCCGTAAATGAGACAGAGATCCACCATGTGGCTCTGGGGGGCGAGGGCGCTCCGGCGGCATTTAACCAGATGCGTCTGCGTTTACATGAACATTTCCAGGGGCCAATGGGCTTTGGAACACCGGACGATGCGGAAGCATGGGAGCGTGTTCAGAAAGGTTCTCAGGCGGGTAATGAGGAGTGGATTCTACTGAATCGCGGCCAGAACCATCTGACCACCAGTCCGGATGGCAATGTCTCCGGTGCGGTGTGTTCTGAGACCGGTATGCGCGCTGCTTATCAGCAGTGGAAAAAGATGATGATTGCCTGATTGAGCCGAATAGAGGAGATAAGAGATGACAGAT
>NZ_JBNKYN010000017.1:0-68508 GCF_050300915.1 Amphritea sp.
AAAACCGCCTCACGGCGGTTTTATGTTTTGTCTTTGCTTTTTCTAGCAGGAAACGCAGTTTCCGTTCTCGCCCTAGCAAGCGACGAAGTCGCGTCTAGCTCCTGTAGAACCTTACCGCTTTCTTCCTTTCTTTTTCTGCTTATCATTATGCAGTTTCTGGCGCAGTTTTTTCATTACCTGCCGTTTCGTCAGTTCATTCTTCTTATCTTTGAAAGGGTTTTCACTGCTCTTGAACTCAAACCGCAGAGGTGTTCCTTTTATGCCCAGGACTTTGGCGAATTTATTTTCCAGATAGCGCTTATACGAGCCGGGTATTGCTGCCGTCTGGTTTCCGTGGATCACGATAATAGGCGGGTTAGATCCCCCCTGATGCGCATAGCGCAATTTGATACGGTTACCATTAACCATTGGCGGCTGATGATCAGCAACGATATCTTCCAGTAAACGGGTTAGTTTATTGGTCGCCCATTTGGCCATCGCAAAACCGTAAGCTTCATCGACGGACGCAAACAGATTACCCACTCCACTACCGTGCAACGCTGAGATGAAATGCATACGTGCGAAAGAGACAAATTCAAGACGACGACGCAGCTGTTCACGCACGACCTCTTTTTCATCTCCTGACATACCATCCCATTTATTGACAGCGATAACCAGCGAACGGCCTGAGTCGAGCACATATCCCAAAAGATGCAGATCCTGATCAGAAACACCCTCGCGGGCATCAATGACCAACACCACGACATTCGCATCGTTAATTGCGCGCAGAGTCTTGATAATGGAAAATTTTTCCACCGCTTCCGTAACATTTTTACGCCGACGGATACCTGCCGTGTCGATCAGAGTGTAGGGGTCACCATCTCTCTCAAACGGGATATAAATGCTGTCCCGGGTGGTGCCTGCCTGGTCAAACACAACGACGCGATCTTCACCAAGAATGCGGTTCACCAGGGTCGACTTGCCTACATTAGGGCGTCCAATGATGGCTATTTTCTTTTGCCGCTGACGCTCTTCATCCTCTTCAGTTTCTTCGCGAAGAGGAAGCTCTGCCAGCACATATTCGATTAACTGCGTAACACCACGACCATGAGATGCGGCGATAGGCAGCGGCTCTGAGAGCCCCAAACCGAAAAAGTCAGCGGTCGCAACATCAGGATCAAGACCATCGGTCTTGTTGACAATGAGATAGCTTTCCTTTTCTGAGCGACGCAGATGATCCGCAATCATCTCATCCGCAGGATTAAGGCCTGCACGGGCATCAACCAGAAACAGAACAATATCAGCCTCTTCAATCGCCAATAGCGACTGTTCCGCCATTTTGTAGTCTATCCCTGCTTCGTCACCGGAGATACCACCGGTGTCGACTACAATATAGTCCCGCTCACCCAGCCGCCCTTCCCCATACTTCCGGTCACGTGTCAGACCTGAATAGTCAGCAACGAGCGCATCGCGACTTTTTGTCAGCCTGTTAAACAGTGTCGATTTGCCCACATTTGGACGGCCGACGAGTGCAATTACCGGAAGCATATTTTTATTACCAACTTTTAAAAAACGTTTTCATATAAAACAAAATGGCGGCTACCTGACACAACAGATAGCCGCCTGAATACCCATGCAGTGATTAGTTCAGCTGTAGCGCAACCAGACGCCCACCATTACCTAACACGTACAGTACATCATCTACAACGGCCATATCGCCACGAACGCCGTCACTATCGACCTGATAACGAGCGACAAAATGCCCGTCAACCTGGGACATGAAGTGCAGGTAACCATCAAAATCTCCGACAACAACCGTGGTGCCCAACGCCATTGGAGCAGTTGTTTGGCGATTTTCAAGTGCTGTCTGCCGCCAGACACTAGCGCTACTACGCTGATCGAACGCCTCAATAAATCCATCCGCCTGACTGACATACACGTTGCCAAATCCTGCGGTCAGGCTTTGATAGCTCGATGCATTCTGCGACCAGAGAATCTGAGCATCCTGCGCACTAACCGCAACCAGTTTCCCCTGATAGCTGACAATATAGATAACACCATTAATATACAGTGGACGCGCATCTATATCGATCAGACGTTCCAGCTCGGTTTTACCTTCCGGAACAGTAATCTGACGCTCCCACAACTCAGCACCACTATCATTTCGCAAAGCAACCAGTTTACCGTTGGCAAAACCAGCAATGGTCACATTTGATGCAACGATAGGCGAACTTGTGCCGCGCAAAGTGAGCCGGGGGATCTGACTATCGTAACTCCAGAGGCGCTTACCGCTACTGATATCCATAGCCACCAGTTTGCCGTTTTGCAGCTGCGCAACCGCAATATCGCTATTCATCTGGATGGGACTTAGTGTTTCACTACTGAGCTGCTGGCGCCACATCTCAGCACCATCAGTGGCACTGAGCATAACGACCTCACCGGATTCAGTGGTAACAGCAACATGGTTTGGCCCGACGCCCACACCTCCTAACAGTGGAGTATCGAGATCATGTTCCCAGATGGGTTTACCATCTTTACGCTCATACGCGAAAACTTTACCCTCAACATCCAAGGCATAGATCACGTCCGCGTTGATAGCCAGACTCAGTTTATTAAACTTCGCTCCAAGGCCCGCCCCGACTGAACGGCTCCAGAGAACTTTAACCTCTTTTTCAGCTTGGAAGTCCACCAGCTCAGCTGGCTCAACTTCAACCTCACCGCCCCACCAACCGCAGGCATTGATAGTCAGTGTGGTAATAGCAAGCAGTAACACTCTGCACAGCTGTTTCATCTGTTAACTTCCTTTAACGGCCAGGCTTTCAAGCTTAAGGCTGAGGAGTGGACGCCCCCCCTGAGGTGCATCCGCGATAGCGGCCTGATAGGCAGCGCGCGCTTTATCAACCTCTCCCATCTGCAGATAGAGGTCCCCTTTCAACTCAGCTACGCTGACACTGAAACTCGGCTCTTTAAGTCCTTCCAGAAGCGCAACCGCCTTGTCCAGATCACCCATCGCGGCCATTACCCGCGCTTTGCGCATCGAAGCGACCGCCTGCATAACACTGTCATCGGACTGAGCCAATACCCAGTCCAGCTCACTCAACGCTGCCGGATAGTCACCAGCATCAACAAACAGACGCGCACTGAACAGAGCGCCAAAACGGGCATAAGCGGTGTCACCATATTCAGCTTTTAGCGTCTTCGCCAGATGTGCAGCAGTCGCCCGCTGGGCGTCAGTCGCTTGCGGCGCACTCGCCAGAGATACGGCCTGTACCAAGTTCTGGTACATGGCGGCTGCGTTTTCTGCCGTCACACGCTGATTGTTCTGCCAGGCCTTCCAGCCGAAGACAACGGCCAGCGCCAGAGCAATAGTCAAAACCAGAGACTTACCGTTCTCTTTCCACCAGTTCTTTAACGCTTCAACCTGTTCTTCTTCAGTGCGCATATCCGACACAGCTTGCTCCTAATCGCCTTCTCAATTTATTTATTATGCCTGTTGCTGTTGTTGCAGCAAGCTACTCAGGTGGTTGACCTGAACATCATAGGTTGGTTCAGAGTTATACCACAGGTTGGCAAGCAGAGACTCGTTTTCTTCACGAACCAGCACCACCCAGGGCGCGCCTGTCTGTCGCGCTTTACTACTGATATTTTTCAGACCACTGCAATGCACCCGAACGCGCAACCCGGGCAGTTGATCGCGCAACTGTTCTGCCAACAACATCAGCGATTGCTGTAAGCCTTTATGTTCAGCAGCCAGATAGAGATCAAACGGCTGTTTAACCTCAGCCGGAATTACTTCGAGTGTTTCCAGTAACAGAATCAGACGTTCAACACCCATGGCAAAACCGACAGCAGGAGTAGGCCGCCCTCCGAGCTGCTTCACCAACCCATCATAACGCCCACCGGCACACACAGTACCCTGAGCACCAAGCTTATCGGTGACCCACTCAAACACTGTTTTGCAATAGTAATCCAGCCCACGAACCAGGCGTGGATTCAGCTCATAGGCGATACCTGCCTGATCAAGCATTGCGCACAGTTCAGCAAAATGCTCACGGGACTCCGTATCCAGATACTCATTCAGCGATGGCGCATCATCCAGCAACGACTGGGTTTGCGGATCTTTACTGTCGAGAATCCGCAGCGGGTTACTACTCAAGCGGCGCTGACTGTCTTCATCCAACTGATCCTTACGCGCCGAAAGATAGGCGACCAATGCCTCTTTATACTCTCTGCGGGCCTCATTACTGCCAAGGGAGTTCAGTTGCAGAGTAACGTCATCAAGAATACCCAGTTGCTTCCACAACCGCGCACTGAGCATAATTACTTCAGCATCAATATCGGCACTGGACATACCAAAAGTTTCTACACCTATCTGATGAAACTGACGATAACGTCCCTTCTGCGGCTTTTCATAGCGAAACATCGGCCCCTGATACCACAACCGCTGGGCCTGGTTAAACAGCAACCCATGCTCTTCACCAGCACGTACACAGCTGGCAGTACCTTCAGGCCGTAATGTCAGGCTCTCACCGTTGCGATCCTCAAAGGTGTACATCTCTTTCTCAACGATGTCGGTCACTTCGCCGATAGAACGTTTAAAAAGATCTGTTTGCTCAACAATCGGCATACGGATCTCAGAATACCCATAAGCACTGAGTACCGACTTCACACTCTTCTCAAGAAAATGCCAGACCGGTGTCTGGTCTGGCAGGATGTCATTCATTCCGCGTATGGCGTTAATCTTGGCCAATGTTCGTTACCTGATCTGTTACTGCTTTATTAACTATTGCGGCAGTGTCAGGCGTACTACGCCTGAACGACTGTCGCGATTAAACTCTACCGGCGAACCGTTGAAAAAAACCTCTCCCACGGCCTCAACCCTGCCCAGCAGAAGCTTTATCGGCGTTTCGCCAACGACACTGAGTTCACTTCCGGCGGGCTTAACCCGCATCGCCAGCACCTTACCGGTATGATCTTCAACACTCACCCAACATTCATCGGTAAAGGTGATCCGCAGGGAAGCATCATTCTCACCAAGTGGCTGCTGATCAGACGCTTCGACAACCTCATCTTCAGCAACAGGCGCTTCTACCGTATCAGCTGTTTCAGCCGTGCCCTCGGCTATAACCGCTACAGAGCTGTCGACGCCGATATCTGCTGCGCTGCCCTGTTCATCTTCAGCAACGATAGCCGGCATGGCCGGATCGGTTTCTGACGACTGTCCATAGGGTTGCTCAATGTTTTCCGTGATGCCAGACGGAACAATCAATGTGCTGCCATCAACGGATTCAACCTCTACCGATTGAGACACCGGCAACTTGGAAACTGGCTGATCAACGCCCTGTTGAGTTTTCCACCACCAGACCGTGGCGGCAATAATTACCAGCACAAAAATCCAGGCAGACCACTTAATAACCGGATCCCCCAGTTTGGCCGTGGACTGCACCCCAGGAGCGATACGGAACTGAGGTGCAGCACCCACGCCAGTGCGTCCGTAAAGACGATCAAACAATCCCAGATAGTATACAGAATCCAGCTTCAGCAGTTTGGTATATGACTGAACATATCCCCGGGCAAACACCATACTTGGCAGTTCATTGAAAGCGCCACGCTCCAGTGAATCGATATATTTCTCTGACAGTCTTAACTCACGGGCAACATCATTCTTGGTGAGCCCCTGTTGCTCCCTGGCAGCCGCCAACTCCCCAGCCGGAAACGCGGTTTCGAGCCCTTCATCCTCTTGATTCAGCAACTGCTCATTACTCACGGAGTAGACTCCTTATACTGCTGATACTCTTCTGAATCCGGAAACATATTTTTCAGGATCAGACCATAGGTCGCAGCATCAACGCCGCTATTCTTCAACCGGGATATCCGCACCCCAAGCCACAGACTCTGAGCGCTATGCTGAACCTGTTTTGCATCCACCATCGCGCTGAACTGATCAAACAAACTAATCGCTTCTGCCTGATCGCCTTTCTGCATCATCACATCAGACAGCTGCAAAATGGCCAGAGGCCTTTTCGGATTCAATGTCAGACTACGCTTAAAGGCATGCTCTGCAGCATCCAGACGATCAATCAGCAAATAACACCGGCCAAGGTTTTCAAACGCCTGGCTGCGCTGATTATAAAAGGGATCTTCAGTGGCCCGGGCCAACTCTTTACAGGCCTCAGGGTAACGCTTAATACTAAAGAGAAAAGCGCCATAGTTGTTATGCATCATGGCGCTGTCAGGCGCTACTTTAATCGCCTTTTTAAAGTAGCTTTCTGCCAACGACACATCTTCTTCCATCTGGAACACCATCGCCAGGCCGTTATACGCCTGGGCAGAATCCGCATCAATCTCAATAGAGCGCTGAAACGCCAGTTTTGCGTTGCCGGTATCACCCCGACGTAAATACTGCATACCTAACGAGTTATATGCCTGAACCGCCTTAGGAACATCCTGCTCTGCTGTCGAGACTTGCTGCCCCGCACATCCAGTTATCAATAGACTAATCAGTAATATCAGATAACCTTTCAATCGTATGCACTCCTGGCGAGATTAATGTCACATGTCTGAATTAACGGGGCGGTTCCTGTTGCACCCCGCTCGCGTCCGTAAGCGGGATATACTTTTCGCTGCGACGGGTACGGTCCATTACCTGTCCAACCAACTGTCCACAAGCCGCATCTACATCATCCCCCCGGGTGCGGCGAACAGTCGTAACAACACCAGCCTTAACCATCACCATCTTAAACGCCTGGATCGCATCTTCAGACGGGCGCCGGTAGTCTGAGTTCGGAAACGGGTTAAATGGTATTAGGTTTAGCTTGCAGGGTAAACGCTTTAACAGCTTAACTAGCTGTTTTGCTTGACTTGGGTGATCATTTACACCGGCTATCAGAGTATATTCGACGGTGATAACCCGCTTATCCTTCAGGCTTGCCATATAACGGTTGCAGGCATCCACCAGCTCAGCGATCGGATAGCGCTTATTGATCGGCACTAACTGGTCACGCAGCTCATCGGTTGGTGCATGCAAAGAGATCGCCAACGACACATCCGTGACCTCACTCAGCTTATCGATCTGCGGCACCACACCTGCGGTACTCAAAGTAACACGGCGCTTGGACAAACCGTAAGCATTATCATCCATCATCAGATGAATCGCGTCGACGACATTGTCAAAATTCATCAACGGCTCACCCATTCCCATCAGCACCACATTGGTAACACGGCGATCACCGTTGGGGTCAAACGGGCCGAATGAACGGATCGCAACCCGTACCTGACCAATAATTTCTGCAGCACTCAGGTTGCGGTTAAAACCCTGTTTACCCGTTGAGCAGAAACTACAGTCCAGCGAGCAGCCAATCTGGGATGAAATACACAGCGTCGCCCGGCCATTTTCTGGAATCAGCACCGCTTCTACCGCAGAGCCACCATCCAGACGAATAACCCACTTACGGGTACCGTCTTTGGAAATATTCTGCACCAGCACTTCAGGCTCGCGAATTTCAGACACTTCACTCAGCTTTTGCCTCAGCGACTTGCTGATATTGGTCATTTCATCAAAGCTGCTGGCACCAAACTGATGAATCCATTTCAGCACCTGAGTCGAGCGAAACGGTTTTTCGCCGATGCTCACAAAATACTCTTCCAATTTCTTTGGAGAGAATCCGAGCAGGTTAATTTTAGGAGTGGATTCAGTCATAAGGGTCTCAACTTTCATGAAATGACGGGCCGCCGGTCAGCGGCCCGCTGGGATTACTTACCGAAGAAGTAAGCGATCTCACGTTCTGCAGACGCTGCAGAATCAGAACCGTGTACAGCGTTCGCATCGATAGACTGAGCGAAATCACGACGGATAGTACCTTCAGCCGCTTCCTGTGGGTTAGTCGCACCCATCAGTTCACGGTTCAGAGCGATAGCGTTTTCACCTTCCAGCACCTGAACAACAACAGGACCAGAGGTCATGAATTCAACCAGATCACCGAAGAAAGGACGCTCTTTGTGCTCAGCGTAAAAGCCTTCAGCTTCTTCACGGGTCAGTTGCTTCAGTTGCATCTCAACGATTTTCAGACCGTTGGATTCAAAACGGGAAACGATTTTACCGATAACATTCTTTGCAACTGCATCAGGCTTGATGATAGAAAAAGTACGTTCGATAGCCATGTGCTATTAATCCTCTGTGTAAAGTTCAGGGCCGTTTAAAGCCTGCCGACTAAAGTCGCAGACTTGCCAGAAAAATGAAACGCGCAATTATACGCTAAGCTATCCTGACTGAACAGCGCCTCCAACCACGAAAAAGCCCGCATTTGCGGGCTTTTTCAGCATTAGCTACTGACGTTCTTCAATCCAGGCCATCTGAATCCCTTCCAGCACTTTCTCACCACACCGTTCAGGATCATCATCGAAGCCATCCAGCCCCATTACCCATTCGTACAACTGGGGAAAACTAACTGTCAGTGGATCCGTATCCGGATACGCCTCATCCAGCTCTATTGCGATATCGTAAACATCTACCCACTTCATAACCGCCTCCGGTCTATTCTACAGCTCAGGTATTAAACTCAGGTTTCAATGACGTTCAGAAACCTGATTAATCGTATACCTTGGTATCTCAACCACCAGGTCATCCTCACCAACCACCGCCTGACAACTCAAGCGGGACTCGGGCTCCAGCCCCCAGGCTTTATCCAGCATATCATCCTCAAGCTCATCAGACTCTGCCAGCGAACCAAAGCCCTCCCGAACAATCACATGACAGGTGGTACAGGCACAGGACTTTTCACAGGCGTGTTCTATCTCAATTCCTTCCCGCAAAGCAGCATCGCAGACAGTTTCCCCCACTTCAGCCTCAATCACCCTGCCCTCTGGACATAGCTCCTCATGGGGCAGAAAAATAATCTGTGGCATCAGGCACCTCCCTCAATCTCGTTAATACTATGACCTTTAAGCGCCTTTCTAATGCTTTGATCCATTCGCCGGGCCGCAAAAAAATCGCTGGCCTGAGACAAGACCTTCACACCATTCTCAATTGCCGATGTATCGGTTCCGTTGCGCAGCATCAGCAGACGATCCATCTGCTCACGCAGATGCTCAACTTCTTCCGGGGTTAGCAGAACATCCCCGTCTGCCTGTATCGCCTGTTCCAGCGACAACAACAAGCGATCCGCCTCAACCTGTTGCTCACGCAAATTGCGCAGCACCATATCATCTTCAGCAAAGCTGTAAGAGGCCTTCAGCATCTCTGCAATCTCATTGTCATCCAAACCATAAGAGGGCTTAACCTGAATTTCACTCTCAATTCCACTAGACAACTCTTTCGCCGACACCCCCAGCAGGCCATCCGCATCCACCTGAAAAGCGACTCTGATTTTAGCAGCACCAGCCGTCATCGGCGGAATACCCCGCAGCACAAACTGAGCCAGCGAGCGACAGTCATCAACCAGCTCCCGTTCTCCCTGCACCACATGGATCATCATCGCCGTCTGACCATCCTGATAGGTGGTAAACTCCTGCGCCCTGGCAACCGGAATCGATGTATTCCGGTGGATAACTTTCTCAGCCAGCCCCCCCATGGTCTCAAGCCCCAGCGACAGGGGCAGCACATCCAGCAACAGCATCTCGCTATCAGGTTTATTACCCGCTAACACATCCGCCTGAATAGCAGCACCAACCGCAACTACGCGGTCCGGATCGATATCAATTCGCGGTGCACGTGCAAAAAAAGCTTCAACGCGACTGCGCACAACCGGCATCCGGGTGCTGCCACCAACCATGACAACATCCTGAACCTCTTCGATAGCAACCCCCGCATCTTTCAATGCCCGACGACAAGCACGGATGGTTTTACTTACCAGAGACTCAACCAGACTATCAAACAACTCCCGGGACACCTCTAACGAGATTTTCTGACCTGCATGATCCAGGTCCACAGCAACCGTCGGATTATCAGTCAAACGCTCTTTCACCCAGCGGGCTTTCTCAGTGAGATAGCGCGACTCGCCCGCAACCACCTCTTTACCGCCTAGCTGTTCAAGAAACCATTGTGCCAATGCAAGGTCGAAGTCATCGCCACCCAGAGCACTGTCGCCACCGGTCGCCAGCACCTCAAACACCCCTTTATTCAAGCGCAGAATAGAGATATCAAAAGTACCACCACCAAGGTCATAAACCGCAATGACACCCTCTGCCGCTTTATCCAGACCATAAGCAACCGCAGCAGCAGTCGGCTCATTCAGCAACCGCAGAACTTTAATTCCTGCCAGCTGCGCGGCATCTTTAGTCGCCTGACGCTGGGCATCATCAAAATAAGCGGGAACCGTTATCACCGCACCTTCAAGCTCACCTTCAAGGCTCGCCCGGGCACGCGCCTTCAGGGTTTTCAGAATTTCCGCAGAGATTTCAACAGGACTTTTATCCCCTGCAACCGTCTGCAAATAGGGCATGCCGCCATCCCGCTCAGCAAAGCGATACACAGCCTCGCCTTCAAGCCCTTTCAGATCATCAATACCACGCCCCATCAGACGCTTTACGGATACAATTGTGTTAAACGGGTCAACCGAGGCTTTCGACAGCGCTGCCTGGCCAACCACCACTCCCTGCTCGGTATAACGCACCACAGAGGGCAGCAGGTGGCTACCCCCTTCATCAGGCAGGGTGGATGATTCGCCACTGCGTACGGTAGCGACCAGCGAATTGGTAGTACCTAAATCGATGCCTACCGCAAGCTTACGCTTGTGGGGTTCAGGACTTTGTCCCGGTTCTGCTATCTGCAATAACGCCATATTTATTTATTCGTCGAAAAGTTGATCTTCAAGAGCCTCGATTTCACGGCCCAGCTTATCAATAAACTGCATCTTTCTGACACACACTGCGGCAGCCTCCAGTGCTGAAGGCGTCGACTGTTTGTAGTATCTATCAAACTGATCACGCAAAGAGTTCATCTCCTGATCAACCGTTTGCTGCAATACCGCAAGATCCGCCTCTGGATCTGCCGAACCAGCAACCTCTTCCAGCGACTCCCGCAACTCCATTTGTTGCATAAGGAACATGGGATCAAGCTGCACCTGAGTTTCAGAGAATGTATCAATACCGTCCAGCTTCAACAGATATTGAGCACGGGAGAGAGGATTTTTCAGTGTCGAGACCGCCTCATTCAAATAGGCAGTGTACTGGACTGAGAGCCGACGTTCGCGATCAGAAAGATGTGAAAAACGATCAGGATGCAGGGTTTTCTGCAACTCCCGGCTTCGCTCAGACAGGGCTTGCAGGTCCAGCTGATACGTCACCGGCAGAGCTAAAAACTCGAAATAGTTCTGGGTAATATCCATCATTCAACCAGCAAGTGAAAAGGAGGTTAACCGTATTAAAGCGCCCAGGTCTTCAGGCACTTTAATAACTCGGCGCTAAATATTAAAACTTTCGCCGCAACCGCACTCGTTTTTGACGTTAGGGTTATTAAATTTAAACCCCTCATTAAGACCCTCTTTAACGAAGTCGAGCTCGGTACCATCCAGATAAAGCAGACTCTTAGGATCAATCACAACACTCACACCGCCAGACTCAAACACCTGATCTTCATCCTGAACATCATCAACAAACTCCAACACATAAGCCATACCGGAACAACCAGAGGTGCGAACCCCCAGACGAATGCCATACCCATGTCCCCGGGTCTTAAGATATTTACTGACATGATCAGACGCTGCCGGTGTCATTGTAATTGCCATGAATCCGTTTACTCCGTTGAGCCATTAGCCCTGTTATTGCTTTTTCGCCTGCTTTTCTTTGTAGTCGGCAACCGCCGCTTTAATCGCATCTTCTGCTAACACTGAGCAGTGAATCTTAACCGGCGGCAATGCCAGCTCTTCAGCGATCTTAGTATTCTTCAGTTCCTGCGCCTGATCCAGAGTCATCCCTTTCACCCACTCAGTCACCAGGGAGCTGGAGGCAATCGCCGAACCACAGCCATAGGTTTTAAACTTAGCATCTTCAATAATGCCGTCTTCACTCACCTTAATCTGCAGCCGCATAACGTCACCACAGGCAGGCGCACCCACCATACCTGTACCGATGTTATCATCCTGATCATTCATTTTGCCGACATTACGAGGATTTTCGTAATGATCGATAACCTGTTCACTATAAGCCATAACGACCTCCTAAAGCAGTTTCCACCGAATGAAGATTAGTGGTGAACCCATTCAACTTTGCTTAAATCAACACCGTCTTTATACATATCCCACAAAGGAGAAAGTTCGCGGAGTTTCCCAACTGCTGTACGAATCTCAACAACAGCTTCATCAATATCTTTTTCCGTCGTAAACCGACCAATGGAGAAGCGAATAGAACTATGCGCCATCTCATCATTCAGCCCCAACGCCCGCAGCACATAAGAGGGCTCAAGGCTCGCAGAGGTACAGGCAGAACCTGAAGATACTGCCAGATCTTTCAGTGACATCAGCAGAGACTCACCTTCAACATAGTTGAAACTGACGTTCATATTACCGATGTAGCGCTGATGTTCAGAACCGTTCAGATAGATCTCTTCCATATCGGACAGACCATCCCAAAAACGCTTGCGCAGAGCGGTAATCCGCTCTTTCTCCTGATGCATCTCAGCCTTGGCAATAGCCGCAGCTTCACCCATACCGACAATCTGATGAGTCGCCAGTGTACCGGAGCGCATACCACGCTCATGACCACCGCCATGCATCTGTGCTTCCAGGCGAACCCGGGGCTTACGCCGCACATACAACGCCCCCATCCCTTTGGGGCCGTACATTTTATGTGCTGAGAGAGAGATCAGATCGACCTTCATCTGCTCAACATCGATATCCACTTTACCGGCACTCTGGGCAGCATCAACATGCAGCAGTACACCCTTTGCCCGGGTAATCTCGCCAATAGCAGCGATATCATTGATTACACCGATCTCATTGTTCACATGCATCACAGACACCAGAATAGTATCTTCGCGTAACGCCGCTGCAATGGCTTCCGGCTGGATAATGCCCTCTTTATCCGGATCAAGATAGGTCACTTCAAACCCTTCACGCTCCAGCTGACGACAGGTATCCAGTACCGCCTTATGCTCAATCTTAGAGGTAATGATGTGCTTGCCTTTTTTCTGATAAAAATGCGCCACACCCTTAATTGCCAGATTATCAGACTCTGTCGCGCCGGAGGTCCAGACGATCTCTCGCGGATCGGCATGCAGCAGATCAGCAACCTGACGACGGGCCGTTTCAACAGCTTCTTCGGCCTTCCAGCCATACACATGTGAACGGGATGCCGGGTTACCGAAATTACCGTCCATAGTGAGACATTCAATCATCTTGTCAGCAACCCGCGGATCGACCGGCGTCGTTGCAGAATAATCAAAGTAGATTGGTAATTTCATTGTCTATACTTCTCCAAATCCCGAGTCGCAACTCAGGCCGTTACTTTTGCGGAAATACGTGAATCCTCAAATGGGGCGATATGCACACGCCCCTGGCGCTCAGCTACACTGCGAACGTCATTTCTTTCCATCAGGTCAGCCAGCGATATCTGACTTAAAAAATCATGAATCTGACTACTCAGATCACACCACAGATGATGCGTCAGGCACACATTACCATCATGACAACTACCAGTATGCCCACAGCCCGTGGCATCGACTGATTCATTAACAGCATCAATCACCTGAGCCACATCAATATCCTGCTGCTCCCGGTTAAGCTGGTAACCGCCGCCAGGACCACGTACACTACGAACCAGTTCATTGCGGCGCAGCTTAGCAAACAACTGCTCAAGATAGGACAGGGAGATGCCCTGACGCTCGGAAATATCTGCCAGACTGACTGGTCCCTTTCCGGCATGTATCGCCAGATCAAGCATTGCTGTTACCGCATAGCGGCCTTTAGTCGTTAATCGCATCACCAACCTCTCCGTCATTCTTTGTGCTTCAAGGAAGCTTGATGCATTATGCAATACCCAACCTTTTTGGTCAACTATTAAACCAACTAAAACAGTCAACTATTAACCCTTTCTCTATTGCCGCCCCAGGCGCCTTAATCTCGGCAGCGCTTCTGAATCGCCGACAACATTCCCCGCAGCACATTCACCTCTATCTTATCGGGCACCGCGCGCAGAAACAGACGCCTCAGCCGGGGCATCAGATTTCGCGGTTTCTCTGGGTCAAGAAACTCAACCTCTGTGAGCATCTGTTCAAGGTGATCAAACATCAACTCCAGCTCGCGACTTTCCGCCAGCTCCACATCCCAGTCAGTTCCCCAGTCAGGCCTGGCGGCAGTCACATCAAACACATTAGCCATGCGCAACTCATAGGTAATCACCTGAACAGCAGCAGCCAGATTCAGCGAGCTGAACTGCTCATTTACCGGGATATGAACATGCTGGTGACAACGCTGTAACTCATCATTAGTTAACCCCCGGTCTTCCCGCCCAAACACAATAGCCACCCGGGTAGTTTGCGGCAGCGGTGTTACAATCGCCGCCAACTCCCGTGGATTTACCAGAGGCCAGGGTATCGTCCGGCTACGCGCACTAGTCCCTACCACCAGGTGACAATCAGCCAGTGCGTCATCCAGGGTCTCAACAACCTGCGCCCGAGCCAGAATATCGTCTGCACCTGATGCCCGGGCCAGAGCATCCGCATGGGGAAACTTTTTCGGTTTCACCAGACTAAGATCGGACAATCCCATATTCTTCATCGCCCGGGCGACACCACCGATGTTGCCAGGATGAGTGGTATTAACCAACACGATTCGGATATTTTCCAGCATCTTTAACCCACTCACTCAAAAAAGGGGCATATTTTATCAGATATTTGCCAACTATTAATCCCGGACTGTTCTTTATATGACAACTGTTTTGTATAATGCGCGTTTTGCTTCCCTTACTGGTATTTACAGATGCAACCGATGGTTAATATCGCCCTTCGCGGGGCTCGCGTCGCAGGTGAACAGATCACCCGTTCAGTCGAACGACTCGATCTGATCAAATCCGAACAAACAAGTGTGATCGAATTTCTCGAAGACACCTGCAAACAAGCTGAACGCACTATCGTTAACGCGATCCATAAGGCGTATCCGGAGCATCAGATCAACGGCGAATATACTGGTACACACAAGCCTGAAGACCGGGCTTGCGATGTTATCTGGACAGTCAACCCGATTGACAGCATCCAAAACTTCTCCAACGCCCTGCCGGTATTTGCCCTGAGCATCGCCTGCCATCAACGCGGTAAGCTTGAGCATGCGATCATTCTTAACCCCGTTACCGGTGAAGAGTTTACCGCCAGCCGGGGACGCGGCGCTCAGCTGAACGGTAAGCGCCTGCGGGTCAGCAACCGTAAACTCCTGGATAACTCCCTGATCGGTAGCGGATTCTTTGGTCGCAGCAGCGACAAAGCCCATCTGGACAGCTTCCAGCAAATCTTTAAAAACATCACCCTTGAGAGCGGCAGCATCTACAGCGGCGGCTCACCCGCCCTGAATCTGGCATACACAGCAGCCGGACGTCTGGATGGCTTTTTCCAGATCGGTCTGAATCAATGGGAGATGGAAGCAGGCATTCTGATGATCCAGGAAGCTGGCGGACTGTTGTCAGATTTCACCGGTAACAACACCTACATGACGTCAGGCAATCTGGTAGCCGGTAATCCGAAAATCCTCAAAGCACTGCTACAGAATATTCGTCCAGCACTGAACGATTCGCTCAAGTAAACGCTTGCAGCACATATGAAACCGGGCGATGCCCGGTTTTTTTTCGCTGCACACCCCACCGAACAGCCAGATATTTCTAGCAGACACAAAAAACCCGGCAGAAAAAGCCGGGTTTTGTCTCAAGCACTATGACTGCCGATAGTTACGTTACATGCAACTATCAGGCATCAAATGGGTGGCGCAATACGATTGTCTCAACCCGATCCGGCCCGGTAGAGATGATATCAATAGGTGCACCGGTCAACTCTTCCAGACGCTTAATATAAGCAACCGCAGCAGCAGGCAGCTCATCCAGAGTTTTAGCCCCCAGAGTTGACTCACTCCAACCTGGCATCGACTCATAAACCGGAGTTACCGCCTCATAATCTTCACTACCACTCAGAGAGGTAACAACATTACCCTCTGCATCTTTATAACCAATACAGATCTCGATGGTCTCAAGACCATCCAGCACATCCAGTTTAGTCAGACAGATACCGGAAACAGAGTTAACCTGAATCGCGTGTTTTAAGGCCACTGCATCAAACCAGCCACAACGGCGGGCACGACCGGTCGTTGCACCAAACTCATGACCCCGCTCAGCCAGACGAGCACCCACAGCACAACCCAGCTCAGTCGGGAAAGGACCTGACCCCACACGAGTCGTGTAGGCCTTGGTAATTCCCAGCACATAATCCAGATACAGCGGACCAAAACCACTACCGGTAGAAGTACCGCCCGCAGTAGTATTGGAAGAGGTTACGTACGGATAAGTACCATGATCGATATCCAGCAGAGACCCCTGAGCCCCCTCGAACATAATATTCTCGCCGCGTACACGATAGTCATGCAGCAGCGCCGTCACATCAGCAACCATCGGACGCATGATTTCAGCCATCTGCAGCGCTTCTTTCAGCACCGCGTCATAACTAACCGCTTCAACGTTGTAGTAGTTTTGCAGCATAAAGTTGTGATATTCCATCACCTCTTTCAGCTTCACAGCAAAGCGCTCTGGATTCATCAGGTCATCAAGACGCAGACCGCGGCGCGCTACCTTGTCTTCATACGCAGGACCAATACCCCGACCGGTGGTACCGATTTTTGCTTCACCGCGCGCCAGCTCACGCGCCTGATCCAGCGCTACATGGTATGGCAGAATCAGAGTACAGGCAGGACTCAGACGCAATCTCTCGCGTACCGGCACCCCACGACCTTCCAGCTCGTCAATCTCTTTCAGTAACGCTTCCGGTGAAAGCACCACGCCATTACCGATCAGACAGAGTACATTATCACGCAGAATACCGGATGGAATCAGGTGCAGAACGGTCTTCTCACCATCAATTACCAGTGTGTGCCCTGCGTTATGACCGCCCTGAAAGCGTGCCACAGCAGTAGCCTGATCTGTTAACAGGTCGACGATTTTACCCTTACCTTCGTCGCCCCACTGCGTTCCTAAAACAACTACGTTTTTGCCCATTGGTTGTCTCTAGCGATTAATCAATCAAAAAAAGTTACAGGCTCTCGAGAACCCAAGCCCCATCCTGCTGCACCAACTGGTGAGTAAACTGCTGTGCATCTTCCACCACAGCATCATCCAGCAACGGCACAACACGCTCCCCCTGAGCTCTCAGCTTAGCCACAGCATCCAGAGCCGCAGAATCTTCGGTAGCCGGAACCCGCACAACCTTTCGTGCTGGCTTTTGCTGTGCTGCAGACAACTCTACAAGAGTTTTCAGATCAGCACTGAATCCGGTTGCCGGACGGGCACGACCAAAATCGCGCCCCACTTCATCATAACGACCACCCTTGGCAACCGCCTGCCCAAATGCCGGAACATAGGCAGCGAAAACCATACCGGTGTGATAGTTATAGCCCCGCAGCTCGCTCAGATCAAAATACAGATCAAGCTGCGGATAACGCCGCGATATCTGCTCCGCAAGGGCATCCAGATAATCCAGCGCGTCAATAATCGATGCTTCAACATCAGCGAAACAGCTGCGTGCTTTTTCCAGCACCTCCCGACCACCGTGCAGGGTTGGCAGCACAGCCAGGTGTGACTTAACTACTTCAGAAAGACCAGACGATGCCAGGAAGCGTGCAATTTCAGGCATATCCTTACGCTGCAACAGTTCAAAGTACTCTGCTTCCTGATTAGCCGTTAATGCGGCCTCGCCCATCAAACCACGGTAGATACCCACATGGCCCAGATCGAGACTCAAGTCCTGATTAACCTGCATCGCATTCAGGGTTTCCACCATCAGCGAGATAATCTCAACGTCGCTGGCAACACCGGAATGACCAAACAGTTCAGCACCCACCTGTAGCGGGTTTCGAGACGCCAGCGGATTCGCTGGCAGGGTGTGCAGCACCGTGCTGCAATAACAAAAACGCACCGGCCCCTGATTACTCAGATGATTCGCATCAATGCGGGCCACCTGCTGGGTAATATCAGCGCGAATGCCAAGCATCCGGCCGGTCAGCTGATCGGTGACTTTAAAGGTGTTCAGTTCCAGATCGCGGCCAACCCCCACCAACAGGGAATCAAGATGCTCGATCAGCGGGGTCATCACCAACTCATAGCCCCAGGTATCATAGAGATCCAGCAAACGACGACGCGCCGCCTCCACCTTTTGTGCCTGAGGCGGCAGCACCTCTTTGACGCCGTCTGGTAACAACCAGCGTTCTGCCAACGACATGTAACTCTCCGAAATACAGTGGATCAGTTAAATATATAAAGCAGGATGACGCCAGCCATCATACTTACAAAACCGGTTATGCGCAGGCCGCGGTTACTCACCAGCGCCAACTGATGAACCAGGTTACGCCAGCGTTGCGGATAGAGGAAAGGCATAATACCCTCCATCACCAGCATCAGGCAGAAACCGATCAGTAACTGGTGCCAGAGTTCAGAATGCATTACCCACCTCAACACAACGGCACAGCCGCCACATAAAAAAACCGGGTCAAAACCCGGTTACGGAATTCTACCACGGAACAGACGCTTTAGTGCAGCCTATTCCGCGGATTTTTTATACGACAATTGGCTTATTCCGCTGTCTTGCCATTGGAATTACCCAGATAGCGGAAGAAATCACTGTCAGGCTTGAGCACCATAATATCGCCCTGCTGATTAAACGCTTCTTTATACGCATTCAGACTGCGATAAAAAGCGTAAAACTCAGGATCTTTAGTGTAGGCCTCAGCATAGATACTGGCAGCCTTGGCATCACCTTCACCACGCACCTGCTGCGCATCACGATAGGCATTCGCCTCAATAACCGCCTTCTGACGATCAGCATCCGCCTGGATACCCTCTGCAAGCTCCTTACCACGAGAACGCAGTTCACGGGCTTCCCGCTCACGCTCAGTCCGCATCCGCTCATACACTGAAGCAGACACCTCCTGTGGCAGATCGATCTTCTTAACACGAATATCGATCAGCTCAATACCCAGCTCTTCCTGAGTCTGAACACTCAATGAACTGACCAGTTCCAGCATGAGCTCATCACGCTCACCGGAAACCACTTCAGTCAACGTCCGCTCACCAAACTGATTACGCAGGCCGGCATCGACGTTGGGCAGCAGCAGCTCAGCCGCTTTATACTCATCACCCGATGTTGCGGTGTAGTATTTTAGCGGATCAGTGATACGCCATTTGATAAATGAATCAACGATCAGACGCTTCTTCTCAACGGTCAGATATGACTGAGGCTGCGCATCCAGAGTTTGCACCCGCCCATCAAACTTACGCAGCGTATTGATAATCGGCCAGCGGATATGTAAGCCCGGTTTGACATCCGGATTAACAATCTCACCGAACTTCAACAGTACAGCCCGATCAGTTTCTTTAATAATATACAGGGTGTTGAAACCAACCACGATGAGCAACAACGCGATCACTACACCCGCCATAGATTTACCTGACATTAGCGTGTCTCCCGTGGGGTCGTTTGCTGGCGCTGACGAAGCTGTTCAACTACCTGATTGGTTACATCCCGTAGCTCAGAACTGCTCAACCGACTGGTATTAGTACCGGTTGCTGTACGGGGCCGGTTTTCAACCAGCTTATCCAGCGGCAGGTACATCATATTGTTACCACCTTCAACATCAATCAGCACTTTAGAGTTATTAGCCAGCACGGTTTCCATCGCATCAAGATAGAGACGTTCACGGGTGACTTCCGGCGCTTTGCTATACTCGGCCAGCAACGAAGTGAAACGTTTCGCATCACCCTCTGCCTGAGCTACAACCCGCTCGCGATAACCGCTCGCTTCCTCTTTCATCCGCTGAGCATTACCTCGCGCCTCAGGGACAATACCATTACGGTAAGACTCAGACTGGTTGATTGAGCGCTGCTCATCCTCACGCGCCTTGATCACGTCATCAAAGGCATCCTGAACCTGAGAAGGCGCTTTCGCCTCCTTAATATTCACCTGAGTGATGCGCAAACCGGTCTGGTAGTCATCCATATAACCCTGGAGACGCATTTTTACGTCATTACCCAGCACTTCACGGCCGGCCGTCAGAATAGAGTTCATCTCAGATGAACCTACGGTATGACGCAGCGCCGATTCAGAGGCATGCTGCAGACTCAGATTCGGATCACGAACTTTCAGAGCATAGTTAACCGGATCAGAGATGACGTACTGTACAGTCATACTCACATCAACGATATTCTCATCCTCTGTCAGCATCAGCGAGCGATGCTCATAGGCGCTTACCCGGGTGACATTGGCCGTCATAACATCATCGATCATCGGCGGATTCCACTGCAGGCCCGGCATCACCGTTTCATGATATTTACCCAGTCGCAGCACCACACCACGCTCCTGCTGATCCACAGTATAGAAGCCCATCACCGCCCAGCCGATCAGCAACACAACCACAACAACAGCCAGCAACCCGGCAGAAGAGCCGCCAGAAGGTCCGGAGCCAGAGCCGCCGTTACCTTTATTACCGCCGCTTTTACCAAATATACCGTTCAGCTTTTCCTGCAGCTTTTGCAGCGCTTCATCCAGATCAGGTGGCCCCTGATCCTTTTTACCACCACGGCGATCACCGCCGCTATTCCAGGGATCCTGATTATTCCCGTTACCACCAGGCTCATTCCAAGCCATACTGTACTCCGTTATAGAACTGTTTAGATCGTTGAAAAATTGTAAGTAGCATAGATTAACTATGCAACCACTCGGGTTTGTTAACATTAACGCCGAGGTATCTTTCCGGTGCAATGTTCATACGGCTTAACAGCTGCAGCAGATCTTTTTTCTGCATGCGTACTTCCAGATCAATGACACCCTGCTCATCCACCGCTTCATTCAAAACAGCGCCCTGAGCATACAGCTGAGCACGCAAACCACCCTCATCGGGCCTCAGGCTTAACTGCTCATGAAAAATATCATCAACCAATAACTCAGTGATCGCCTGAAACAGCAGATCAACACCCGCACCCGATACAGCAGACACCCATACTCGTACAGGTTTGCCCTCATCGTTACGGTCGATGCGGGCCTCCGCCCGTTCAAGCATATCGATTTTGTTATACACCTCGAGCGTCAGCACCTCATCCGCGCCGATCTCTTTTAGCACCGAGTGTACTTCATCCATATGCGACTGCCGGTCTTCATCATATGCGTCGATAACATGAAGCAGCAGCTCGGCTTCCGTAGTCTCTTGCAGAGTAGCACGGAATGCCTCGACAAGCTTGTGAGGAAGGTGACGGATAAAGCCCACGGTATCAGCCAGAATCGCAGGCCCGACATCGGTCAGATCGATACGCCGCAGCGTTGGATCAAGGGTCGCAAACAGCTGATCTGCGGCATACACCTCAGCGTCAGTGATACGATTAAACAGGGTGGATTTACCCGCGTTGGTATAACCTACCAGCGAGATTGTGGGTACCGCAGAGCGACTGCGGGCCCGACGCCCCTGTTCCCGCTGCTTGCGCACCTTCTCCAGCCGCTTAAGAATACTTTTAATTCTTGCCCGCAACAGACGACGGTCGGTTTCAAGCTGGGTTTCACCCGGCCCCCGCAGACCGATACCACCCTTCTGTCGTTCCAGGTGGGTCCAGCCGCGAATCAGACGGGTCGACATATGCTCCAGCTGTGCCAGTTCGACCTGAAGCTTACCTTCATGGGTGCGGGCACGCTGGGCAAAAATATCCAGAATCAGACCGGTACGATCCAGCACCCGACACTCAATTTCACGTTCGATGTTGCGCTCCTGACCGGGGCTTAAACTGTGATTAAAAATCACCAGTTCAGCACCATGCAGGCGCACGAGATCTTTCAGCTCTTCAACCTTACCAGAGCCGATAAACGTTTGGGGGTTAGGGAGACTGCGAGACCCGGTAAGAAAGGCTACCGGATCTGCACCAGCAGACAGGGCGAGCTCTTCGAGCTCTTTCGGACTTTCACGGTCCACCTCATCTGCCATATCGATATGAACAAGAATGGCGCATTCGCCAGACTCAGGGCGCTCAAAGAACAATGAATACCTCAGTCAGTCGATTCATCACCCTGCGGTAGTTTTACCGGACGGGCTGGAACCACAGTAGAAATAGCGTGTTTGTAAACCATCTGGCTGACAGTATTTTTCAGCAGAATAACAAACTGATCAAATGACTCGATCTGCCCTTGAAGTTTGATACCGTTTACAAGAAAAATCGAAACAGGTACGCGTTCTTTACGCAGTACGTTCAGATAAGGGTCTTGTAATGATTGCCCTTTTGACATTGGAAGCTCCTTCCCATGAGTAAGTGGTGCACCGTTTCAGAAGTATAATTTTATCCGACGATACATAACGCTGTCACAAAAAAGCCGGACAGCCCAAAAATTATTTTTCAGTACTGCATTATATAATGATCCCATCCAACAATTTCAAGGCATTATTGGTTAAATTAGGGTCTGCAGATTCAAAATGGTGCAGATTATCCCAACTACGCAGCCAGGTGACCTGCCGTTTCGCCAGTTGGCGCGTGGCAATGACACCTTTTTCGATCATTGTCGGGTAATCCCACAGGCCATCAAAATACTCCCACATCTGCCGATAGCCGACACAGCGGACCGAAGGCATCTGCAGGTTCAGATCGCCGCGTTGCCACAGTGCTCTGACCTCAGCTTCAAAGCCTTGTTCCAACATGCTGTGAAAACGTTTCTCAATCCGCTCATGCAGGACTTTTCGCTCAGCAGGCATCACGCAGATCTGAGTGACATTGTAGGACAGTCGCTGCGCTTCCTGCTCCTGCCATAACTCGGTCATCGAACGCCCGGTCAGTTCGTAAACTTCCAGCGCCCGCTGCATCCGCTGCGGATCATTCGGATGAATTCGTTGCGCGGCCTGAGGATCAACTTGCTGCAAACGCTGATGCAGAGACTCCCAGCCGTGCTGTTCCGCGTCTCTCACCAGGCGGTCACGAATAGCCTGATCCGCCGGCGGCAGGGTAGCAAGGCCTTGCAACAGCGCCTGATAATAGAGCATCGTACCGCCTACCAGCAGCGGAATTCTGCCTGCCGCACAGATCTCCGCCATCTCCCGCAGGGCGTCGGCTCTGAAATCCGCCGCTGAGTAACTCTCAGCCGGATCCAGAATATCCACCAGCCGATGCGGATAACGGGCCAAAAACTCAGCATCCGGCGTAGCCGTACCGATATTCATCTCCCGGTAGATCATTGCCGAGTCGACACTGATGATGTCGCAGGGCAACCGGTCACACAGCGCCATCGCCAGATCTGTTTTACCCGAGGCGGTTGGCCCCATCAGAAAGATGGCCGGTGGTAACAGCTGATTACTCAACTTACTGCCCCCGCATAAACAGGCTATCGAGGTCATGCATCGACATCTGCGTCCAGGTCGGGCGACCATGGTTGCACTGTCCGCTGCGCTCGGTGCGTTCCATATCCCGCAATAGCGCATTCATCTCCGGAATCGTCAGCTGTCGATTGGCTCTCACCGACCCATGACACGCCATGGTCGCCAGCAGCTCATTCGTATGCTGCTGAATTTTCTGACTGCTGCCAAACTGAGTCATATCCCCCAGCACATCGAGTATCAGTTTACTGATATCAGCACTGGCGAGCGCCACCGGAACCTGCCGCACGACCAGGGTCTCCTCCCCCATCCGGGCGATCTCAAAGCCCAGCTTAGAGAACACCTCTGCCTGCTCTTCAGCGCAGTCAGCTTCCATCGAGCTGACCGCCATACTCACCGGCACCAGCAGCGGCTGACTGCGCACCCCTTCGGCCTCATAGGCCAGCTTCATGCGCTCATATACCACCCGTTCATGGGCCGCATGCATATCCACCACCACCAGACCGGCATCATTCTGCGCCAGCACAAACACCCCGTGCAGCTGAGCGATCGCATATCCCAGCGGCGGGCATTCCGTATCATCGGCCTCAGGCATCGGCGCTGCGGGCAGCACACTAGCGGAATCCCGTTGCGGATGCAGTGCCCCGTAAGCGGATATCTGATCACGAATCTGACCGGCAACCGGGCGCTCAGACTGATAGCTGCGCGAAGCTATAAACCCTGCACCCCCTCCACCGCCAGCCTCACCCTGCATCTGATGCAGCGGCATGCGACTCTGCTCAAAGCTCTGCGGTGTCAGCGGCTGCCCCGGTGTAGCACTCAACAAACTGCTGGCTGCGGCTCCGGAGATAGCCGGTTCACTGCCCTGCTCCGGGCGGATATCAGCAATCACCCGATGGGTGGTGCGGAAAATAAAATCATGCACCAGACGGGTCTCGCGAAAACGCACCTCATGTTTGGTCGGATGCACATTCACATCCACCAGCTTAGGGTCCAGCTCCATATAGAGTACATAGGCGGGATGACGCCCATGATAGAGCACATCCTGATAGGCCTGACGCAACGCATGGGCGACGACCTTATCGCGGATAATCCGGCCATTAACAAAGAAATACTGCAGGTCTGCCTGGCTGCGAGAGAACGTTGGCAATGCAACCCAACCCCACAGCCGCAACCCTGACGCTTCTGCGCAGACATCTACTTTCATCGAATTTTCAATAAATGCCGGAGACAGCAACGTCGATATACGCCGCTCCTGTTCTGCCTGGTTGCCAGCCGGACGCAGTTGATGGATCACTTTCTGGTTATGGCGCAGGGTAAAGCCGACATCAAACCGGCTCAGTGCCAGCCGTTTAACCACCTCTTCAAGATGTTTAAACTCAGTTTTTTCAGTTTTCAGGAATTTACGGCGCGCGGGGGTGTTAAAAAACAGGTCACGCACTTCAACGGTCGAGCCCTGAGGATGAGCCGCAGGAGAGACCTCAGCCGTCATATCCCGCCCCTCGGTCTGCACCTGCCAGCCCGCCTCCTGATCAGCGGTACGGGAGGTCAATGTCAAACGGGAAACCGAACTGATGGACGCCAGGGCTTCGCCACGAAAGCCAAGACTTTGTACCGCTTCCAGATCGTCCAGATTATAGATTTTACTGGTAGCATGCCGACTCAGCGCCAACGGCAGATCATCTTTTTCGATCCCCTGACCATCATCCCGCAAACGAATCAGCTTGACGCCGCCCTGTTCGATATCCAGCTCAATCCGCCCCGCCCCGGCATCCAGACTATTTTCCAGAATCTCTTTCACAACCGAAGCGGGACGTTCAACAACTTCACCAGCAGCGATCTGGTTCGCAAGCCGGGGAGTCAGCAGGTGTATTCGGGACATATCACAGATTACAAATAATGGATTAACTGGCGGGGATCTTCAGCACCTGGCCCACCATAATGGTGTCAGCGTTACCCAAACCGTTCGCCTTAAGTAAAGCCGACAACGATACACCGTTCCGGTTGGCAATAACAGAGAGACTATCCCCACTGACCACCTTATAGCTGGAGGGCGCCGCTTTAACTGCACCGCGCCCCTCTTTCTGCCAGGCCAGCCAGGTGAGCGCCGGGGGCTTGGCTGAAAAATGCGCTTTAATACCGGCAAAAATAGCCTGCGCCATTTTCTGCTGGTAGGCTTTCGATTTAAGTTTGGCCGCCTCATCATGGTTGGTGATAAAACCGGTCTCAACCAAAATCGAGGGTATATCCGGCGATTTAAGCACCACAAAGCCCGCCTGCTCCACCTGCGTCTTATGCATTTTGGCAAACTTACTCATGTTGCGATGAATACTTCGAGCAATATCACGGCTATCACTGCGACTGGCGGTCATCGACATATCCAGCAACACCTTTGCCAGCACATCATCTTTGTCTTCCAGACTGACCCCACCAACACCGCCAATCAGGTCGGCGCTGTTCTCTTTTTGCGCCAGCCAGCGGCCCATCTCACTACTGGCACCACGGGGGGATAATACCCATACCGAGGCACCCCGGGCCCGGTGATCCTGAAAGCCATCCGCATGAATCGAGACAAACATATCCGCATTCATCTTGCGGGCCCGCTCAGTACGACTACGCAGGCTGATATAGTAATCACCGTCCCGGGTCAGGCGGGGCTGAAAACCACGCTCTTTTTTCAGCAGTTCATTCAGTTCCTGGGCGATTGCCAGCACTACGGTTTTCTCCTTCACCCGGCCGGGACCTATCGCTCCCGGGTCTTCGCCACCATGCCCGGCATCAATCGCAATCACGATATCCCGCAGGGTTGCCGGGTCATCCGCTGTCGCAACTGCGCTTTTCTGAGGTGCTTCAGGCGCTACATCCCGATACAGATCGACCACCAGCCGATTGCCATACTGATCATTGGGTTTAAGGACAAAACTTTTAGGCTTCACCTGCTCTTTAAGGTCCAGCACGATGCGCAGATCTTTACCTCCGTTGCGACTGCCCGAGCGCATCAGCGATACCGGACTGTTCGTCAGATCAACGGCCTGCAGGTCGGATAAGAGGGTAGCGTCGGCGACATCCAAGACGATGCGATCAGGCTTTTTCAGCGTAAACAGCTTATGCTGCACGGCCGCAGACAGATCAAACACCAGCCGGGCATGATCCGGGGCGATCCATACCCGCACGTTGTGAACCTCAGCAGCATAACTGTTTACCGCACCAAGCCAGCAGCTCATCAACAGTATTATCAGCCCTGATCGTCGTATCATTCTGTTTCTCATCGTGCCGTTACAACCTACGCCCTTAAAACCTCAACCCATACAACATACACTGCCTGAAGACTTCATACCAACAGCCTCAACCCTTAAGTTTATCGGCCAGTTGCCGGCCTTTTGCAGTCTGTGCCTGCAAATTTATCCGCCGACCACGCTGCTCCACACTTATCGTTAGCAGCAGATCAGCCTGCGGCAGCACCCCATCACCCCGTTCAGGCCACTCAATCAGACAGAGACTCTGGTCGGTAAAGTAATCCCGAATCCCCAGATATTCGAGTTCTTCAGGATCTCCCAGCCGGTACAGATCAAAATGGTAAACCGTTAAATCGCCCAACTCATAGGGTTCAACCAGTGTATAAGTGGGACTCTTAACCGAACCTTGATGACCAAAGCCCTGTAATACCCCCCGACTCAGGGTCGTTTTCCCCATCCCCAGGTCACCGTTGAGAAAAATCACCTCGCCACCAGTGGTGGCACGGGCGATCTGTTGCCCAAACATCACCATCGCAGCTTCATCGGCAACGAAAACACTGTAATCAGATTCCTCTGGCACTCTGCCCGTCCTCATAAACCATTAACCAATAAGCGTAATTGTGCCAACAGATCAGTCGCTTGCATACCTCGGGCGCCATAGCGTTGTGCGCTGCGGTCGGCCGCCGCACCATGTAGCCAGGCACCCAGCCGGGTGGCATCAGCAGCTGACAGCCCCTGAGCAATCAGTGCACCGATCACACCGCTCAGTACATCGCCCATACCGCCACTGGCCATCCCCGGATTGCCGGTAGGATTAAGGTGCAGTGCGTCACCATCAAAACTCAGACTACCCGGCCCTTTCAGCAGCGCGACCCCGCCAAAGGCAGACTGCAGTTCAACCACTGCGGCAAACCGGTCAGCCTGCAACTCCGCGACACTGCAACCCAGTAGCCGGGCAGCTTCACCCGGATGCGGGGTGATCACCCAGTTGTCGCCATTACGCTGGCCAAACTCCCGCCGCATCACCAGCAGATTCAACGCATCCGCATCCAGCACCAACGGTTTATCTGAACTCAGCGCCCGCACCAGCAGCTGTTCACCCCAGGCGTTTTTCCCCAGCCCCGGCCCCACTACCAGGACATCGGCACGCTCGATAAAAGGGTCCAGTTCATGACCGGAGCGGACGCCCACCGCCATCGCTTCCGGATAGCGGGTTAACAGTGCGGACAGATGTTCAGTCCGGGTGACCACCGTCACCAGCCCTGCGCCACAACGACCAGCTGCCTGTGCTGCCATAATCGCCGCGCCGCCCATTCCGCTGTCACCACCAATCACCAGGACATGCCCGCAACTGCCTTTATGGGCCGTTTTATCCCGGGGAGGCAGCAGATGACTAACATCATCGGCACCGGTGATAAACCCGGCAACATCGACCGATTCATAAACATCATCACTCACCCGCAGGCCATCAAATAGCAGCTCCCCGGTAAACTCCGGCCCCTGATGGGTGAGTAATCCACGTTTTACACCGATAAAAGTAACCGTCATATCCGCCCGGACCGCACTCCCCAATACTGCACCGGTGTCACTGCACAGCCCCGAGGGGATATCCAGAGCAATCACCGGCAAACCCGACCGGTTGATCTGTCTGATCGCATGACGGTAAGGCTCGCGCACCTCTCCGGCGATGCCGGTACCCAGCAGCCCATCAACAATCAGCTCACCAATAAAGGGCTGCTCCTGATAGAGCTGCCAGGCAACAGACTCAGCCTGCAACCACTCCCAGGCCTGCAACGCCTCTCCAGATAAGCGTGCGACAAAATCATCCCCGCCAACGCAGAGCAATTGCACCTGCATCCCCTGGCGCTGCGCCAATACTGCCACGATAAAACCGTCACCACCATTGTTGCCGCCACCGCAAAGCAGTGTCAGTTTGCGCACCTCAGGCCAGCGTTGTCGTAGCCGGTCAAATGCTGCATGACCAGCGCGCTGCATCAGCTTAAAACCGGGCACCCCGGAATTTATCGCAGTGCGATCAAGAGCGCGGGTCTGTTCCGCTGTGTATAATGACGCCGGCAGGTCAGAATGTGACATAACATGTTCTCTGAAAGGCTTTTCCTAACTTTATTATATAGTGCCGATGACTCAATACGACCCTGAAATACTGCAAAATCTGGCTGATCAGATCAAACTACTCGCCTCATCGCTGGGGTTTCAGCAGTGCGGTATCACCAGTACGGACCTGAGCGCGGAAGCACAGCCACTGCAAACCTGGCTGGATAAAGGCTATCAGGGCGAGATGACCTACCTGGAAAATCATTTTGAGAAGCGCATCAACCCCGCCCTGCTAACGCCGGGCACCCAGCGTATTATCTGCGTTCGGATGAACTGCCTGCCACCGGACACACAAGCGGTTCGGGTACTGAAGAACCCGGATCAGGCCTATATATCCCGCTATACGCTGGGCCGTGATTATCATAAAGTGATGCGAAAAAAACTCACCCAGCTGGGCAAAGAGATAGAAAGCCTGACCGGAACGTTTGGTTATCGCGCCTTTGTTGACAGCGCACCGATTCTGGAACGACCACTGGCACGCAACAGCGGACTGGGGTGGCAGGGCAAACATACGTTGATTTTAAACCGGGAAGCGGGCTCATGGTTTTTGCTGGGCGAGCTGTTCGTTGATCTGCCACTACCCGTCGACGCCCCCTACAGCGAGGAGCATTGCGGTCAGTGCCAGGCCTGTATCGATATCTGCCCCACTCAGGCAATCGTAGCCCCCTATCAGCTGGACGCCCGCCGCTGCATCTCCTATCTGACGATAGAGCTGAAAGGCTCGATTCCCGAAGTGTTTCGGCCACTGATCGGCAACCGTATCTTTGGCTGTGACGATTGCCAGCTGATCTGCCCCTGGAACCGCTTTGCCAAATACAGCGATGAAGCTGATTTCAGCCCCCGTCACCACCTGGACACTGTCTCACTGCTGGAACTGCAGCAGTGGGATGAGGCAACCTTTCTCAAACGTACCGAAGGCTCAGCGATCCGGCGTACTGGCTACCGTGGCTGGCAGCGAAATATCGCCGTTGCGCTGGGTAACAGCCGTGGCGGGCAAGCCGTTCTCAGCGCCCTGCAGACAATGGCCGATGGCGAGGATGCGCTGGTGAGAGAACACGCGCTCTGGGCACTGGCTCAGCTGCAAAGCGACACCACCGTCAACAGTACTCCCATTCTTAACCACCCCCGGGCAGGCAAGCTACCGGACTGATATATATCCACTCAACCTGTTTAAATAATGAACAGGCATAGTGCAACCCGGCAGGCTTAACTAAAAATTCCTTGAAGATCACAGCTCTCCCGCTTACCCAGATCGTTCTGATTCGCGTGTAACCAGTGATCACAGGCTTCTCGTCCGGCCATCATCAGCCCGGTCAGAAACTGCTTACTGTTATCATATTTACTGGATCGACTAAGCCCATCAAGCAGCGGGTCACTCGCCATTATATGACACCGCATCCCATTAACTTTGCGCTCGGCCCAGCCCTGACGCCAGCGCCAGCCTGAACTGTATTTACGAATATTGCTCACCGCCCGCATCTCGCGCATAAAAGTGCTCTGAAAGCCTAACTCCGTAACCCGCCCGGCAATATCCTCAGCGGAAACAGGCAGGCTTTCCTGCAGTAATGGCTGCAACAGAACGATCAGCACATCATCCGCTGCACACTCATAGATCAGCGGAAAAACCGCCGGATTCCCGGCAAAACCTCCATCCCAGTAATGCGCGCCATCAATCTCAATCGCTTTATGAATATTCGGCAGACAGGCTGATGCCAGCAGACGAGGCAGATCCAGTTCCTGCTCACTAAACAGTTTCAGTTTGCCACTGGCCACTTCGGTCGCCGCGATAAACAACTTAAAAGGCGAGTCCAGTCTTAACTGTTCAAAGCACACCTGTTTTTTCAGCAGATCTTCAAGAGGATTGATATCCAGCAGATTGACATCATAGGGCGACAGATAGCGCATCGCATGCAACCAGAAACGGGTGACTGCCCCTTCAAGCTGCTCCGGTAGGCGAATAGAGTAATCGCTGGATGCCACCGCCAGCCAGAACGCTTCCAGCTGTTGGCGGGCGCCAGCACGACCTCCCAGACGCCAGCCCTCAGCCAGCATCACCGCATTCATCGCCCCGGCACTGGTGCCACTGATACCATCAAAACTGATCCAGGACTCTTCCAGCAAACGATCCAGCACGCCCCAGGTAAATGCCCCATGAGCACCGCCGCCCTGCAACGCAAGATTGATTGAAACCGGCCTCATAAACACCTCTCAGATTATTGTGCATCGCATCAAAAACTAGCACAAAAGAGATGAATTAAAGATGAATACTTTTCTTAGGAAGGGACAATACACACGCTGGCAATGCCAGGATTCAGCTGCTGAAGCGCCTGATTCTAAAGAATATCAGGAGAGGGCTCGCTGAACAGATAGCCCTGAGAATAATCTATCCCCAACGACTCAACCACCTGCTGCACCGCATCATTATGGACAAATTCAGCCACTGTTTTAATGCCGGAATTACGGGCAAAGAAGACAATTGCCCGGGTAATCTCATAGCTCTTGCTATCGCTATCAATATTTTTTATATACTTCGCATCGATTTTGACAAAATCAACATGCAGCTCAAGAATGCGTTCAAAATTGGAATACTCAGTACCAAAATCATCAATGGCCAGTTTGTAGCCCAGTGCTTTAAGCCGGCTTAACTGGGCAATATGATTTTTCTTGCCCGCCGCGCTGATACCCTCAAGTATTTCCAGTACGACCTGCTGCGGCGCAACGGCATATTCAGCGGTTTTCTCTGTCAGATAGCCTTCCAGATACTCCATCAACAGGTCATCTTCTGTGATATTGACCGACAGGGTCAGCCCGGTACCGGCAATCTTCGCCAAACCTCTATCTATCATCAGACGGCTAATGGTGGGAAACAAACCAGACAGCTTAACCGCATTGAGAAAATGATAGGGGGTATAGATAGTGCCGCTGTCTTCCAGACGGACCAGCGCTTCATAGCTGACAATTTCACCACTGGTGTTATCACGCACACCCTGAAAAAAAGGTTTTACACGTCCCTCATTCAAAGCCTGATGTAGCATCGCATTCCAACGGAGATACTCCCTGCGCAACGCCTGATCAGGTTCGTCCCGTTCAGCGTTGTAGATATGATAACGATTTTTACCCAGCGCTTTCGCCTGACTCATGGCCTGCACCGCCTGTTCGAGCAGATTTTTACGTGCCCTGGCACCACCCGCAGTAAAGGTGATGCTAAACAGCTGATCATCAATCTTCAGCGAGTGACTCAGCAGATAGGCTCTGAACTGTTCAATCTGCTGTTGCAGGTCTACCGGCAGCCGGTAAGACAGGGCAAACTCATCCGCATTGATACGGTACAGCTCTGCGTCTGGAAACTGCTGCCCCAGCAGCTCGGCAACCTTGCAGAGAAAGCGATCACCAAATGATGGACCGTAAGCGGTGTTGATAAAACGGAAGTTATCCAGGTTAATCAGCAGCAACGACTGCATCGAGATACAGCTTTTCAGCTGCAGTTTCAACTTCGACTGGTTCGGCAGAGAGGTCAGACTATCGTATTCGAGGGCAGTAATCAGCTGCTTGCGCTGCTCTTCCAGCACCTGCTCCTGATACTGCTTTGCCAGAACAATATTCGCCATCGAAGCGGCGACATCCAATAAACGAATATGAAAAGCCGAGGGCGAACGGTGTTCAAATGAGGAGAGCGCAAAAGAGCCAATCACCTTTCCGTTATTATTGCGCACGGGCATCGACCAGCAGGCACACAGATTGAAATCGATAGCTAACTGCCGAAGGTCCTGCCAACGGGGATCATTGAAAGTGTCTCTGACGAAGACCGGCTCATTACGCATCACCGCATTACCGCAGGAGCCGCTGCCCGGACCGGGAGACAACCCCTGCAATGCCTCAATGCCGCTTTGAGGCACACTCGGTGCTACCAACACATTAAGCAAGCCACTCTGTTCATCCCGCAGCATGATCGAGGCAACAGAAGCGGGCAGCAACTGCTCTGCCATCCGGCACAAGGCATTCAACACATCGGCACAGGACACATTACTGGCGACCTGAGAAAAAATAGATTGCTGTAAACTGAGAATCCTGTCCAGCTCATCAACCGACATCTCCCGCTCTTCAGCAGCAAGCGGCAGACCAAATGAGTTTACGCTATCAATTTCATCAATCATGAGTCTTTATCCGATTCCGCTCCGCCAACATAGAAATGGCAGAAAATGTATAGGCCTTCAACCACCTCAAGACTTTACACTCACAGTATTATTCTAATTTATACGTTAAAAAATGTTTCACGGTAATGCTGTAACTCATTAATCGAATCTTTAATATCATCCAGCGCCAGATGGCTGCCCTTTTTCACCACGCCATCCAACACCCCGGGGGACCAGCGCCGGGCCAGCTCTTTGATCGTACTGACATCCAGATTGCGGTAGTGAAAAAACGCTTCCAGCTCGGGCATATACTTCACCAGAAAACGCCGATCCTGACCAATGGAATTGCCACAGATAGGTGACGCCCCTTTATCCACATATTCGCTGACAAACTCTATCGTATCAAGCTCTGCCTGCCGTTCACTGATCAGGGAATCCCGTACCTTCTGTGTCAGACCAGACTGACCATGCTGTTTGGTACACCACTCATCCATCCCCGCCAACAGCTCGTCAGATTGATGAACCACCAGATTTGGCCCTTCAGCCAGTATATTCAGCTGAGAATCTGTTACGATGGTTGCGATCTCGATGATTCTGTCATGCTCCGGATCCAGACCGGTCATCTCAAGATCGATCCAGATAAGGTTGTTCTGCCGTGACATATGTGTATTCCTTAGTACCAGTACTGTAAATTTATTGCTTAATAGAATACCTTAGCAGGCTGTAAAAATTCACCCCTACACCTGATTTAGCTGATAAATGTCGAAACGAAAGCTTACCCGGCGCCAAACCTGGCGCGTACAAAAGATTCAGGACGAGCGCACCCAGCGTGCGGCACGCAAAGACTCAGATATCGACCAGCAACTGGAGGGCGGCGAACTGGGGCCGGAACAGCACGGCCAGATCATCTCCCACTTTGGCCGTCAGGTTGACGTCGAAGCCCAGGATGGCGAAGCTGCCGGACAGATCTTTCGCTGTCATATGCGTACCAATCTGGACACGCTGGTCACCGGCGACCGGGTTATCTGGCGCGCCGGAGCCGAATACGGTGTCGTGGTAGCAACCCAACCACGTACATCAATTCTGCAACGCCCCAACAACCATGGCGAGCTGAAGCCCGTAGCGGCCAATATTGATCAGATCGTTATCACCATCGCCGTTGAGCCTCTGGCCCACTACAATCTGATCGACCGCTATCTGGTCGCCGCCGAACTCAGCGATATCGAACCGATTATTCTGCTAAACAAAACCGACCTGATTGATGCTGAAAACCGGCCACGGGTTGAGGCGATGATCAATCTCTATCGCAGCATCGGCTATCAGGTAATGCTGGTCTCATCGACAGATAAAGAGGGGCTTGCACCCCTGCGACAACAGCTGAATGATCGTATCAGTGTATTTGTTGGCCAGTCCGGGGTGGGTAAATCCTCACTGATCAACGCTCTACTACCAGGAATAGATCTCAAAGTGGGGGCTTTGTCTGAATCGACCCGCAAGGGTACCCACACCACCACCACCGCCCGGCTGTTTCATTTTCCAGAGGGTGGCGATTTGATCGACTCCCCCGGAATCCGTGAGTTTGCACTGTGGCATATCAACGAAGACAACCTTCTGGATGGTTTTCGGGAGTTTTCCCCTTTTATCGGCTACTGTAAATTCAGAGACTGTAATCATGAACAGGAGCCCGGCTGCGCTATTAAAACAGCGATAGAAGAGGGTAAGATCAGCGCACAGCGGGTAAACAGCTACAAACATATTCTGAATACCCTTAACCAGGATTGATGCCGATAGTAAGGGACAGTAAGGACGGATGACCGAACCAAATAATCCACAGAATGCTGAACAGTGGTATAGCTTTCTGAGCGACAAGCTGCCGCCGGTCAGGCTCAGCATGATCAAACGGTTGCAGGGCAAGCTGAGCGAACCCGGCTGCTCGGTCATCCAGCTGAGCAAACTGATCAAAAGTGACCCTTTGCTCTGCTTTCATGTCGCACTCGCCGCCGGTACGCTGCACCACGAAAAGCAATCGGAAATCACCGGTATTGATCACGCCATCGGCTCTCTCGGGTTACACAAACTGGATGAGCTGATCAATAGCCTGCCCACGACCCGTCTGAACCCGACCAGCACGGCGCAGAAAATGTACTTCCGCTCAGTGGCAAACAGTCACCATGCAGCAACACAGGTACAGCAGTGGTTAAAGCAGTGCCGCGGTGGCATGTTTGCAGAAGAGAGCTACCTGGCAGCCCTGTTTTACTCTATCGGTCACTGGATGCTGTGGTATTTCGCACCGCTGCACATGAGCAAAATTCAGATCATGATCCGCGAAAAGAAGGCCAGCCCGGAACTGGCTGAAACCCGCATTCTCGGCTGTACCATTGACGGCATTTCCAAACGCTTACTAACCCACTGGCCCGCTAGCAACCTGGCCAGAGTCACACTGGAAAACAGCACGCCCCTGAACCGGCAGATGATTCTCCAGCTTCACCAGCGCGCCTTAAGCGACCCCCGCCTGGATGGCGACCAGCTTCGTCAACTGAACCATCTGACCCAACAAAAGTTTTTCCCCGTTAAGTTGGGCAACTGGCTGGCACTGGCAGCGAACTATGGCTGGGGTAACGAAGCAACGCTCCACCTGATCGATATCATTAATGATTACCTGCGGGCAGAGCTGGACCACACCACGGCGTTCCTGCATCAGAACTGCGTGTTAGCGGCGCGCAACTACCATGTAGCGGGGATACTGTCTCCCGCTACAGAGATGCTGATGCTGGATTCCGAGTTGGCGCCAAACTACCGGCTGACAGCCGTTGATCGAAAACTATTCAACCTGCCAGCAACCGCGCAGCAACAAACCGCCCCGGCAAAAGCAGTAAATATCCCGGCCGCGCCCACTCGCCCGACTGATGCACCTAACAGTCTGGCGGCTAACCTTTCGGCAGATGATATAAACAAAGACAACGCCGACGATTTCGTGATTGAGATAAGCGACTCGGCTTCAGAGACAAGCCCCCCGGCAGCAGACACCCCCAACCCGGCTGATGATTTTATCGATAAGGATACTTACCGCCAGTATCTGCAGCGCTTTAACGAACTGGGGGATTACTATTCTCAAGGCACCCAGGTGCTGAGTGATCTGTTAAAAGGTTTAGTCAGTGGCCTGGGCATCAAACGGGCTGCACTGATTATTTTGCCGCCCAAAAGTAAAACCATTAAAGTGGTAAAAACCGCAGGTTTCGGGGGTAGTCACAGCCTGCTGAATTCCACTCACGCCCTGGGACCTAAAAGCCTGTTCAGCCGACTCAATGAAAAGCCCGCCTGTTTACTGGTCAACCAGAGTAACCGTGAGCAGATCAAAGCGATGCTACCCAGCACCTTTATCCCCTATGTCAGTGACCAGAACTATCTGATGATATCTCTGTTTGCTTCGAACAGATCGGTGGTAATTATCTACGCTGACCGGGATGGCACTGCGGAAGGGGTGCAGGATTTCCACCATCAAAAATTTAAAGATCTGTGTCGTAGCGCCGGGCGCTGTCTGGATCATGTTTATAAATTACGCGCCGGAGCCAATAAATGAGCCTGCCCCTAGTTATCTCTGCTCAGCAGCTATTTAACCAGCTAACGCACGATGATGCGCCCAACACAGAGCTGCTGATCGTTGACCTCTCCTCTGCAGAGCACTATCACGCAGCGCATATCCCTGGGGCCATCCATCTGGATCCGGCCAGATTATTGCGCGGCCATGGCAATGTGCCCAACAAGATGCCTGAAGCAGATCAGCTCAGCGCCCTGCTAAGTGAGATCGGCCTGACCGCAGATAAACATGTTGTCGTCTACGATGATCAGATGGGGCCCTGGGCCGGACGGATGATCTGGACCCTGCACAGTATCGGCCACCAACGCTGCTCGTTTCTTAACGGCCATCTGCCAGCCTGGGTTAACGCAGGCTTCGCCACCGAAACAGCGATAAATACGGCCCAACCCAGCCACTATCCGGTAGTACTGAAGCCCGATTATCTCGCAGATATACCCTACATCACCGACCACCTTGAAGATCCCGGCCATATCGTGCTGGATGTCCGCTCGTTGCAAGAATACACCGGTGAAAAAGTCATTAACGCGAAACGGGGTGGGCATATCCCCGGCGCGGTCAACTATGAGTGGACCCGCGCGCTGGTGTCTGCTGAAACCCCGCAACTGCGCCCCGCCGGGGAGATAATGGCCGAGCTGGCAGCCCTTGGCGTTACCCCGGATAAAACCGTGATAACCCACTGCCAGACCCACCGCCGTTCAGGACTAAGCTATCTGTTCACAAAACACCTTGGGTTCGACAAGGTACGCTGCTACGATGGCTCCTGGTTTGAGTGGGGCAATCAGGAAGACACCCCAATAGAATCCTGAGCCTTAGGCCAGCACAACCGTGACAAACCCGTTTCAGAACACTTATTAATAAAACTCTATTTTTATCGGACGATATTTCGGAAACCAGACTGTGAAAGATTCCCTGTTTATTCTGCTGCAACACCTTTTGCCTCAACATCTGCTGTCACGGGCGGTAGGTTATCTGGCTGAAAGCCGCTGCAACTGGATCAAGCGCCCTTTTATTAAGCTATTTGCCAAACAATACCGGGTAAATATGTCCGAAGCACTGATCGAAGACCTGGATCAGTTTGACAACTTTAACGCCTTCTTCACCCGCGCACTGAAACCCGGCATGCGCCCGCTGGATGACGCCGCAGTGGTATCCCCCGCCGACGGCGCGATCAGTCAGATCGGTGCAATCGAATATGGCCGTATTCTGCAGGCAAAAGGCCGCGGTTACGGACTCAGCACCCTGCTAGGCGGGCACGCTGACCTGGCGGAGCAGTTTATCCACGGCCACTTTGCCACCATCTACCTCTCACCCAGCGATTACCACCGGGTACATATGCCGGTCACCGGCACCCTGCGGGAAAGTATCTATGTGCCCGGAGACCTGTATTCAGTCAACCAAACCACCGCTAAAGGGGTCGACAACCTGTTCGCCCGCAATGAACGACTGGTGGCAATATTTGATACCGAGCTGGGACCGATGGCGATGATACTGGTCGGGGCGATGATCGTCGCCGGAATTGAAACGGTATGGGGCGGTCAGGTCGCCCCGGTAAAGAAAAACAGCTGGCGTATCGACCATCAAAAACCGGTTGAGCCCGTTATACTGCAACAGGGTGAGGAGATGGGGCGTTTTAAGCTGGGCTCTACCGTTATTCTGCTGTTTGGCAAAGACGCAATAGAGTGGTCAGAAACACTGAAAGCGGACGATCCGGTTCGCCTGGGACAGGCGATAAGCGGCTCGTGAACAAGCCGTTCAAGAACGTCACTGCGTGACTCGCTAGACGCGGCTTCGCCGCTTGCTGGTGGCTAGAAAAAGATTAAACAAGCCACTATAGGTTAGCAAGCGCTTACATACACAAACTTACACTTTTTCAGGTTATATTATGAGCTGGTTAGAAACGCTTAATGCGCTGGGTGTTCAGGTTGATGAGCGGGGAAACTACCAGGTTTCAGCCGCAAAGAACAGCGATGCGACAGTCACGATCACCCCGCTGACCCATCTGGGTCTGTTTGATGTGATCGGGCCGGATGCGGAGAAATTTCTTCAGGGTCAACTCTCCTGTGATGTAAAAAAAGTCAGCGCGGGTAAAAGCCTGCTGGGTTCGCACTGCAATATCAAAGGCAGTATGGTTAGCCTGAGCCGGTTGATGCCGGTTGCAGGTGGCTTCTGGCTACGCACCGAGCGGTCGATTCTGGACACCGCGATGGCCAATCTGAAAAAGTATATGATCTTCTCCAAAGCACAGAGCCAGGACCGCTCAGATGAGATCGTTGGCCTGGGAATCAGTGGTGCACAGGCCAGCGCGCTGCTCTCTGCTCAGGGGTTGAGCATCCCCGCCGCAAACGACGATACGACCCCTGCTAAAGGTGGCGTGCTAATCAGGGTGCCGGGAGATCGGTTTGAGTTGTGGCTGCCAGCAACCGAGGCAGGCCCCCTGTTAACCTCGCTATTAACAGCGGCATCACTGACAGATACCGACAGCTGGAAGCTGGCAGAGATTCGCAGCGGTATCCCCTCGTTGCAGACAGAAACCCTGGAAACCTTTATCCCCCAGATGACCAATCTGCAGGTCTTTGAAGGTGTCAGCTTCTCCAAGGGCTGCTATACCGGCCAGGAAGTTGTCACCCGCCTGCAACACCGGGGCAAGCTCAACCGGCCGATGTACCGACTGGCGTTTACCGCGGATCAGGCTCCCGCCGCCGGGACGGCAATCAATACACCAGACCGTGCTGGCGTCGGCACCGTGGTCAGCGCAGCAATGAGCACAGACAATGGAGGCGAACTGCTGGCGGTGATTCTGAAAAGCAGCGTTGATGATGACAGTGTCATACTGACGCTGGAGAACAACGAACAGCCACTGGAACGACTGGACCTGCCCTATGAGCTCGACCCTGAGCTTTTTGAGCGGCCCCAGCGACTTTGAGCGGCAACACCAGTGGACAAACCCCGACAACCTGCCGGGCAGAGATCATCTTTATGCAGAAAATGTTTGCCGCCCCATTTTTTCCAACTGAAGACCTGATTATACTACGCTTACATTTTTATCCTGGAACAACAGATCATGCCAAAAGCTAGCGAAATAAAAAGAAATGCCGCCATCGAAATTAACGGCGAAGCCTATATTGTTAGGGATATCGAGCGCTCGGTTCCTCAGGGGCGTGCCGGAGGCAGTCTCTATCGTATGCGGATGTACAATGTTGCCACCAATGCCAAGATAGATGAGACCTTTAAAGATTCAGATATGCTGACGCTGGCTGATCTGAGCCGTCGCGCGGCCACCTTCTCTTACGCTGACGGCGATGAGTATGTCTTTATGGACAGTGAAGATTACACCTCCTACAGCATGAACAGATCAGCGATTGAAGATGAGTTGCTGTTCATTACCGAAGATCTGCAGGGGATGCATGTGATGGTACTGAACGATGTACCCGTGGCCCTGGACCTACCTGGCATTGTCGAGCTTGAAATCATCGAAACCGACCCATCAATTAAAGGTGGTTCTGCTACGGCCCGCACCAAGCCAGCGAAACTGTCTACCGGACTGGTAGTGCAGGTACCGGAACATATCTCCACCGGCGACCGCATCAAGGTTAATGTCGAAGAGCGTAAATTTACCGGCCGCGCCTGATCACATAATGCATTAATAAAAAACCGCCGAATCAGGCGGTTTTTTTCTATTGAGTAGCCCCCTGGATTTTACCTTTTCTGCAAATACAGCGTTGCACTTTCCTATAGGCCTTTCGATTGCAGAGGTGAGCAAAACAGCCTTAACAGGCTGGTTCTAGCAAGACTAGCAAGTTTCTAACTCCTTCCCAGTTTACGCCTGAGGCGCATACTGGGCCCAACCTGAGCTTCCGGGTGAGGTGTTTGCAAAATAACCAGCTCGCCATCGACAAAGTCCTGCTCCATCCCCAGCATAATCGCCGAAGCGTTATCCAGATGCAGCACCAGCAACGCATCATAGTTCAGGGATTCTGAGGGAATATTCAGTTCTGCTGCGACAATGTCGATCAGTTCCCGCTGCTCATAGAGATCAATAGAGGAGACCCTGGCAGCCGCAGGCAGACTGATCCAGCTGCACTGTTCAGGGCGTGGGACAACCGCGTCAACCTCCTTAACCACCAGACTGCCGACAGTAAAACCATCGGCAAACGGGTGCCGCTCAACGCTCACCTCAATCCACTGTTCATCGCTCAACCGGAATCGCAACCAGCAGGCGCGGTTCATATCCTGCCCCAGACAGGTATGCAAGCCACCCGCCCAGATCTCATCCAGACGCAGATCCAGTAACTGGGAAAGAGTCTCCAGGGCATCTGTATCCAGATGGAATACTTTCAAACGAACCGTCTCAGGCATAGGGAGTCTCCTTTCAGTCGACAGACAAACTTCGCCGCTGGCTAGTGGCTAGTGGCTAGTGGCTAGAAAAAGCGTAACACAATCAGCAGTTTACTGTATCCGTTTTTTAAAGTTCCTGATCTTCCCAGCCACCAACAGGCAAAAAGCGCCGTCCGGTCTGGCTTCACCAAGATGCCCCCCTTTCAGCAATCATCTTTCGCACCATTGCATCGTAAAATTTGACTGCAAAGCCACTTTCCGAGATCAACTGCTGAGTCAAGCTCGCACACCGGGACTTAACCTCATCCAAAAGCAGATTATCTTCGCCACCAAGAGCACCAGCAGCCAACTGAATTTCTGCCGCACGCTGTACCGTCCAGAGCAAGAAAAAGGTTCGCTCAATATCCGCTTCGCCTACCGCAACACCATGGTTTCGAAGCACTAAAATGTGCTTATCACCTAAGCTTTTGAGCATACGCTCCCGCTCTTCCCTGAATAAAGTAATACCCTCAAACTCATGGTAACCAACCCGGTTATATAGCTGCGCACCATAAAAATCATCATGCCCAAACCCCCTCACTTTCTGTGCTATGGCAGAAACCTCATTGGTATGAGTATGCACTACACAGTGGATATCGCTACGCGCTCCGTGGATGGCGCTGTGCAGGGCAAAACCTGCCGGATTCGCGTCATATTCAGAAGGTTCAACCTTATTTCCTTCCAGGTCAACTTTAAGCAAATTTTGCGGCGAGACTTCTGTGTAGTTAAGACCAAAGGGATTAACTAAATAGCAGCCCTCCTCACCCGGAACACGAGCGGATATATGATTAAAGATGGTCTCTGTCCACCCAAAAAAATCTACCAAATGATAACAATATGCCAGCTTTACCCTTAGCTCCCATTCGCCAGCCGACATACCTTCCGGGCAAGCGAATCTGACATCCACATCATCAGTTTTATACATGGCATTACTTCCTAGATACAGAGTTAATCAGAAAAGCCGTTCCGGCCTGGAAAAGAAGGGGCAAGCTCTCGCGCATTGGGCATTTTCAGCCAGAGACGGACAAGCTTGCGGTATCGATCAGGCTCTTCATAATCCTCGAACCCGGTTCGAGAGTGAAGCACCATGTAATTGTTAGCAAACTGGATATCGCCCGGCTCCAGCATCATGTCGAGCTTAACCTCGTTGCGGTGCATGATATCGTCAAACAGATCCATCGCTTCAATCTGCTTCTGACTCAAGGGCACGCCCTCAATATCGTGTCCAAGCTCAATATACTGGCGTAAGTAACGACAACTGAGCTTGCCTTTGTGATAACTGAAGATAGGCGACAACGTTGGTTTTTCATCACCCAGGTGAGCAAAATAAAACGGTTGATACAGCACATCCAGGAGGTCAGGCGCCTCATCCAGGATCGTATTATAGATAGTTGCCGCACTGACCAGGCTGCTCATCCCTCCCTCCCTGGCTTTTTTAATCGACAACAACCCTACCACATCGGACAGGTCTGTGTGGTAAGGCAGATAGGCGTTGGTCTCATAAACCCGGGTATTCTTGTCGTTAAGATCACCGACATTGATCACCATACCGAGCAGGTCGCCTTTAGGATTCTGCTTCACAGCCTGGCCAAGATGTAAGCCCAGACCGTAATAGATAGACTGTAGCTCACTCTCATCATAGCGATCCGCATTTAGCCCTCTTATCAGGATAAACCCCCGCCCCTCTTCTAACTCATCCAGAATGCGCTCAATGCCTTCCTGCATTTCAGCAATGGGGAAGTCACTTTTTTCAAACATCGGCGCCTTAATGCCCTGATCATTCAGGTGCTTCAGCGCCAGATCAAGCACCTCCTGCTCCTTTTCTGAAAGCAAATAGACCCACGACAGGTTCGATTTAAGGCTATCCCCATCCCAGGCAGCTTGCCCATTAATTTTCTGCCCATAACGATTAATCATAAAATACTCCTTCAGTATTCAAAATGCGGCGCATGACGCTCCTACATACCGGCTTGAGTCCATGTAACAAAAGCCCACACCGACCAAACAACATGGGCTGGCATTAACCTGCTCCCATTGGAAAGTGAGAACTGACAAGCGAACCATAATTAAATATAGTTTCACATGCAACTATTTTAGAAATACCTGAGAGTAGAATATCGACCTAAAAAGCAAAAAAATAAGGCAGCATGTCGATAAAACCCACAAAAACAAGAAGGATTGCAAATTTATGCAAAACACCTATGAAATTTTATGTTTCATATAAAACATAAAAGCTCTACACATAGTCAAATAGACGATCAATTGAATAGTCAAAAGACGCATCAAGAATATCGGCACCTACAGCTGCCCGCATAAACCCGCTAAAAGGAAGCTGTTCACGCTTTACTTAAAACGAATAATCTTTATCCTAACGACTTGTACTCAATTACTATTGAGTTAATTAAAAACCGACTCAAGTATCATCGTAGATGAAAGATAAATACCAAAGCCCACTTGATCTGGAACAGATGTTAGCGGCAAAGCTGACTCGCATCAGCAGCACTCTGGATCATTTCAGCAATTATTATTATTCCGAAGTTTTCCCAGAAACAAACCTGAACGATGCACGTTATCTGCTTATCTTAGGAGCAAGAAAAGAAGCCTCTGCTGTAGATATCGTCAAAGCAATGAATTTTGACAAAGCAACCGCCAGCAGAAATATAAAAAAACTTATAAATCAGGGACTTATAATAAGAAAGACCGACCCATCTGACGCTCGTCGCAACCCCCTGACCCTGAGTAAAAAAGGCCAGGCGATCTATGATGAAATCAGTCAGTCGCTCAGATTAAGAAATGAAGCCGCTTTAGCCTCTCTATCACCCGGCGAAGTAACAATATTCTTTGAAATACTCGATAAGCTACAAGCAAGTGCAAATAATCGATTACAAAAAATGAATAGCGACAAGCAAGATCCCGCCATCGATTACACCACCTCCACGATAATGCAGCCTTAACAAGCCGTAGTTCGAAGTGCAATAATTCAACTTAACGTAACGCCCTATTACCGCTCTTTCTAGCCGTGAAAAGCCACCAGCAGGCGCGCAGCGCTGTTCTGACAAGCGACGAAATCGCGTCTAGCTGCTAATGTCCCCCGGGAGCTGCCAGTCAACCGGGCGACGACCATGAGCCGCAAGATACCCATTCGCCTGACTAAAATGTTTGCAGCCAAAGAAGCCGCGGTAAGCGGCCAGCGGCGAAGGGTGAGCAGATTTCAACACCAGATGACGCTGCGGATCGATGACGGCGCCTTTTTTCTGCGCATAGCTACCCCACAGCAGAAAGACCACATGTTCACACTGTTCATTCACGGTAGCGATCACCCGGTCGGTAAACTGCTCCCAGCCCCGTCCCTGATGGGAGGCCGCCTGTGAATCCTCAACCGTGAGCACAGCATTCAGCAGCAACACCCCCTGCTTTGCCCAGCTTTCCAGATAACCATGATTTACCGGTGTAACGCCCAGATCACTTTGCAACTCTTTATAGATATTCACCAGCGAGGGGGGTGTTTTGATACCCGGACGTACCGAAAAACAGAGTCCATGGGCCTGATCCGGCTGATGGTAGGGGTCCTGCCCGATAATCACTACTTTCACCTCATCCAGAGGCGTTGCCTCCAGGGCATGAAACCAGTGACTTGAATGGGGATAGATAATTTTTTTAGCCGCTTTCTCCTGCTGTAAAAACTGTTTCAGCTGTTGCATATAGGGGGCATCAAACTCAGCATTTAACCAGGGTTGCCAGCTGGGGGCATTTTCCAGTGCCATCACACAATCCTCACTCATTCAGTTATCACCACAGTCACGAATTTTTATATTAACCTGACCCTGCCATATTTCGCGAGTCAGGGTTTTACCATAGATAACCGAGTAATAACGTACTTTACCCGGCGCATGGGAGATGACTCCAGAGATCAGGATGACCAGAATGTAGATCCAGGCCTGGGGCTGGGAAAACCAGTAAATACCGGTCACCAACAATATCAATTTGAACAACACCAGCTGGCCACGCAACTGATACAGCCAGATAGCATCAACGTACAGCTCCTTTAGCACCATCAGTATGCCGCTACCAACACCAACAATCAGGTAGGGCAACCAGACCGTCTGCGGCTGATGAAACAGATAGGCACCACCCAGCCCGGCAATTCCCACCAGATGTAATGAGCGCAGTATAATGCTGATCCAGCGTTTACCGGGCAGATGGCGTTTCTGTTGCGGTATTAACCAGCTCATACAGATATTCCTGAAGGCATATTCCTGACGACAAATTCCTGAAGAAAAAAGGGCCACCCGTGGGCAGCCCTTATAGATTAACCGGTTCGGTTCAAAGACGCATCAGCCGCGGGGACGCATCGCCGGGAACAGGATAACATCACGAATCGATGCAGAGTCGGTGAACAACATCACCAGGCGGTCGATACCGATACCTTCACCTGCGGTTGGCGGCAAACCATATTCCAGGGCGTTGATGTAGTCGGCATCGTAGTGCATCGCTTCATCATCACCGGCATCTTTTTCAGCCACCTGTGCCTGGAAACGTTCCGCCTGATCTTCAGAGTCATTCAACTCGGAGAAACCATTGGCCAGCTCGCGGCCAGCAACAAAGAACTCAAAGCGATCGGTCACAAACGGATTGGCATCGCTACGACGAGCCAGCGGTGATACCTCAGTCGGATACTCAGTGATAAAGGTTGGTTGCTGCAGACGGTGCTCAACGGTCATTTCGAAAATCTCGATCTGCACCTTACCCAAGCCCCAGCTGTCCTTCACATCGATATCCATACGCTCAGCAATCTGCCGGGCAGCATGGTCATCCGCCAGGGCTTCTGCGGTGATATCCGGGTTATAGTGGAGGATAGAATCAAATACGCTGAGACGGGTAAACGGCTTCTCAAGATCGTATTCAAAGGTTTCCAGAATCTCGCCATCTTCGTTGCGCACAGTGTTGACGATGGTCGTGGTGCCCAGTACGTTCTGCGCCACGGTGCGCAGCATCTCTTCGGTCAGGTCCATCAGATCATGGTAGTCCGCATACGCCTGATAGAACTCAATCATAGTGAATTCAGGGTTGTGACGGGTCGACAGACCTTCGTTACGGAAGTTACGGTTGATCTCAAACACCCGCTCAAAACCACCGACAACCAAACGCTTCAGATACAGCTCCGGCGCGATCCGCAAAAACATATCCCGGTCCAGCGCATTGTGATGGGTAATAAACGGACGTGCACTCGCACCGCCAGGAATCACTTGCAGCATCGGCGTTTCCGCTTCGATAAAACGTTTTTCCGTGAGGAAGTTACGAATACCGGCTACGATTTTCGAGCGGGTTTCAAATACTTTGCGTGAGTGTTCGTTGGTAATCAGATCAACATAGCGCTGACGATAGCGCATCTCAGTATCCTGCAGACCTTTGTGCTTATCCGGCAGTGGCCGCAGGTTTTTAGTCAGCAACTGATACTCACCCAGGTCAACGTACAGGTCGCCTTTACCCGACTTATGCAGCACACCGGTCACACCGATGATATCACCCAGATCGAGCGACTTGGCAAACGCGCGTGCTTCTTTATTGACATAAAACTGAATCCGCCCGGTCATATCCTGCAGTACACCAAAGGCACCACGGTTGAGCATCACCCGGCCCGCAATACTGACGGTAATGCCCTCTTCCGCAATCTCCTCCTTCGATTTATTGCCATGCTGATCCTGCAGATCCTGAGCATAACTGTCACGACGGAAAGTGTTTGGGAAAGCGTTACCCGCTTCGCGCAGCGTGTTGAGTTTTTCACGACGCTCCGCAATCAGGCGGTTTTCATCTTGCGGCTGAATAGTTTCAGACATTTTATGTGCAACCTTTAATGGTTAAATCTTTAATTCCAGAGATCGCTAAATCACAATCTCTTCATATTTGCTAAATCGCTTAAGCGTTACGCCAGCGAGCGCAGCCACTTAAACGCGGTGAAAGCGTTATAAGCGCAGGGCTGACAAGGCAAAAACATGCGAAACAGCGGAGCCTACGACTGCAGGTGAGCATGTTGAGCGCGTTTTTAACGCCGTCAGCACAAGCGCAATAGCTTTCTCAGTGTTTAAAACTTAAAGTCCGGCCTTCAGACTAGCCTCAATGAACAGATCCAGATCGCCATCCAGCACCTTATCGCAGTTACTGCTCTGTACACCGGTACGCAGATCTTTAATCCGCTGGTCATCCAGCACATAAGAACGGATCTGGCTGCCCCAACCGATATCGGCCTTGTTATCTTCCTGTTCCTGCGCGGCTTCGGAGCGTTTCAGCATCTCCATCTCGTACAGTTTTGCCCGCAGTTGCTTCATACAGGTGTCTTTGTTCTGGTGCTGCGAGCGCTGACTCTGGCTCTGCACGACGATGCCTGACGGCCCGTGGGTAATACGCACTGCGGATTCAGTCCGGTTGACGTGCTGACCACCTGCACCAGAAGCGCGGTACACATCCACCCGCAGATCGGCGGGGTTGATATCGATCTCTACATTGTCGTCGATCTCCGGGGAGACAAACACCGAAGAGAACGAGGTGTGACGACGACCGCCGGAGTCAAATGGTGATTTACGCACCAGACGGTGAACCCCGGTCTCGGTACGCAGCCAGCCAAAGGCATAAGCGCCCTGAAAACTGATAGTCGCGGACTTAATACCGGCCACATCACCGGCCGAACATTCCAGCAACTCGGTTTTGAAACCCTTGTCTTCGCCCCAGCGCAGATACATCCGCAGCATCATCTCCGCCCAGTCCTGCGCTTCAGTACCACCGGAGCCCGCCTGAATATCCAGATAGGCGTTGTTAGCATCCGCTTCGCCAGAGAACATCCGACGGAACTCCAGCTGGTTGAGCAACTCCTCCAGCTTGGCAACTTCGCTGCGTACTTCCTCGACGGTATCTTCATCATCTTCGTCAACCGCCATCTCCAGCAGTTCACGAGCATCGGTTACCCCAGCGGTCAGATCATCAATGGTTTGCACCACACCTTCCAGCATCGCGCGCTCCTTACCCAGCGCCTGCGCCCGCTCGGGCTCACTCCAGACAGCAGAATCTTCCAGCTCCCGATTGACCTCTTCCAGGCGTTCCTGCTTCTCCGGGTATTCCAGATAGCCACGCAGCACCTCGGTACGTTCGGTTATATCTTTCAGGCTGTTGATGATCGGATTGATTTCCATCGTAATCGCTTTACTCTCTCTATCTGCGCTGACTGCGCTATATCTGCACCGGGGCGGCTTCTGCACCAAAGCGGGACCGTTTAAAAAGGCAGCATATTTTACCCGATTCCCCGGCAGCTGTGTATCCAAAGGACTGAAAAAACTCGACTTCCGCCCCGTTTATCAGCAAGAATTAGGGCCTCCAAAGGGAACCTTGAGATAATCGATAACAATATGTATCCCCTGACGATCCTGTTCTGCCTGCTTTTCTCTTTACTTCCGACCTCCCTGATGGCCGCCGATGGGGGGGGTCACGCTTATACCGATAGTTTTATCGGCATCATCTGTGTATGCATTTTTCTGATCAGTTACCTGTTTGTACTCGGCGAGGAGTATTTTCACCTGCGCAAATCGAAACCGGTGATTGTTGCCGCAGGCCTGATCTGGCTGCTCATTGGTCTGGCCTTTACCCTGCAAGGAGATAAAGAAACCGCCGCCGCAGCGTTCCGACACAACCTGCTTGAGTATGCTGAACTGTTTTTCTTTCTGCTGGCGGCGATGTCCTTTATCACTACCCTGGAAGAGCGACAGCTGTTTGCCGCCCTGCGCTCCTGGCTGATCTCCTGCAAACTCACGCTGGTGCAGATCTACTGGGCGACGGGGGCACTGGCGTTTTTCCTTTCGCCTATCGCCGACAACCTGTCCACGGCACTATTGATGGGCGCCGTGGTCATGGCCGTGGGGCAGCAGAATATCAAGTTTGTTACCGTAGGCTGTATCAATGTCGTGGTAGCCGCCAATGCGGGCGGGGCCTTCAGCCCCTTTGGCGATATCACCACGCTGATGGTATGGCAGAAAGGAGTGATCGGGTTCGGTGGTTTTTTCCTCCTGTTTATCCCCGCCATTATCAGCTGGCTGGTGCCCGCTGGCCTGATGTCATTTGCCATCGAAAAAGCCAGCCCACCGCCAGAACAGCGTAATGAAAAGCGCAGTATGAAACCCGGCGCGCTCCAGGTTCTGCTACTCTTTCTGCTCACCATTCTACTGACGATCAGCAGCCACAGTGTCCTTAACCTGCCCTCGGTGCTGGGGATGATGACCGGACTGGGCATTCTGAAACTGTATGGTTATTACCTCAGCCGCTTTGACACCAACATCCGTGATACCGGCCATATCCATAATCACCACATTGATAATCTGACCGACCTGCGGCAGATGAAAGGCGATCACACCGATGTTATCCGCCGCTTTGATATCTTTAAGGTGGTGGAACGCTCATCCTGGGATACGCTGATGTTTTTCTATGGCGTGGTACTGTCGGTGGGGGGATTAGCAACGCTGGGATATCTGGGCTTACTCTCAGATCTGATTTACAGCAGTTTAGGCCCGACCCTGGCCAACAGCCTGATCGGGATACTCTCCTCACTGATCGATAACATTCCGGTGATGTTTGCCGTCCTGACCATGCAGCCCGAGATGTCGACCAATCAGTGGCTGCTGGTCACCCTGACGACCGGCATCGGCGGTTCACTGTTATCCATCGGTTCTGCTGCCGGTATCGCCCTGATGGGACAGGCGCAGGGGGTATATACCTTTTACACCCATCTTAAATGGAGCTGGGCTATCGGGCTGGGATATCTGCTGAGTATCGCCGCCCACCTGTGGCTGAATGGCGCCTGACGGCTACCCGGCAGTTAATTAAATCAAGACGCCCGGATTATCTATATTGTTCAGCGTTCAGAGCGCAAACGCTTCCATCACCTGGGGTACCCACTGGGCGATTCGGTCAGCGGTCAGCTCACTCTGACAATCTTCATCCAGTGCCAGGCCGACAAAGTAATCCTGACTGGCATTCAGCGCTTTAGACTCCTCGAAGTTGTAACCATAGATCGGCCAGTAGCCACACATAGTGGCACCCCGACTAACCAGTTTGTCATGCAGTGCCCCCATCGCATCGAGAAACCACTCACCATAGCCAACCTGATCACCCAGACCAAACAGTGCACATTTAACCCCTTTCAGGTCAACGTCATCCAGTTCAGCCCACACATCAGACCAATCCTCCTGAAGCTCACCGTAATCCCAGGTGGGAATCCCCAGAATCAGATAACGATACGCAGTCAGTTGCTCCACCCCTTCGGCGGCCAACTCATGAATATTCACCCGTTCAAGGCCAACGTAAGCCGCTATCAGCTCCGCACAGCTTTCCGTGTTTCCTGTTGTTGAGCCGTAAAAAAGCCCTACCTCTTTACTCATTGCGTCTCACTTAATTCATCAGATCAGAGCAGAACAATTATCGCTTTGGAGCAAACGCATCGAAGGCATCACCCGCCAGCCGCTCAACCGATTCCCGGGCGTTATGCAGTGCCTTGAGATTTCTGTCATTCGCCTGTTTCAGTGTTTCTTCAAGCTGGGCAGCATATTCCTGCTGCGACCGGATCAGCTCCTCGGCAGAGTTGCAGTTCTGCATCTGCCGGGTTTGTGCCACAGTGGCGTCAATACAAGCCTTAGTACACTCCATCTGCTGCCGGGTAAGCTCTTCCAGCATTTTTGTCTGGATATTCACCAGCTCTTTGAATGGACCGATAGACTGACTCAATACTTTAGACATATCTTGAAACATAACAATATCCTCACTCGCCACTCGGCAGTGCTTTAGAAAGCCAAATATTACACGCTGTATGATTTAATCTGCCAGATGAATAGTTTACGATGAACCACTGTCCGGCCACAAACAGGAGATCTCAAAATGCGACTATTGCATACCATGCTCAGAGTTACCGATCTGCAGAAATCAATCTCATTCTATACTGAGATACTGAATATGAAACTGTTACGTCGCAAGGACTTTCCTGACGGCAAGTTCACCCTCGCCTTTCTCGGCTATGGCCCTGAGTCTGACAACACCGTACTGGAGCTAACCCATAACTGGGAAACCGATAGCTATGAAATGGGCAACGCCTACGGCCATATTGCCATCGAAGTAGAAGATGTATACGCCTCCTGTGAAAAAATAAAATCTCTCGGAGGACAGGTTGTCCGGGAACCCGGCCCGATGATGCATGGCTCGACCATCCTGGCATTTGTCCGCGACCCTGACGGCTATATGATCGAACTGCTGGGCAATTAGGCCTGCCGCCGGAACAGTCTGCGAGCTTATCCGGCCCCGCACCTGCCAGCAATTTTCACCAAAGTCATGATTTTTTAACCCCGATCATGTAGAATGCGCCCAACATTAGACCTTGCTAATTAAGCTATTTGCTGATCTGCGCCAACAGTGCCTGCCAAAAAGATCCGTTTTGTCCCTATCAACTTCGGAAAGCAGGCCGCTATAATGGGCGCCAAATTTTTACCTTTAACCATACGGGCGTAACTCGATGAGTAAGAAACTACTACTGGCCATGACCGGGCTGCTACTGACTCTCAACACAGCCTCCGCATATGCCGCCAGTCTGGCAAAAGGTCTGAAAGCCTTTGAAGCCAAGGACTACAGCACTGCTATGACTGAGCTGAAGCCACTGATCAATGACAACAATCTGGACGCGATGAATATCGTTGGTCAGATGTACGAATTCGGTCTGGGCGTTGAAGTCGACGAACAGCAAGCTTTGAAACTTTATAATCGTTGTAGCATGCAGGGCCATCTGGACTGTGTTAACAGTCTGCGCGCTTACAAAAACAAAGGTTACAAAGTTGAGCTGAAAACCGTTGAGCCCGCCGCTGAATCCGGCGATCCGACCGCTCAGAACCGTCTCGGCGAGATGTATGAGTTTGGCTATGGGGTCAACCGCGATGCAGCCCAGGCGATCAAATGGTACACCCTGGCTGCCGATCAGGGCCTGGTGCTCGCGCAACACAACCTGGGCCGGGCATATAACTTCGGCACTGGTGTTCAGCAGGATTTTGCCCAGGCTGAAAACTGGTACCGCAAAGCAGCTGAGCAGGGGCACATGGATGCGATGTTCTTCCTCGGCGCACTCTACTCCAATGACCACGGCGAAGAGAATGATAAGCAGACCAACATCATCGCTTATGCCTGGTTACAAAACGCTCTGGAGCTGGGCAATCAAACCGCCGCTGCAATCCAGTCACGGATCGTGATGAAACTCTCTGATGCCGAGCTGGAACAAGCGAAGGCACTGGCGAAAGAGTACAAAGATAAGTTTGTTACACCGTTCAAGTAAGCACGAAACGCTTCAGAAAACCGGACCCTGGCGTCCGGTTTTTTTATGCCTTTGCCGGTAACAACACAGCATATTTTGGTGGTATAGTCTGCGCAGTTCACTGGGTTATGCCACAACAGCATCCGCGATGCAGGCATAGCCAGTCATGACCAAGCAGCAAGAGACAGTAAGAATTAAGATGAGCATACCTTTCCCTGAACTTGAAGGCGAACTGCGCCAACCAAGCCTTCTGCGCCGTTTTGCCGCGATGATCTATGACGGTTTTCTGGTGGTGGCTATCTGGATGTGTACCGGCTTTGCAGCAGTCGGCCTGAATCATGGAGAATCCGTCAGCGGGCCGTTGTTCCAGACCGTGCTCTTTTTGCTGACCTTCGCCTTTTTTGCCTACTTCTGGGTTCGTCTGGGCCAGACCCTCGGAATGCAAGCCTGGAAACTACGGGTGCAGACGCTGGATGGCAAACACATCAGCCTGCGCCAGGCCCTGATCCGCTTTATGACCGCCATCGTCTCATTCGCCTGCTTAGGCCTGGGCTTCTTCTGGATGCTGTTTTCATCCAACAAAGCCACCTGGCATGACAGCTTCTCAGAAACGCAGATTGTTCTCCTTCCTAAAAACTGAAGTAAGAACGCTTTTCGGGGTTAACTGGATGTTAAATATAAAGTTGCTAGAACGGAAGCTTCGCTTCCTGCTAGTAGTTAGACGCAACTGCGTTGCTTGCTAGAAAAAGCAAAGATTAAGAGCAATAGCACGGAGTGGCTTTAATCTTTTTCCAGCAAGCGCAGCGTTCTAACCACTAGCAAGTCACGCAGTGACGTCTAGAACGGAAGCTTCGCTTCCTGCTAGTAGTTGCGTTGCTCGCTAGAAAAAGCAAAGATTAAGAGCAATAGCACGGAGTGGCTTTGATCTTTTTCTAGCAAGCGCAGCGTTCTAACCACTAGCAAGTCACGCAGTGACGTCTAGCTAGCCGAACTTGTTCGGCGGTCTGACGAGCAGGATAAATTGCTGCGCAATTTATCCTGCTCGTTTAATCAACCAACTACCCAGCATCATGCAGATCATGATCGGCACCAATGCCGCCCACACCGGGTCAACATTGTAGAGGCTGCTCATCGGCGCGAGGATATCCTGGCTGATTTTGAAGATCATCCCCACCACCACGCCGGTGATAATGCGTTGTCCGGAAGAGACGCTGCGCAGTGAGCCAAAGATAAACGACACCGCCACCAGCACCAGACCGATAATGGCCAACGGCTGCAAAGCCTTGCGCCAGAAACTCTGCATATAACGGTCGTTATCCAACTCCTGCTCGGCAAGATAGCGGCTGTACTGATACAACTCGCTGGTCGACATCTCTTTCGGCTTCACCAGCAACACTTTAAGGCGTTGCGGATTCAACTCTATGCGCCACTCCTGAGAGTCATAATGGGTGGTCTCTGTTCGGTTGTCGATAAAACGGGTTTCCACCACATCTTTCAGCACCCAGACGCCATTCGCATAGTGACCGGTTTTGCCATAGCTGCTGTAAGACAGACTGCTATCAGCGGCGAGACCAAAACGGGTCACCCCCTGTATATCGCCAGCCGGTGTCACCACGTTGATATGAACGTATTCGCCGTTCTCCCGATGCCAGACCCCGGTGCGGGCAGAGATTGTCCCCCGGTTAAGGTGCTGTGCACGAATACTCTCTGACAGTGCACCGGCATATGGCGCAACATACTCACCCAGAAACAGTGCCAGAACCGCCAACACGATGATCGGCTTCAACACCATCCCCACCATCCGCCAGACCGACACCCCTGCCGCCCGCATCACCGTGAGCTCACTGCCGCTGGCCAACCCTCCCAGGCCCAGCAGACAGCCGACCAGACACCCCAGTGGCAGATATTCATAAAAGGCGGCGGGCATATTCAGCGCGGAATACCCCAGCATAATCAACAGGGTATAGCCTTCATTCAGCTCCGACATTTCGTCGATCACCTGAAACAGAAAGTCCAGACCAACAACAATCAGCATCACCACCATAATGCTGATTAAAACCTGTTTACCGACATAGCGATCCAGCTTAAGCAGCATGATCAACCCTCCGCCGGCTCAGCAGTCTCTTCAACTTACCATCCGTACTTAATAACCCCATTGCCAGTGCGAAGAACAGCAGGTGTACCAGCCACAGCAGAATCACCTCACCACCATCGCGTTCTATATATTTACGCACATTGGTCAACAGCATCAGATAGGCCATATACAGCAGGATCGAGGGGATCAGCTTGGCATAGCGCCCCTGACGTGGATTAGTCCGGCTTAGCGGTACCGCCAGCAGCGCTACAATCAGCGTCAGCATCGGCAGCGATAAACGCCAGTGCAGCTGGGCTTTTTCCGCCGCATTACCATCGATAAGCTTCCAGCTGGGCAGCGAGTAGAGTTCATTCACCTGCTGAATCGGTTGCTGGTCCGGCAGGCGGATGCCGTACTCTTCAAAGGCGATCTGGCGATAATCCGCTTCGCCGGGATTGCCCTCATAGCGATAACCATTATCCAGCACCAGATAGCGGATACCGGTGTCCGGATTGGTATAGCTGCGGCCTTTTTCAGCCACCACCATCACCGCCTTCTCCCGGTCATCCAGCGTCACTTTTTCGGAGATAAACACCCCTTGCATCGTGCCACTGGTTTTATCCAGATTCTCAATATAGGTAACCCGGTTACCCCGGGGCATCGTCTGAAAACGCCCTTCGGTGATCACATCAAACTCACCAATATTACGCTGCTTCTGCAGCATAATTTCGGTCTGGTTAGCCCCGACAGGCGACAGATACAGGCTCATCAGCGCAACCAGCAGCGCAGTCAACAGCGCTGGCCCGAGGGTATACATTGTCAGGCGACGCTGACTCATGCCAGTGGCCTGCAACACCACCATCTCGCTTTCAAGATACAGACGACCATAAGCCAGCAAAATACCGAGAAACAGCCCCAGCGGCAAAATCAGCTCAAGAAAACCGGGCATCCGGAACAGAAGGTAGTAGAATACCGCCTCCATCGGTATTTCACCGGCGGCGGCAATACTCAGATAACTGATAAAACGGCCACTCATAATGATCAACAGCAGTACCAGAGTGACTGCGGCCATGCTGATCAACACCTCTTTGGCCAGGTAGCGAAAGATAATCAAACTGCCATATCCTGTGTAATTGCAGATAAAGAATTCTCTCTGATACCGAAAACAGGGTTTTGTTTCTGCGGCATTAGGATAAAATCCGGGTATCAATTTAAAATCGGCCCAACAGATACAGGTTGAGCAGGTGCGTCATTATCTTATAAACCAAGCACGATGTCTTGTGTGGAGAAAGCATGGAATTTGAAATCGTTACCGGTTCAGTAGAATCCCTTGAAACTGACTGTTTAATCGTCGGCGTCGCCCCGGGTGGCGAGCTTGCCCCCTCTGCGGATCTGATAAACCAGGCATCAGCGGGTTATCTGAAAGAGGTGCTGGGAGATCACCAGGGCAAAGTCGGCGAAACCCTGCTGCTGCACAAGGTTCCGGGCATCAGCGCCAGCCGTGTTCTGTTAATCGGTCTGGGCAAAAAAGAGGAACGCAGCGACCGCAATCAGGTCAAAATAATCCAGAGCATCATGAGCAATCTGAAAGCGATCCGCTGCAAAACCGCCGTCATCGCGCTGGATGGCCAGGAAAGCGCGGATCAGGACCTTTACCGTCAGCTGCGTCACAACACCGAATGGGCCAGCGCCGAGCTGTATCAGTATGACGCAACCAAGAGCAAAAAAGCTGACCCACTCAGCCTTGAAAGCATCGCGTTTCTGCTAAGCCATGATGACGCCGAGCTGGGCGAGTTTTCCATTAGTGATGGTTCTGCCATCGCCAACGGTATCGACACCGCCCGCGAACTGGGCAACCTGCCGGGCAATATCTGCACCCCATCCTACCTGGCCGAGAAAGCGCTGGCACTGGCAACCGAATGCGAAGAGCTGACCACCACTATCCTCGACGAAGAGGAGATGGCACAACTGGGCATGCACTCGCTGCTGTCGGTCGGCAAAGGCAGCTCCGAAGCGTCCAAGCTGATTGTCATGGAATACCAGGGTGGCGAACCAGACCAGCAGCCTCATGTACTGGTGGGCAAAGGGATCACCTTCGACACTGGCGGCATCAGCCTGAAGCCGGGTCTGAAGATGGACGAGATGAAGTTTGATATGTGCGGTGCCGCCAGTGTCATGGGTGCCATGGAAGCACTGACACAACTGGGCCTGGACCTTAACGTTGTGGGTATTATTGCCGCTGCAGAAAACATGCCTTCCGGTAACGCGTCCAAGCCCGGTGATATCGTCACCACCCTGTCCGGCCAGACCGTTGAGATTCTCAACACGGACGCTGAAGGCCGTCTGGTGCTGTGTGATGCGCTGACCTATGCTGAGCGGTTTGACCCGGCCACCGTCGTCGATGTTGCCACCCTGACTGGTGCCTGTATCGTCGCCCTGGGCAACCATGCGACCGGCCTGCTCTCCAACGACGACCTGCTGGCTGATGACCTGATGGCCGCCGGTGAGTTTGCCGCTGACAAAGTCTGGCGCCTGCCATTGTGGGACGAATATCAGGAACAGCTGGACAGCAACTTTGCTGACATCGCCAACATCGGCGGACCGGCCGCAGGCACCATCACTGCCGCCTGCTTCCTGTCCCGCTTCACCAAGAAATACCGCTGGGCACACCTGGATATCGCGGGCGTTGCCTGGAACAGCAACGGCAAAGCGAAGGGTGCAACCGGACGCTGCGTACCCCTGCTATGTCAGCATCTGATTGCGCAGGTGGATGATCTGACCGACGACGAGTAAATCCGGATCTTAACGGGCCAGGGCTACGGTTTTATGCCTGTCCTGAGCCGTTAAGCCTGCGGATTCACTCTGCCAGCTGATGCCAACAGGATCGCTAAATGAGCCAAGCTGATTTCTATGTTCTCCCCGACGCCGACCCGGAAAGCCGTACCGCCTTCCTCTGTCGCCTGGCGGATAAGGTGTTGGGCCACGGCCTCAACGCCTATATCCACGTCACCGGAGCCAGCGAGGCCGAACGGCTGGATCAGTTATTGTGGGATTATCGCGCCGACGCCTTTATCCCCCACGGCCTGCTCAACAGCAAACCCGACGCCCCGGTGCAGATCGGCTGGGGCGATCAGCTGCCACAACACCGCGATGTCTTCATCAACCTGGCCCTGGACGCCACAGAGGAAACCCTGAAATTTGATCGTATTCTGGAGATCGTTATCCAGCAACCCGACATCCTCACCGCCACCCGTAAAAACTACGCCCTCTACAAAAGCAACGGCATCACCCCGAAGATGCATGATATGCGTAAGAGCAGTAGCTAGACGTCACTACGTGACTTGTTAGACGCTCCTTCGTCGCTTGCTAGTCGCTAGAACAAGCATTTTAGTCCACTAGAATCAATATTCTTCTCTTGATCTTCGCTTTTCCTAGCAAGCGACGCAGTCGCGTCTAACTCCTAGCAGGAAACGAAGTTTCCGTTCTAGCCACTCTCGCGTTTTTTTGCGAGTACCTAACTACTAGCAAGTGCGAAGCACGTCTAGCTTCTGCGCGTCATAACGTAGTTTGCCAGCAGCTAGAAAATGCAACAACGCTCAGGGCTCCGTTGATTTAATCAGTGTGGCCAGCATTTTCTGAATCTCATCCAGCTCCTTTCTCCAGTCACAGCCTCGCTCCGTATGGATGTAACCAATTCGCTGACCGATATAAACCTGGGTTTTCAGCTCAGCGAGCGAACCCTTGGCATAGTAGAGAAATTGCCGTTTCTCCTTGAGTGATCCCCGCTCAAACCCCTCAGCGATATTACTGGGTATCGACAAACTACTGCGGGTTATCTGATCCCTGAAACCAAAATCCCGGCAGCGGGAAAGAACGGTATACACCTCACAACTCAATCGACAAGCACGCTTCCATACATCCAGGTCTTCATAACTCATAACAAATTCCTTTTCGTCATTTCTGAAAATTAGTCTAGTTCAAAAAAAACGCAGTTCACAATGGCAGCCCCATTCGGGAATAAGTTGCTAGAACGGAAACTTCGTTTCCTGCTAGACGCTAGAACGCTGCGCTTGCTAGAAAAAGATAAAACCCACACCCGGCCAATTCACCAGAAGCTTTTAGTCTTAGCTCTTCCTAGCAAGCGACGCAGTCGCGTCTAACCACTAGCAGGAAACGAAGTTTCCGTTCTAGCCACTCTCGCATTTTTTGCGAGTACCTAACCACTAGCAAGTGCGAAGCACGTCTAGCTACTTAAGCCCCCCGGCGCTATAATATGCGACTATTTTTCTGCCCTAATTCAAGCGTTGAGAGCACGGTTATTTAATGGATACCACTTACCAGCCACACGAGATCGAGAAATCCTGGTACAAAATCTGGGAAGAGAAAGGTTACTTTGCCCCCTCCGGTGAAGGCGAGGCCTACAGCATTATGATCCCGCCGCCGAATGTCACCGGCAGCCTGCATATGGGTCATGCTTTCCAGCACACCATCATGGATGCGCTGATCCGTTATCAGCGAATGAAGGGTAAAAACACCCTGTGGCAGGTCGGTACCGACCACGCCGGTATCGCCACCCAGATGGTGGTTGAACGTAAGCTGGCCGCCGAAGAGCAGAAAACCCGTCATGACCTCGGCCGTGATGCCTTTATCGAGAAGATCTGGGAGTGGAAAGGTGAATCCGGGGGCATGATCACCAACCAGATGCGCCGTCTGGGCGATTCGGTTGACTGGCCGACCGAGCGTTTCACCATGGATTCCGGCTTCTACAACGCCGTGCAGGAAGTGTTTATCCGTCTGTATGACGAAGGCCTGATCTACCGTGGCAAGCGTCTGGTTAACTGGGACCCGAAACTACACACCGCGATCTCCGATCTGGAAGTGGAAAACCGCGAAGTGAAAGGCAAAATGTGGTATCTGCGCTACCCGCTGGCGGATGGTGTCAAAACCGCCGCCGGAGATGACTTTCTGGTGGTCGGTACCACCCGTCCGGAAACCCTGCTGGGGGATACCGGCGTCGCCGTGAACGCCGAAGATGATCGTTATAAAGATCTTATCGGCAAAGCGGTTATCCTGCCGCTGGTTGGCCGGCGCATTCCGATTGTGGCCGATGAGCACGCCGACATGGAAAAAGGCTCCGGTTGTGTGAAAATCACTCCGGCCCACGACTTCAACGATAATGAAGTGGGTAAGCGTTGCAAGCTGCCGATGATCAACATTCTCACCCTCAACGGCGATATCCGCGATGAGGCCGAGACCTTCAACACCGATGGCAGCGAAAACCACGAGATCGACAAAACCCTGCCGGAGAAATACCGTGGCATGGAGCGTTTCGCCGCCCGTCGCGAGATCGTTGCCGATATGGACGCCGCCGGGCTGCTGGTGAAGATCGAAGAAAACGATATGACCATCCCCTACGGTGACCGTGGCGGTGTAGTGATCGAACCGATGCTCACCGATCAGTGGTTTGCCGATGCCAAAACCCTCTCCGGCCCTGCCGTTGAAGCAGTTGAGAACGGTGATATCAAGTTCGTACCGAAGCAGTACGAGAACATGTTCTTCGCCTGGATGCGCGACATTCAGGACTGGTGTATCTCCCGTCAGCTGTGGTGGGGCCACCGGATTCCGGCATTCTACGATAACGAAGGCAATGTCTACGTTGCCAAAGATGCCGACGCTGCGCGGGAAAAATATGGTCTGGATCTGCAAACCGAACTGCGTCAGGACGATGACGTCCTCGATACCTGGTTCAGCTCTGGTCTGTGGACCTTCGGCACCCTGGGCTGGCCGGAAAACACCCAGCGTCTGCAAACGTTCCACCCGACCGATGTGCTGGTCACCGGCTTCGATATCATCTTCTTCTGGGTTGCGCGGATGATGATGATGACCATGCACCTGATCAAAGATGAAAACGACAAGCCGCAGGTACCGTTCAAAACCGTTTACGTCACCGGTCTGATCCGTGATGAAAACGGCGACAAGATGTCCAAATCCAAGGGCAACGTGCTTGATCCGCTGGATATGATTGATGGCATCAGCCTGCCAGAGCTGCTGGAAAAACGTACCGGCAACATGATGCAGCCACAACTGGCGGAGAAGATCGCCGCGCGGACCGAAAAGCAGTTCCCGGAAGGTATCGCGGCCCACGGCACCGACGCCCTGCGCTTCACCCTGGCGGCGCTGGCCTCCACCGGCCGCGACATCAACTGGGATGTGAAGCGTCTGGAGGGTTACCGTAACTTCTGTAACAAACTCTGGAACGCTGCCCGTTATGTGCAGATGAACACCGAGGGTGAAGACTGCGGCCAGCTCTCCGCAGAGAGCGAAGTTGAGCTTTCACTGGCCGATCGCTGGATCGCCAGTGAACTACAGAAAGTTGAAGCACAGGTCACCAGGCATCTGGACGAATATCGCTTCGATCTGGCATCTCAGACCCTGTATGACTTCATCTGGAACGAATACTGTGGCTGGTATCTGGAGCTGTCCAAACCGGTATTGTGGGACGAAAACGCCTCCGCTGCCGCCAAGCGTGGCACCCGCCGCACCCTGGTACGGGCACTGGAAGTGATCCTGCGACTGACCCACCCGATCATGCCTTATATCACCGAAGAGATCTGGCAGTCGATTAAAGGTCTGGCCGGTGTCAAAGGCGACACCATCATGCTGCAACCCTACCCGGTTGCCAATGAAGCGAAACATGATGCCGCCGCTGAAGCCGATATCAACTGGCTGAAAGGTGTTATCACCGGCGTCCGTAACATCCGTGGCGAGATGGGCATCTCACCCGCCAAAGGTCTGGATATCCTGATCAAAAACGGCAGCGCCGACGATAAAACCCGTCTGGACGCCAACAAAGCCTTCCTCGCTAAACTCGCTTCACTGGCTTCCGTCACCTGGCTGAACCCGGGCGATGAAGAACCGATGTCAGCGGTACAGCTGGTCGGCGATATGCAGGTTCTGGTACCGATGGCCGGCCTGATCGACAAAGACGCCGAACTGGCCCGTCTGAAGAAAGAGATGGATAAGCTGGAGAAAGAAGCCGGACGTCTGGCAGGCAAACTGAGCAATGACAAATTTGTCGCTAATGCGCCGGAGGCGGTTGTTGCTAAAGAGCGGGAGAAGCTGGCGGAGTATAAGGCGTCGTTGGGGCAGCTGAAAGAACAGGCGGCTAAGATAGAGGCGCTTTAGCAACAGCAACAGTGGCTAGAACGTCGCTTCGCTCCTCGCTAGACGCGGCTTCGCCGCTTGCTAGTAGCTAGAAAAAACGTTAACAAGCCCAGACAATTGTCTGGGCTTTTTTGGTAAACGATAGGGATTTCGTATGAAGCAAGAAAATATTGAAGAAACAAGTAACCAGGCCATCAGACCTTTTAGCATTAAGCGCTATATTGAGGATCACAATTCTCTAATCACTATACTCGTCACTATTGTTGGGGTCTTAAGCCCTACAGGGTATATCGCTGGTGTCATCTACCACCAAGTCTATCTGAACACCTTTGGCATCGATTCCGGAGCATTCCCAATCGCTCTGCAAGAGGCCTATTTTTACGCATATATAGTTTCTGTAGAGTATATAAGCAAAGGAATTTCACATTTAATCAGCTTCAAGGCTCTCTACATCACCCTGAGCCTGCTAAGTATTTATATTGCACTAGCATATTTTAGTGCCAAAGCTGCCAGGTGGAAATTAGCGACAGATGAAGAGGAAACAAAACTTCGTCAGTGCGTTGATAAGTTATTTTATTATTTAAAACCTTCCAATAATGATTTTATACTCGCATGTACTGCCATTTATGAATATTTCGCGTGGATATTTATAACACGGCCTATTTAGCACTAATCCTTGCTGTTTGCTGGGTAATGATATTTGTTGGCTCGTTTTACAGCGGACAGAATGCTGCAACAACGAAGCTTGAAGAGTACTTAGCTAATGGCTGCACTCCCCTTGAGGACTCAGTTTTTAATAGATGCTCAAAAATCATCCGTTCCGAAGGCGATATCGCTGAAGGATATTTGATAACGTCTCAGGGTAATAGGCTAGCCCTTTTGACCCATGAAGGCTCGGTAGTACTAACCGTACAACCTGATGAAAAAATTGTTAGGCTTCAGAACTCAGGTAGGCATGTTAAATAAGCACGCCCGACAGTGATGCAGGGATTTTTTAGTTATAGGTAATGGTGAAAGATATCAATACAGTGGGTGGCGCGCTGGCATGCCCTTTAGGTACCCGGCGTCGATTGAATGCCCTTTGGGGCTTCACAGCGATTGGCTTCAACATTTCAACACAAGCTTTCCTCTGTGTCTCGGTGGTGAGCATTTTTAAGTTTTACCAAAGTACCCAAGGGGCATGCTAAGGACACAGAGAGCACCGAGAAAGTGACAAGAACAGACTGGTATCATACGAAAAATAAACCAATCTTATTTAGCCTTTGGAAAATAATTCTGTCCCCATTTTCACTTTTTCAGGCGCCCTTTTTCAGACTAAATATATAGAAAGAACGGTTTTAAGCTATTTTACGCGCTAACTTTTTCTTCTCTCTGTTAAGCTCAAGAAAAGTTATATCCGGCGGAAAACCACAAAGTTTGAGTGACGGCCTATGAATTATTACTTCTCTCCCTTTTCGTTTAAGCTGAGCAGTATAAGTTAAGCCAAACGGTTCCGGAGAAAATTTACTATATATATCATTTATTTCAGGTGTATCATCATATGTTACCACCCAAGGCTGCTTTAGCCTTTTAACACTTTCATACAATCTATAGTGATCTTTATGAGAAAAGAAGTTCTGGTATAGCCCTTTACCTTTAACATAATATGGTGGATCAATATTTACCAATACCCTTTCGTTTAACCCTGCCACTATCTCGTCTAAGAATACTGCTCCATCCATATTCGTTAGAAATATATCTTCTCTTCTATCAGAAATTAATTTAATCTGTTGAATAAGCCTTTCCTTATTAAATCTACAGTCAAGCTTATAATCACCATCTTGCTTCAGACCTCCGATGACTCCTGCATTAATAATTCCTGATCTATTTGTTCTATTCAAAAAAAATGTTGAGAATCCTCTTTCCAACAAAGTTGACTTTTCATTAGCCTGTATAGACTTTTGATTATGCCACTCATCAATGCTGACCGTAGTCCTCTCTATCAACTGACACAATTCAGAAGTTCGATATATAGCACTATACCAAAATGAATATATCGACGGATTTAAGTCATTAATATATATTTTACTAACATGATTATTCAACAGCAAATACCATGCAATCGCAGCACCTCCCGCAAAAGGCTCAACATAACTACCTCCTTCCAGATTGTTTATCTTCATTGTTTCTAGAATATATGCGGTTAATTTCGCTTTTCCTCCAGGATATCGTAGCGGAGAATAAATCATTTCTCTTCTCTCAAATTGACTAACACTTCAAGCAAGGGGCTTAAAAAATCCCAAAACCCATTTAAAAATCTTTTATTCGTATGTTGCTGATCAGTACCATGAATATAATTATTTAATGTATCAAGACTATGTTCGTTACTAGGATTAAGTAATTTATCGACAACCTTTGCAACAGGCGTTTTAGCTGAAATCTTATTCTTCTTTAAATACTCAAGCCTTTGTTTTAAAGGAACATTTATGAAAGCAGCATTATACATCCTTGAAACATCATCTTTTACACCCTCAGCAGTCAAATACTCGGCTACGGAAAGATCCAAAAACACTCTAAGAGAAACAGACGATATATTATTATACCTGGTAACAGGAAGTCTTTTAAGTTCTTTGAACAAAGCATTCAGCTTATTACTAGACACATCAATCTTTAATGTTTCAATTATCAGTTGATTTCTATCTGGATTTTTATTTAAAACTTTCTTTACACCATTATCTATTTTAAGTTCAACTTCATCATTCTCTAAAGAATCTAGAGCATCTTCATTATTTTCAATAACGTCATCGGCATGATCGATATCATCGAAAAACACTTTCGGTAACGCCTCTAGAATTTTATCCACATATTGAGGCACTGTTCGTGTATCAATCTTAATCTCTGAATTAGGATCCTTGTCAAACACATGTATTAACCAAGTAGCATAAGCCTTTTTAAAGCTTTTATGATTAGACGTGATTCGTACATTGTGTCCATTAAATTCGATACCCCATTGCTCTCTAACTCTTAAATCATTAAACCATCTTTCAAGAACTGTCATATGAATATGATGGGATTTCACTTTTCCTATCTGCTCATGAGTCAAATATTTAAGCACATCATGATCTACAGCAAGATCTCTAATCTTCAGTATTCTTAAAGTATATTCAAGTTCACTTCGAGTTTGTTTAGTGATTTTAACTATTTTGTCAATATCACCCCCAAACTCATCATAAAGCTCAACTATCCATCGCTGCTGTTGTAAGCGAGACCATCTGACTTGTAAGGACGATGAAGAGGAGTGCCTTTGATTGATATACCACCTGCAATCTTTGAACGAAGGGGCAACACAAACCCGAATTTTTTCAATTGAATCTCTATCAATTAGATCTGACTTTTTCCTAATATACGCTCTTATAGACCTTGGAGATTTTGCAGGGTTCCTCAGAAGCTTAAGCGCTAAAATACGCCTATTACCTTCTGCTACTACGTACTTACCATTATCCTTCCACACGACTATTGGTTCTGCTGGGATAAAGCCCTCGCTCGCAATAGAATCAATTAGCTTGTAAAAATTATTCTTTTCACTGGTCTCACATATTAAGTCAGAAACATAGTCTGATAGGTTCATATGCTTTTCTTCAGGGTCGAGACGTGGGTTTTCAGACCATAGTTTCAATTGATCAACAGATCTAAGCACTCTTTTTTCTAGCCACTCATATTGACCCATCTAGCCACTCCTTAACTTACGATAACGTCCTAATAGAGAACGGCAATATATCAGCAAAACTCTGATCATAAAATAACAGTTCAAAATTACATCTAATTACTCTATCGAATTGACCTATGAACCCCTTATCACGCAGTCTTCATCTTTATAGACACAACTTCCGATTCTGCCCCCTGACCTGACTCAGAAACACTCTATTTTTACACGCGTTCAGACCGCTCAAAAGCAGGCCGCGAATTCAACTCCCAAGTGCGACACTCCCCTATGCTGCCTGAAGTAACTCTCGAAAGACCACTTTGCCTTCCAACTCTTTCGCCAACATCATTTTCAGCACTTCCGTTTTATAGGCGTATTGCCCGGGGACTCGAAGGAGTGGGAAGTTTGTTTGTTGGCAGATGGTTTTCAGGAGTTCGTCGCGTTTTTGGCGGTGTTTCTGGTTGTGGGTTTTGTCGTCGAGTTCGATGGCGGCGACGGGGGTCAGGTCGTCGGTTTTGCAGATAACGAAGTCGAAGTGTTTGGCAGATATCGCGTTAAAGGCTTTTTGCCACTGGCTGCGGTTGCGGCTGGGTTGGGGTTCCAGTAGGTCAGCGACCCGTACTTTGCCGAACACCTGGTAGGTGTCACTGTCTATGGCTTGCAGCAGTACGCCGTAGAAAGAGCGTTCCGCAGGGGTGAATAGCGAACCTTTTTTGCGATAGCCTAATGCTGAGCTGTCATCTTTAGCGGATGAGCCGGTGCCTTTCAGGTTTTTAACAAAATCCGCCAGAATAACCACAGCAATTAACAGCAGCAGTGGGAAGATGAGAGCATCCATATCAGCTATCCCCTCCACATGCCTTATCGCGTTCGTAGATATCTATCGTTTTACGGGTGCGGGCCGCTTTTATGGTCAGCATTGAGCACTGTTGGCGTTGTTCGGTGGTTTCATCCATCGGTTCTGAACGGCGGACTCTGGCAATGACCGGCTGGTAGCTGGCGGCGGCGTTGCAGTAGAGGCGTTTGTAGTTTGGATAAAGTGGGGAGCTGGTAGGGTTCTGCTGCAATCTCTGACAGGTTTCGCGGAAGAACTGACTGGCCGCTTCGGTACAGGCTGAATACGCAAGCAGTTTATATTGCTGGGGCTGACAAACGCTATTGGGGCGCAGCCGCCACATCTGATATTGAAAACTGACGGGCTGATTGCGGTAATCGACATTAACCGACTCAAGCTCCACCCCCATGCTATCGCGCATCGGCTGAAGCATGACACTGGCAAGCTTCTGGGTAAATTTCACATAGGAGTCTGTCAATACATCGGCACTGGCAACACCCGGCGTAAACAGGCCACATGTCAGCACCCAGAAAAGACAATAAAGCTTTAAACTAGAAGTGACGAGCTTTTTCGAGCCAGGCACAACGGGCGATGCGCTATCGCTCTCAAGAAACATATCCATTGCCTTTCCATTCAGAAGAACACAGAGATTTAACTCTGAGCCCTTTCCCCCGGGCCGTCCTGACCAACTACATGATTGCATTCACAATCTGGTGACGAGTTTTTTATAGCTTTAACCCGAATGTACTCCCAGACAGCACTCCGCTCAAGCCTGAGCCAAAATAAAAACGATCACTTATCCCCAAAACGAGCACGACCTTTTTCTTTTCCAGACATCGGACTTCAGACAAGTCACGGAGTGACGTTCGGATCTCGGCTCTTATCTAGCAAGCGACGCAGTCGCGTCTAGCAACTAGCAAGTCACGCAGTGACGTCTAGCCACTCTCGCGTTCTTTGCGAGCCCTAGCAAGAAACCAAGTTTCCGTTCTGGCAACTTGTTCCCTCTCTTCCCAAATGCCAGAATACCCCCCCCTGTTCCTTAATCGTTTAAGTGCCATCCGATGCCATCTATCCGTTTTGAATCTCGAACCGCCACGCCTGCAGCCCTGATACTGATGTTCCACGGTGTGGGTGCCAGTCCGGAATCATTGCAGCCGCTGGGTGAGTATCTGCACCAGTACAATCCTGATCTGGAGATCCGGATTCCAGCGGGCTTCTCGCCGTCGACCATCTCTTCTGCGGGGTTTCAGTGGTTTGATGTGATCGGTGTCACCGAGGAGAACCGGCTTGCCAGAGTACAGGAAGCGATGCCTGCATTTAATCGGTTGATTCACGATGAGGCAGCGTCGGCAGGCATACCACTCGATAAGGTTGTGTTACTGGGCTTTTCACAAGGTACAATTATGTCACTGGAATGGCTGAAACAGAGCAATGAGGCTGTTGCCGGTATTATCGGCATCGCCGGACGCTTTGCCGAGTTACCCCAACACGCACCCGCCTGTTCTGCCCCCGACAACCCTCTGCCGGTCTGCCTGATTCATGGTGAAGCCGATCAGGTGATCAGTGTGACCCAGTCACAGCAGAGCTATCAGCGCTTATCCGAACTGGGCATCAACAGCGAACTACACCTGCTGCCAGCCACCCCACATACCATCACCCAGACGATGTATCCAATCATCACAGACTTCATCCAAAAGACGATTTGACCACGCGTTTTGATTTTTTTTTTGCTCATTCGAGCCACGGCTCTTTTCTAATAACTCTCGCGCTCTTTGCGAGCCTTCCCATTACCAATTGGGTTGTAGTCTACAAATACACAAACTAAAATTGTTACCAAACTGGTTACAGGATCGAAACTATGAGCAGACCACGCAATCGCAGACCCACCCATCCGGGTCAGGTATTCCTGAATGATGTGTTGGTTCCCCTAAAAACCAACATCAGTGATGCCGCCAGAAAACTTGGAGTGTCTCGTAAACACCTGTCACTATTCATCAATGGTCATATCCCCTGCTCCAGAGATATGGCCACCCGCCTGGGAAAAGCCACTGATACCAGTATGGAAAGCTGGCTGAACATGCAAACGGCTATTGATGTGTGGGACTCTGAACATGAAGGAATCGATGCAGAGAAATATGCTTCCATCGAAAAACTAACCGCATAGGCTATTCAAACGCAGTCTCCCATCGGCATGATAGTACCCTGAGGGCATTTAGCGTGCCTCCCACATAACCTTCATATATTGACCAACCCTCGCAGGCATTTGATTTCCGAGCTACGAACAACGAGCCAGTCACGAAGCGACGTTCGAGCAACGGCTCTTCCCTAGCAAGCGACGCAGTCGCGTCTAACGACTAGCAAGTCACGCAGTGACGTCTAGCCACTCTCGCGTTCTTTGCGAGCCCTAGCCACTCTCGCGCTTTTTGCGAGCTTTCGCCCTTTCTGCGAGCCTAAAACGGCGTTTTCTCTATTTTTT
>NZ_JBNKYN010000018.1:0-64203 GCF_050300915.1 Amphritea sp.
GCGATGTAGTCCATCGCATCTTCACGGGAGATGTTCTTACCCTCTTTACCGATCACCGCCACCAGTTCACACTCATAGTGTTGGAACTCGATGTTATCCGGGCGGTAAGCATTCTGTTTATGACCGGTCAGGGTATTGGCACCTTTAAGGAACACCAGCGGCTCTTTCGGTGGTTCAAACGCCAGCTCAGCGGCGTGATCCGCATAGTTCAGACCCAGGGCGAAGATAGTGCCCGGCTCTTTCACCGGACACAGCCAGGTAACATCCGCTTCATTGATCAGTTGACCATCAGTTTTAGATTTCAGCTGACCATCTGCCTCAACGGTGACATCCAGTTCGGAGCCATTAAAAAGTACGCGTGCGTGTTTCATTCTGAATGATCTCCTTACTGGCCAAGTGTGTTGTTGAGTTCGGTAACACCGTCAATCATGGAGTGGACCTTGTCGCCCGGTGCAACCGGTGCCCGCTGACCCGGGAAACCCACTGCGATCACATCGCCCGGCTGCAGTGTCATGATGTAGGAGATTGTGCTGATCAGTTCAGCAACACCGCGTACCAGCTGCGAAACCGGTGTCTCATTAACGACCGTGCCATTCACCGACGTAACAACCGTCAGAGCCTGCGGGTCGGCAACAGCAACCACATCAGTACCGATAGGTGCAGAGGTATCCAGACACTTGCCTTTGATATCAGGGCGGTAGTAGTTCTGCTCTACCAGTGAGAAGTCATGTACCAGGGTGTAACCCTCAACATAGTCCAGCGCCTCTGCCTCGCTGACACGGCAGCACTCTTTGCCAAACACCACCGCCAGTGAAGCACCCACCACCATCTGTTCTGCGGGTGAACCATCAACCTGTGCCCACTCAACCACGGCACCATCGGTACTCCAGGTGTTGTGGGGTTTAAAATAGAGAACCGGCTGTTGTGGTGCACCTTTATACGGTGCTTCAGCAAACTCGGCTTGCATGGCGTTGAACTGTTCAGCGTCGTTCAGCGCTACACAGACTAACTTACCTTTCACGATTGGATTTTTACTCATTGAATTTGTACCTAAACTTGTGCCTGAATTTAATATCCGCTGGAGCCAGTGGCATCAGATTTGTTGTCCCCGGACTGGAAGCTTTCTGCCAGTTGTTTGGCCGCATTGCCCAGTAACAACGTATCGACTCCCACACCGACAAACTTCGCACCTTTCTCAACATAGTGATGCGCTTTAGCAGGATTGATACACAACAGCCCCGCCGCTTTGCCCGCCGCATTGATCACCTTAAAGCCGTTTTCAATCGCCGCGACTACCTCAGGGTGATCCGGATTACCGATATGGCCCATCGAGGCTGACAGATCAGAGGGGCCGATAAACACCGCATCCACCCCTTCAACCGCAGCGATCTCTTCAAGGTTAGCCATGGCGGTAACCGTCTCCGCCTGAACGATCAGACAGATCTCATCGTTGGCTTTTTGCAGATAACCGGGGATACGATTCCAGTTGGCCGCCCGGGCCAGTGAACTCCCCAGCCCCCGCACACCCATGGGTGGATATTTAACCGCTTTAACCAGCTCCCGTGCCTGCTCTGCGGTGTCACACATGGGCACCAGCACCGTTTGCGCACCGATATCCAGAATCCGTTTCAGCAATGCAGTACGGCCCTCCTCCGGACGCACAATTGCAGGTACACCATAGGGTGCAATCGCCTGCAGATGACGCATCGTGGAGTCCAGTTCAAAGGGGGCGTGCTCGCTGTCGATCAGCAGCCAGTCAAACCCGGCCCCGGCAACAATCTCGGCGCAGGTTGCGTCGGGCAGCCCCAGCCACAACCCCCACAAAGGCTTGTCGCCTTTCAGGCCCTGCTTAAATTTATTAACAGGAAGATCCATAGCCACCTCTTAAACAAACTTCACTGAGATACCGCCCAGTGGGCCGTAATCTGCATGCACAGTATCACCGGCTTTAACCGGCACCGGACGGGTAAATGAACCGGCCAGAATCACCTGACCCGGCTCCAGCGCTACGCCATGAGGGGCAAAGCGTTTACATACCCAGCAGATACCATTGGCCGGATGCCCAAGAACACCCGCGGCAATACCGGTCTCTTCAATCTGACCATTCAGATAGAGCAAAGCTCCGGCCCAGCGCAGATCCATATCCATCGGTTTGATCGGGCGACCGCCAAGAATAATGCCGCCATTCGCCGCGTTATCCGCGATCGTGTCATACACTTTGCGGGTATAGCCCGTTTCAGGGTCGGTACGGTGACACCGGGCGGCGATCAGCTCCAGAGAGGGAATCACATAATCGGTGGCATTAAGCACATCAAAGATGGTGACATCGTCACCCTCCAGTCGATCTTTCAGCACGAATGCCAGTTCCACTTCGATACGGGGATCGAGGAAATCAGACGCTTTGATCTCAGCCCCATCGGCGAAGAACATATCATCCAGCAGCACACCGTAATCAGGCTGATCGATATTCACCGCCATCTGCATCGCCCGGGAGGTCAGACCGATCTTATACCCTTTAACCTTAGCACCGTTGGCGATCTTCTGATCGACCCAGGTTTTCTGCACAGCATAGGCATCAGCCATAGTCATATCAGGATAATCGAGCGTCAGGGCTGGGATCTGAACACGATCCTTCTCTGCCTGATAGAGCTTCTCTGCGGCTATTTTTATCTGCTGTTCTGTTAACATATCTGACCTTCCATCATAATGCTGACCGCTGCAATCAATGACTGCAGCCTGAAAATTGTTTGCCGATTACCCTGTCCATTTTATCTTCCACACTGGAAAGGCTAACATATTAACGATAATATACTTAATATATTAAGTAAATTCCAGCTTTTATTTGCAGGTTATAGGATGACCACCAAGAGTATTGCCAAAAATCTGATCAGCCACTGGCCGGGGGCGCGCATAGCCGGCATCACTGTTTTACTGATGTGCCTGCTGACACTGACAAATATAGTGCTGCCTCTGGGCTTAGCCGGCGTGGCAACCCTGCTGTGCTGGATCTATATAGTCATCGAAGCACCACGGCTTAAACCCAAGCAGCGCAAACAGATTGCGATGCTGTTTGTTGCGGGCATAGCGGCAGCGCTGCTGGCCTGGAGCCTGGGGTCGGATATGTCGTTGCAAACCCTGTTTGGTGCCCATCTGAAGCTGGCCATGTTACTCACGGCGATCAGCTTCATCGGCATGGCGAGTAATGTCGGCTGTGAAGTCAGCAAACCTGGTCTGCGCAGCTTTATCACAACACTGCTCGGCATGCACTTCTTCTCCTCGGTCGCCAACTTCTCTTCAGTGATCGTTGTCGGTGACCAGATTAAAAAACATGAGGGGATCGATCAGCTGTCACAACTGGTGCTCAGCCGGGGCTTCGGTATGGCGGTGCTCTGGTCACCCTTTCTCAGCCTGCTGCCTCTGGTGCTGGAACAGGTTCCCGGTGTCGAACTGTCTCAGGTTTACCCGTTCTCTATCTCTATTGCCGTTATCGGCCTGATGCTGAGTATCATTGAAGCGCGCTTTCGGGTAACCACGGCCTTAAAGAGCTACGCCGGTTACCCACTTAAAACTGAAACACTGGCCATGCCGGTGGTACTGATCGGTATGATTCTGCTGCTTAGCTGGCAGCAGCCAGAACTGCCGACCGTGTTTCTGGTATCACTGCTTTCAATCGTTGTGCCGGTCTGCTTGCTCACGCTGAGGACTAACCTCCATTCATCCAGTCAGAAAGTGTCGCTGCATATCACAGAAAAACTATCCGAAAGCCGCGCGGAAATAAGCCTGTTTATGAGCGCCGGGGTATTAGCAGCAGGGGTAAAGGCCTGTATCGGGGTTGGTCTTATCAGCCTGCCCTTTACCGAAACCGATGCCGGTGTTGCCTCTTTGGTATTGATGATGATTGTCAGTCTGGCGTATTTAGGTATTCACCAGCTGGCACTGGTAGCGATCTTTGCCGGTCTGCTGGCGGATATAACCGTAACGCCCAATCTGATGGCGATCGCCTATATCCTGGGTACATCACTGGCGATGTCGGGCAGCACCTTCAGTGGCCTCAACTTCATCATGAAGTCCCGCTTTAATGCCACCGATGGAGAGATCATCCGCAACCAGTTACCCTACAACCTGGTCATGCTGGCGGTTGGCTGTGGCGTTATCTATCTGATGCAGGCGATGGGAGTTCGTTAACTCCCTTTCCCACTCTGGAGAGTCTGATCAGCGATAGGTTGATCGTTTATAGGCTTCAATAATCGCTAAGGCAACCTGCTGAATAGGCAGCTTCTGATCCATCGCGCTTTTCTGTAAGGTTCGATACGCCGCGTCATCATCAAGATTCAGGTTCTCCTTGAGAATCGCCTTTGCACGTTCCACCAGCTTTCTGGCTTCCAGTGCTTCTTTGGCTTGTTGCAGATCATTTGTCAGAGCCTGGATCTGTTTACGCTGTTCTAAAATCAGCGTCTGAACCGGATGTGATGGGTTCGCTGGATTAAGTAAACCGCTGCCAACGGCTTCGCTGGCATCGTCCTTAAGACTGGTGAGAAGCGCTATCTGCTCCTGAGCCGCAGAACGATTGCGTTTAGCCAGGTCGACCCGGTTATCACACAGCGTCAATATCTGATTCATCGCCTGTATTTCCAGAGTATGCAAGGCATCGATATAGAGTGTGGCTTTCTCATACCAGGTATCGGCCAGCTCTGGATTCACCTGCTGACCCTCGCGAAGCTTATCCCGCAGAGCTCTCATCTGCTTAAAATCAGCAATCAGTTCACTACTCTCCAGCTGAGACAACGCAGCGTTCAACTCAGGTCGCGCGGTTTGCTGAAAACCACTGAATATCTCAATCTGCTGGTGATTAACCCGTTCCAGTCGTTCACATAAGCGAGGCGCAAAACTCCCCCGGGCAAACCCAACCACCGTCCAGGCCCGTTCCTGTCCCACCAGTTCCTTCCCCTGAATCAGATGAAACAGCGTACTCAGCCCCTGTGTCACCTCCGGGTCAGTGGCATGATCGGCCACCTCGAAAACTATCAGCAACAGGTTTTCAATTAAACGGTTATATGAGGTGGTCGCATCGACCGGCTGGTATTTGTCATTTTCAATATCGGTTCGCAGGCGATTTAAGCCCTCCAATGCCAGCAATGCAGAGGCGATCAGGTTAAGCAGCTTCGCACTCACGGTACCCTCAAGTGCAGATTGATGGACAACAGCAAGCCCTTGTTGCATCGACGCAAAGGCCTCATCAGTCAACAATAACTGTTCGGCTCGCTGCTGCTTTGTTTTCTCTCCGCCCCCAACTAACAGCCTGTTTGAAAGACCCCGTTCACGCTGTAACTGATGGATAAATTCGCAGATCAGGTTCACCCATCTGAGCATCGACTTCAGTTCAGTGATCGTATTAATCTCTGACTGCTTTGCGGCCAGAAAAAAGGATTCGGGAGAGATCGTATTATCTTTCATTGGTATGAGCGTATCACCTGAGATATGAGCTATAGCTACAGCAATTACAGTGCCACTGAACAATATGATTTAGCTTCCAGGGCAAATCAGGCATATTCATTGCTTAGTCCTATTTAATATCGGTGAATATTTTAAAAAAATCTGAAGACGAAACTGCTTTCGTCGGGTAATGAAGCCCAAAGCTCCTCTGAGCTTTGGGCTTTTTTTTGTCTTTAAAGCGGGGAATGACCATGTTAAGTATTGATTTTATGCGCTACCTACGCGAATGGATCGACAACAAAGAAGGTATGGGAAACAAGGCGTCCAGGCTGCGCAGCCCGCGCAAACACTTACCTCTGGGGCGGGTCGATCTGGTGGGTGCAGGTCCCGGTGATCCTGAATTGCTAACCCTCAAAGCCTGGCGGCTGATCAATGAGGCCGACACCATCGTCTATGATGCGCTGGTCAGCCGCGAGTTACTGGAAGGTATAACAGGCAACCCTGAACTCATCTATGTCGGTAAACGCATGGGCGATCATAGTGCAACCCAGACCGAAATATGCTCAATTCTGGTGCGCCTTGCACAGCGAGGTAAGCATGTGGTGCGTCTTAAGGGTGGCGATCCTCTGGTGTTTGGCCGTCTGGGTGAGGAACTGGATGCACTTCGATGCGAAAACATCCCCTACAGTATTGTTCCGGGTATCACCGCCGCCTCCGGTTGCGCAGCCAGCCTGGGCTTCCCACTAACTGAACGGGGGAAATCAACCCGGCTGAGACTGATTACCGCCCAGTTCAGCGAAACCCGTGAGATCGACTGGAACAACCTGGCAAAAACCGATGAGACCCTGGTGTTTTATATGGGGGTATCGAAAGCAGCACTGATCAGCTCAGAACTTATAAAAGCGGGTTTGCCTGCCGACTACCCGGCGCTGATCGTTGAGAACGGCACCCACAAAGAGCAACGTGCTATCGAAACAACCCTTAGCCAGATGACCACAGCAATCACCGTTAACCAGGTTGAAGCCCCTGCATTGATCTATGTTGGCCGGGTTGTCACCGGTGTCCGCCAGCAGACTCAGATCAGGGCAGAAGCGATGGCAATGTAAAAATCGGTTAATGCACCGTACACACCATGCAGGGATCGAACGAGCGGACTATGTGCTGCACAGACACCGGATCTTTTTCGCCCTCCTGCACTACTGCGCCCTGTAACGCCTGTTCGAGGGCACCGGGAACGCCCTGATGATCCCGGGGGGAGAAGTTCCAGGTGGTTGGCGCGATAATCTGGTAATTGCTGATGCGCCCCTTCTCGACACTGATCCAGTGGCCCAGACTGCCCCGGGCGGCTTCGACCATACCCACACCGACAGCGGTATCAGGCATAGTGCTGTGCAGACAAAAACGCTCTGACGGATCGATCTCTCTGACCCAGCGCTCCATCTGCGGCACCACAATAGCCAACTCCAGTAATCTCGCCAGCATCCGGCTCTGAACATTACCGCCACTGCGGGCAGCCAGATCCACTATCAGCGGATGACCATTGTTAAGCTGACGGGCCAGAGCACCAGTCTCCATCACCTGACCCTCCAGTCGTGGCGCTTTACACCAACTGTAGCCCTGCTCATTATCCAGAGAGGGCTGCGTAACCCCCAGCCCCGGATGTTGCGGTGTACGTTGCCCGGACAACCAGGCATGGGAAATATCCTCGGTAATCAGATTGCTGTCCAGCGGACGGCGTCTTCCCTGGGCATCGATAACCCCCGGTCGAAACAAGCGTTCACCATCGAGCAGATAGTTACCGTAACTCATAAACTGATCAGTCGCCCGGCCCAGCTGTTCCAGTTGCAGCTGTTCCGAGAGGTGCAGAAAGGTTCGCAGATCAGAACTTTGCCAGGGTTTCTCTGCAGCCCACTGAGACAACTCAGCGGCTGAGGTCAACTGGCTGATGGTTTCCAGAGTGTCACCAAACAACCGTCGTTCGAGAAAACGGCGAAAACCAGCCAGTACTGCCAGCATTTTCAACCGGTCATGGGCATCTACAGGCTTGGCGGTGCCGCCCGGTTGAATACTGAGACTGTGGGGCCATTTGCCTGCCAGCAACCCCATCAGGTGCAGAAATTCCGCCCGGGCAGGCAGCATCTCACGAGCGGCATCGCCACTCAGCGCACGAAAACGTGCTTCAACCTCCGGATACCAGGGTTGAGAAGCATAGGCCGAGCGGGCAAAATCCGGCATGAAGAACAGATAAAAATGGGTCAGCAGATCCGCCATATTCTCATTTGCCAGCATCAGGTTGCTGCACAACTCGCCATTACGCGGCATGGCCAGCTGCATCACATCGGCCAGCGCATAAGCACAGGCAACCGACTGACTAACGGAACAGATGCCGCAGATACGGGGAGTATAAACCAGCGCATCCAGCGGGTTTTTACCCTGCAGAATCTGCTCAAAACCGCGATAAAGCGTTGAGTTAACCTTCGCGCTCTCAACCCGGTTATCACGGATATCCAGGGTGATCTCAAGATCCCCTTCCACCCGGTTGAACGGGCCTACCAGAATTCTACTCATCAGCTCTGCTTACTACTGTTATGACTTATCATGTTTCTGTTTACTGGGTGGATAGATAATCCGCTCAGAGGTTGCATTGCTTTTCAAGCGCTCCGGTGTCGCCGCTTTCGAGAGTGACGCCAGCGCCACAAACCAGGCTTTCGGCATATCGGTGGGCAGGCCCACCGGAATACCTGCAATTTTACGGGTTTTGGTAAACGCATAGGCGGGTTCTTCAAACTCCGGCGCGGTACAATTGATGCAGGCATAGCCCCCCCGGGTGCAGGAACCTTCACCGTTCCAGGGACGGATATTACAATCCGCATGGGCTTGCGTTCCCAGGCAGCCCATATTTTCCATCATACAACCCTGTTCTCCAGGGTGTTCGGCGCTGGCTTTATACTCATAAAATTCATTACGGGCGCAGCCATGGTGGACAAGATGATCGGCATAACTGCGTGGACGACCCAGATTATCGACCTGATCCGCATTGAACTCATCCAGGCTGATCTGTAACAGGGTTTCAGTCACCCAGTTGGGGTGAGTTGGGCATCCGGCAATATTGATAACAGACTGACCACTGCCTGCACGATAGCCGGCTCCCAGCAGCCCACCACTCAGGTCACCATCATATTGCAACCCGGTGGCTTCGGTAATATTGTCTCCGGCAGCCGTGATGCCGCCATACGCAGCACAGCTGCCGACCGCAACAGTATATTGTGCCTGCAGAGCCAGTTGACGCACCCACTCGATCATCGGCACTCCGGTCCCCCCCATCAGATGAAACCGGCCAGTGCCCATTGGCCCCATCAGCATCGACCCCTCGATACAGAGAATATCCAGAGGGATCTCTCCATTGATGATCTGTTGCAACAATCCGATGACCTCAGAGCCACTCTCTTCGCTCAGCGAGGGGTGCCAGAGCAATCGGATACCCGCGGCTTCGAGATTGGTTATCAGATCTGGTGACTCCGCATTCAGCAGCGACATGCTGCAACCACCGCAACCACCGGACTGTAACCAGAGCAGATTAATCATTATCAGGCTCCAGCTTGGCATTCTGTTCTGGCGGGTCTAAGAGCTTTGGCAACTCCAGCCGCACCATCACCCCTCCTGAGGGGTGATTATGAATCGATAGTTTACCGCCGTGCTCAGAAATAATACCGTAACTTATTGATAACCCCAGCCCCGTCCCCTCACCGACCGGCTTGGTAGTAAAGAACGGGTCAAATACCCGGGAAAGATGTTCTTCTGGCAAGCCGGGACCACTATCCAGAATGGTAAACCAGACCAGCTTAGCCGTCTCACCTGCACTCAGCTCCAGTCGGGCCTGCGGCTGTTGCTGCATCGCATCCACCGCATTTTGAATCAGGTTGACGATGACCTGATGTATCTGACCGGAGTGACCCAGTGCCATTAACTGATCGGGCAGATTAAGCTCGACATCAACGGGACGATTGCTCTCTTTGATAATCCAGTGGAGTGCGGTTTTGATCACATGATTAAAATCAAAACGGGTTTTCTCCGCCTCCTGGCAGGAGGAGAACTGCCGCAGGTCACGGACAATATCCCGCACCCGGTCGGCTCCCTCCATGGTACCCTCTACCAGGGAGTTGAGGTCTTTAATCGCTTTATCGAGACGCAGACTCTCCCGTAGCTCCCTCAGTTCTGCCCGGCTGCGATTCTCGCTGACAGCGTTAAAATAGGTCACCAGTTTTTCGGTATAGCGTTGCAGGGCGTGCATGTTGCCATAGACAAAACTGATCGGGTTGTTCAGCTCATGGGCAACCCCGGCGACCAGGCGACCCAGAGATGCCATTTTTTCTGACTGGATCAGCCGTTCCTGCGCCAACTTCAGCTCTGCATGGGTTTTGTTCAGTTCTTTATAGGCTTTCTGCAACTCCCCCAGGGGCCTGCCGACCATCACCATCCCAGCCATCCGGCCGCGTTTATCTTTGCGGGGGGTGCAGTTCATAGCTAACGGAACCACACCTTGATGCCCAAGCAGTTCGACCTCACAGTCCCGCACGGGCTGAAGCCGCAACTGATGCTGAATAGTGGTGATTTTATTCTGGTAGGGTAGCGTCACTAACTCAACAAACGCCCGTCCAATCAGTGATTCCGCCTGCACCCCGGTGAGTTGTTCAAGGGCACTATTCACCTGCTGAATCACCCCCTGCTTATCACAGACGATCAGCACATCACTCATGGAACTCTGAACACTGTCGAGAAACCCCTGAGTCTGTTCCAGTTCGAGGTTTTTCTGTTCAATCTCTATCTGGTAGTGCACCAGATCCGCATAGGTTTCATCCATTTTCTGGATGACACTCACCCAGGCTTCATCGCCCAGTGCGGGATTGTCGGTCGTGTCGTATGATTTTTTATCGGCCATCGGCTGTGTCAGGGCTTATTTAAAAGGCTCATTGGAAGAGCTCATTAATATCATGTAAAAGCGCATCAACTGAGATTACTCTGCCGGGAAGGCAAGTGCAAAACCATCACCTTTCCAGTTCTGTCGCTGACTGACAGTGAAAGTATAAACGGCTGTCAGGCCCGGCGCTCTGTTGCAGACTAAGGATCTCTTCACTCAGCTCCTGTTTACATTTCTCCAGAGCTTCATGACAGGGTTCCGGTTGATCACTATTCATCATAGCTACCCCTCAGCTCTCAGATTGCTGCGGCGGCTGTAGCAGGTGGGTGATCAGCGCCCGCAATTTGCCCGGTTTAACCGGTTTATTCAGCACCGGCAGCTGCCGTTCGCGAAACAGCTTTCGCCCCTCTGGCGAACGGTCTGCGGTAATGATGGCGGCGGGAATGTCATAGCCCGCAAACGCTCGCACCTGATCAACCGCTTCAACACCGGTAGCATTATCGTTGAGATGAAAATCCGCAAGAATCAGCTGTGGCTCTACCCCTTTACGCAGATATTTTTCAATCGCCTCTGCCGGATCGATAGCAGCATAGACGTCACAACTCCACTGTTCCAACAGCGCCTGCATACTCACCAGAATATCCGGCTCATTATCAATCACCAGAATCGGCCGACCACTCAGATCCTGATGGGCCATCTGCTGCGGCTGCAGGATTGCCTGTACAGCATCACTACTGACAGGAACGGAAACACTGAACATAGTCCCTTTGCCTGGCCGGGAACTGACTCTGATCGGGTGGTCCAGCATTCCGGCGATCCGCTCAACAATCGCCAGCCCCAGCCCTACCCCTTTGCGGCCGGTCTGATACTGATGATCGATCTGTTGAAACTCTTTGAAGATATCCCCGAGCTTATCCTCTGGAATGCCTGGGCCGGTATCCCATACCTGCAACTCAAGATATTCCCCCCGACGACGAACCCCTAACAACACCCTGCCCGTATGGGTATAGCGAAAGGCGTTGCTGAGAAAGTTACGCAGTACGCGCATCAATAACCGGGTATCACTGCGGATATTCAGGCCACTGCCCTGCACCCGCAGCGACACAGAGCGCTGCTCTGCCACCGGCTGAAACTCCACCTGTAACATGCGGAACAGATAGTTCAGAGGGATACTGGTCAGATCAGGCTGCACCGCATTCTGATCCAGCCGGGAGATATCCAGAAGATCACTCAACAGCTCTTCCGCCCCCTCCAGCGCCATATGGATCCGCTCAACCAGGTGATTGTTTTCCGTTGCCAGCTCCCGCTCCTGCAGCGTCGAGACCAGCAAGCGGGCAGCATTCAGCGGCTGTAGCAGATCATGGCTGGCAGCTGCCAGGTATTTATCTTTACTCTTATTCGCCTGTTCGGCGGCATCCCGGGCCACTTTGAGCGCTTGTTCTATCGCCCGCCGTTCATTAATCTCGCTGACCAGTTTCTGATTCAACGAGACCAGTTCCTGGGTGCGCTCCTCTACCCGCAGTTCCAACTCTTCATTGAGCTTCTTTAACTTATTCTGGGCTTTTTTGCGCTCGGTGATATCGGCAACAAATGCTTCCATAAGCCCACCCTGATTGTCCTCTTTTATCAACACATTAAGCGACACATCGACGGCACTGCCATCCTGACGTAACAGCCGGGTTTCATAGCTAAACAGTTTGCCGTACAGCTTCAGTTTTTCGAGCAACAGCGGGTATTCATCACGATCGAATAGTAATCCAGAAGCAAATGAGTCAACCCGGCTGCACAGTTGTTGTGGGTCGGTGTAACCACAGATTCTCGCCAGAGCCGGGTTTGCGGCAATCAAACCACTCTCAAGCCGGGCCTGAAAAATGCCATGCTGAGCGTTTTCAAAGATCGACTTATAACGGTTACGCTCATTTTCAAGCTCTTCAATCTTGGCGACCAGTTCAGGGTAGTGACTCTTGCGGGCGGACTGTCCGCCCAGCCCCATCAGACTCTCGATGGTGAGCCTGTCGCTGGGGGAGTACTCAGTCTCAGAGCGCTTCTTCATACACGACCTCAACATCCCGCTTACTCGATCTGCGTGGATTGGTCAGGATACAGGGGTCCTTGATCGCTTTAGCGGACAAGGTTGGGATATCGCTAAGGTTAACCCCCCGTGAGGCGAGTCCGTCAACCAGCCCCACATCATGCTTGAGTTTAATCACCCGCTCCTGCAACCGTTTGTGCACCATCTGGTTGTTCATTCCCCGGGTATCAATGCCCATGGTTTCAGCGACCACCCGAAACTTATCTTCGGCCGACTTGAAATTAAAACCGATCACATGCTCCAGCAGCATCGCGTTACACATCCCATGGGGCAGATCGAGAAAACCACCCAGACTGTGGGACATCGCATGAACGGCTCCGAGAATCGCATTAGAAAATGCCAGCCCCGCCTTCATACTGCCGAGCATCACCTGCTCCCGCAGTTTCAGGTCGGTCGGGGCTTTCACCAGCGCCACCAGATTGTCATTCACCAGGCGAATCGCATCCAGGGCGTGCATATCGGTAAGTGGACCGGAACCGGTAGAGACAAACGCTTCAATCGCATGCACCAGCGCATCCACCCCGGTACAAGCGGTGAGAAAAGGATCCAAGGTGACGGTTGTTTCCGGATCGATCAGGGACACATCCGGCACCACCGCTTTACTGACGATAGAGATTTTCATCCTTTCCTGCTGATCATTGATAATGGCAAACTGCGAGACATCAGCCGAAGTCCCGGCAGTAGTAGGGATAAAGATCAGCGGCGGGATGGCCATCTCAATGGTATCCACCCCTTCAAACTCCAGAATATGGCGATTGTGAGTCGCTACGATGCCGATCCCTTTAGCGCAATCCATCGGGCTGCCACCACCCACCGCGACGATCAGGTTACAGCCCTGCTGGGTGTAGATCTGCGCGCCTTTCATCACCTCTTCGGAACGGGGATTGGGGGATACGTCGGTAAACAGCTCATACTCAAAACCGGCCATCTGCAGGTCCTGGGCCACCTCGGTAACCCAGCCGGCAGCCTGAACGCCGGGATCGGACACCAACAGAATTTTACGCGCACCAAAAGAGCGGGCAAAATTGGCTACGGTTTTTCTGGCGCCAGCCCCAAAGACAATTTCGGGGGCAACAAATTTACGCAGATTGGCGATGTCATCACTCATTTCAGATTCCGGCCCAGGCGATATCGCCATCAGTGTTATTATTGTTCCGTCACATCATTTTCGATGTGCAATCAAACGATTATATCAGTGTAACAGACATAAAAAAGGCGACCAGTGGCCGCCTTTAGTAACAGAAACAATAACCGTTTAATTGATCAGATTAAGCAGCAGCTTATTCAGACGGTTAACATAGGCCGCCGGATCATCCAGCTGACCGCCTGCGGCCAGTTGCGCCTGCTCAAACACCACCAGCGCCAACTCACCAAAACGATCTTCATCGGCTTCATGATCCAGCTTGCTGATCAGTGGGTGCTCAGGGTTGATCTCAAAGATCGGCTTGCTCTCTGGCACAGCCTGACCGGCTGCCTCCATGATCTTACGCATCTGCATACCCATATCATAGGCACCCAGCACCACACAGGCAGGTGAGTCCGTCAGACGATGAGTAATACGCACTTCGCTCACCTGAGCATCAAGGCTATTCTTCAGACGCTCAACCAGACCTTCCAGTTCTTTGGCGGTCTCCTCGTGAGCCTTTTTCTCCTCTTCGTTCTCGGTTTCACCCAGATCCAGCTCACCTTTGCTGACATCCTGGAATGATTTACCGTCGAAGTCGAACAGCTGGCTCATCAGCCACTCATCAACACGATCAGACATCAGCAGTACTTCGATACCCTTCTTACGGAAGATTTCGAGGTGCGGGCTGTTTTTAGCCGTATTGTAGTTTTCAGCAACGGCGTAATAGATCTTCTCCTGACCTTCCTGCATCCGGGAGATATAATCCTCCAGCGATACACTCTGTTCAGAGGAGTTGTTATGGGTCGACGCGAAACGCAGCAGTTTAAGAATGGTGTCTTTGTTGGCATGATCCTCTGCTGGCCCCTCTTTCAGCACTTCACCAAACTCTGTCCAGAATTTAGCGTATTGCTCAGGGTCGTTCTTAGCCAGTTTAGTCAGCATATCCAGTGAACGCTTAGTCAGCTGGGTTTTCAGCTTATCCACCACCGGGTCTTTCTGCAGAATTTCACGGGAAACGTTAAGGGACAGATCGCTGGTATCTACTACACCTTTAATGAAGCGCAGATACATCGGCAGGAACTGGTCTGCCTGATCCATAATAAAGACGCGCTGTACGTAAAGCTTCAGTCCACGGGGAGTATCACGGTTCCACAGATCATAAGGGGCATGAGCCGGTACATAGAGCAGACTGGTGTAATCCAGCTTACCCTCTACCCGGTTATGGCTCCACTTCATCGGGTCCTGAAAATCATGGGAGATATGCTTGTAAAACTCCTTAAACTCATCGTCGCTGATATCGCTTTTAGAACGGGTCCAGAGCGCGGTCGCAGAGTTTACGGTTTCATCTTCAGGCGCTGCAGGTTCTTCACCCTCTTCCACCGGCGCCGCTTCTTTCTGCATAATCACCGGCAGAGAGATATGATCAGAATACTTACGCACCAGACTGCGCAGACGGTAGCTGTTAGCAAATTCCAGCTCATCCTCTTTCAGATGCAGAATAATGGTGGTACCCCGTTGCGCCTTTTCGATATTGGCAACGGTAAACTCACCTTCACCCTTAGACACCCAGTGCACACCTTCAGAAGCAGACTGGCCGGCACGACGGGTAATGACTTCCACCTCGTGGGCGACAATAAATGCAGAGTAGAAGCCGACACCAAACTGACCGATCAGCTGAGAGTCTTTCTTCTGATCACCGCTCAGTTGAGAGAGAAACTGTGAAGTACCGGATTTCGCAATCGTCCCCAGATGCTCAATCACATCCTGACGGGTCATACCGATACCGTTGTCATCGATGGTAATGGTTTTTGCTTTCTCATCAAATTCGATGCGAATACGCAGATCGCCATCACCTTCATAAAGGTCGTCGTTGGACAGTGCTTCAAACCGCAGTTTATCCGCTGCATCGGAAGCGTTCGAGATCAGTTCCCGAAGAAAGATCTCTTTATTTGAATACAGAGAATGAATCATCAGGTGAAGCAGCTGCTTCACTTCGGTTTGAAAGCCAAGAGTTTCCTGCTGAGTTTCTGTGCTCATCTATCAATTCCCAATCTTACTGTTACAAAGATTTACTGTTTAAACGAAAATCGTTGACAGTAAAGATGGGGCCAGCCCCTTCCTTTTCAAGGGGCTATCAGGGAAAAAAGCGACACTCATTAATCCATGCGGCTGATAACCAACTGCCGCAACGTACTGGAATTAAACTCCCGCCGGTAGAGAATAATAACCACACCGCTGGCCATCAACATGAATAACCAGGGGTTAATAAACCATGCCAGAACAGAAAGACTGAAATAGTAAGTCCGCAAACCCAGGTTGAAATTATTGGCTGCCATAGAGCTCATAATCGCCAGGCGAGTCGCGTGGGACTTAAGCTCCGGCTCCGACGCATCATTTGGCTGGGGAGCACCACCTATCATCACCGAGGTAAAGCCATACTGACGCAAACTCCAGGTAAACTTCAAAAACGCATAGACAAACATACTGATCAGCACCAGCAGTTTAAGCTCCCACTCGGCTTTGGTTGCATGGCTGGCAAAGGGGATATCACCGATCACATCGATCGCTTTATCGGTCGACCCCAGCACCGTCATCAGACCCGCTAAAATAAGCATGGTGGATGATGCAAAAAATGATACGCTACGCTCCAGATTAGCAATCGCCGCCGTATCCGCTATACGAACCTCCCGGTGCAACATCCGCGTCATCCATTCCAGGCGGTAGTTATGCATTACGCTGGCCAGACAGTGAGTGTCACGGGCACGCTTACGGGTGTAGGAGTTATATCCTTTGAAACAGAGCAGAAACCAGCACAGCGCCAGCAGGTTAAGCCAGTTTGTTTGTAGAAAGCCTGTCAGGTGTTCCATGCGCATTCCTGAAAATAAAATGTATAAGCTATTGTAATTAAAGCAACAGGATAGACAACCTTGCCCTACCAATATTCTAATCTTTTGCTCGGCGCCGCTCTGGCGCTGGCCACCACCCTGGTGATGAGCCTGGCTGCTGCTGCGACAAAATACACCGCCAGCCTGGTATCTATCGAGCAGATCGTATTAGTCCAATATCTCATCTGTACGCTGATAATGCTGCCATGGCTTGGGCGTAAAGGCATCAGTGCTCTTAAAACCGAAAAACCCGGGTTACACCTGGCCCGTGGGCTTTCAGGCTGGCTGTGTTTCTATACCTACTACCTGGCGCTGAATGAGATCCCTCTTGGCGAAGCTTCACTGCTGCGTAACTCAGCGCCACTGATCGTCCCTTTGCTGGTGCTGATCTGGTTAAAATACCGTATGCCGCTGTTTCACTGGCTGCCGGTAGTCATCGGTTTTATCGGTATCGGCCTGGTTTTGAAGCCCGATGGCAGCCATTTCAATCCGTGGCATCTGGCCGCAGTAGCCTCTGCGATTTTACTATCCGTTTCGATTGTCACCACCCGAATGCTGACGCTGACAGAGCCTATCAACCGCATTCTGTTTTACTATTTCGCGCTCTCGGCACTGTTTTCTCTGCCGCTGGCCCTGAGCCAGTGGCGACCGGTTCCACTGGCCAGTGTGCCGCTGATGATCGGGATCAGTTTATCGATCTGGTGTACCATGTGGCTCTACACCAAAGCTTATAGCTATGCCAAAGCCACAGTCATTGCACCGATCAGTTATTTTGGCGTGCTGTTTGCTGGTCTGCTGGGCTGGCTTTTCTGGCAACAGGTTCCTGATATGATCGCAGTGGTTGGCGCAGCACTGGTGATCGCAGGTGGTATCGGGTCAGTATGGTTAGGACGGGAGAAAAACTGATGTACCTGGAAATCGCCGACCTGTTCTGGCTCACGCTGATCGTGCTGCTTCTGCTGCACTGGTGGCAGTCACTGAAAGTGAAGGAGATCGCCCTCAAAGCGGCCACCAACCACTGTCGTGAACTGGACCTTCAATTACTGGATCAGAGTGTCTATCTGCGGGGAATATGGCTGAAACGGGATGACCACGGTAAGATCAGAATCTGGCGTTCCTACCTGTTCGAGTTTACCGCCACTGGTGAAGACCGTGCCCGGGGCAGAGTCGTGCTGCTGGGCGCCACAATGACCGCTATTACGCTGGACGCTCATCGCATTTAGGCGCCACCTAAACAACACTTTTCGAACTAAACGCTTCAATAGATTGCGTTAATCCGATAGACTGGCTCGTTTTGCTGATCCAGCAGCCAACAGTTAATAAGCGAGCCGATGAACTCTTCGTTATGCCAGTATTAGAAGACCTTCTAGAAAAAATAGACCAGAAAGAGTTTGTCCGATTATCTGCGGATATCCGCACCGTTTTCCATCAGCACCTGCTCTGGTATAACTCGCTAAATCTTGCGCTGGTGACACAGGAACCGGTGCTTTCAGAGGAAGACTACTGCTGTTGTTCCCATACCCTCTGTCAATTTGGCAAGTGGATAAAGAAAATATTAGATAACCCGAAGTTCCACCACCCTTTCTTTATTGATCTGGATAGTCAGCATCAAGCGTTTCATAAAATAGCCAACCGACTGATAACTGACCTTAATGCACAACAACCGATGGATCAGGCCTCATACCAACAGTTGATTAAGGGGCAGGAAACGTTTACCGCTCAGTTACTGACGCTGTTTGAGTTCAGCGTTATGACATTAAATCAGTTTGATACCGTTACCGGGCTGATGAACCGCCGCAGCGTCAATTCAGTTCTCGCCTACGAGAAATACAGAATGGCACGAAATAAAACCAGCCGCTGCTGTATCGCCCTGGTTGATATTGATCATTTTAAGAAAGTTAACGATCTGTATGGCCATGATGTTGGCGACCTGGCTTTGGCCCAGGTGGCTTCGATAATGAGTTCGTTTACACGTGAGAGCGACACCCTGGCTCGTTACGGCGGAGAGGAGTTTCTGTTTGTATTGCCGGATATTGAGCTGGATGACGCTATTGTGATTATTGAACGAGTCCGGCGTCGCCTGGCTGACACGCCGTTACAGCTAGATCAGCATACCCTAAAGCTAAGCGCCTCCTTTGGCATTACCCAGCTAACCAATGATTATCAGCTAAAAACTTCGATTAAAAATGCTGATGATGCACTTTATCTGGCGAAGCACAGCGGACGCAACCGCAGCGCCTATATCGATATCCGCGATTTTTCTGAGCCGCAAGGTGCAGCCACCATCAATGAGATGAATGATAACCCAGCTTTGTCTGGCTACAGCAAACTGGTGCAGTCAGAGCTGTAATACCACCAGTTTCAGCGGGAACTGTCCATCCGGAGAGGGAAAATCGCTTTCCGGTTCAAGCCGGGTTACCCTTTTGACCGGACATCCGGCTTTATCAGCACAACGCAGAACAATAGCCAGCCACTCTTCATAGGTAACACTGGCGACATTATTTGCGCACAGTAACTGCCCGCCAAGCTTAGTTGCCAGCAGTGCGAGTTTCAGTACGCTGGGATAATCCCGGATCAGATCGACGGTGCCAAAAGCACTTTTTGCCCAGCGAGGCGGGTCAAGAAACACCAGATCAAACTGCTCTTTAGCAATATGGGGAAACGGTTTCGGTTTACGTCCCCGCCCCAGTCGCTGCTTAACCGGTATATTCGCCAGCTGCTTGGCTGCAGTAAAAAAGTCACTCTGAAAGAAATCTATCTGCTGATCATTCAGATGGTTAAGCCGGGCATTTTCCCGACCAATATCCAGCGAACGAGTAGAAAAGTCCACATTCAATACCCGGGTAGCCCCGGCGACAGCAGCCACGACCCCCACACCGCAGGTGTATGAAAACAGATTCAACACAGACTTGCCTGAAGCGTTTTGCTGTATCCAGCGACGCCCGGCACGCATATCAAGAAACAGCAAAGGGTCCTGTCCCTTATGCTTGCCCTTTACCCGATAACTAACCCCCAGTTCATGGGCAATCCCTTCCCAGCTATCGACCCGATAATCATCACTGCGCCGCGAGTTTGCCGAACTGCGATCGCTGTATAGCATTTCCAGCGCGCAGTTAAGAAACGCTTCAACCGCAGCATGAATTAACTCACAGTCACCACTGCTGACCGGCTCGTGAAAGGTTTGAATCAGTAACTGCGGACCATAGCGGTCTACCGTAAGACCAGGAACCCCCTCATTGATGCCATGGAACAGTCGATAACAGTCACTGCTTTCAGCTTGCAGATTTTCCAGTAACGAACGACGACGAATCAGCGCTGCTTGAATCAGGTCGAGCATCAGTATTCCTTGAGAAGAGTGTAAATCAATTCCAGTCTCGCCACTGTCTCATCAAGCTCCAGCAACCGCTGTTTGTCAGCGCCGGAAAATGGCAACAGGGCTGCCAGTTGATAACTGAACGCTTCAGCGGTTTCAGTCGTAATCTGAGCAGGGCTGAATGATAACAGAGGATGTCCGGCAAGATCAGCGATAATCCGGGCCAATTGGGATAATTGCGGTTCAGCACTGATCTGGACTCCAGGGTTAAGATATTCCACTTCACCGACTAATAAGCCATCGCTCTGTTTCTGAATCTCAGAAACCCTGACCCGTTGTTCACCCTGTAGCTGAATACCGATCATCTGATTTGGTAACGGCTGCCAATCCTGAATGACACCCGCCGTACCCAGGGTATAAAAATCGATATCAGGGGTTGAGGAATTTCTGGCCTGGAGCATAACCAGCGGCTGCTGGCTGGCAAGACACTCTTTCACCATACGTCGATAGCGTAGTTCAAAAATTTGCAGTGGCAGGATCATCCCAGGGAACAGCACCACAGGAAGAGGAAACAGAGGAAGCGTTTTCATCTGCTCAGTATAGAAGCTTATACTCTTATCGACGATGCTTTAATCGATAAAAAAAGCGCACACCTGCTACAACAGATAGTGCGCTTTAGCCCTTCCAAGAAAGTGTTTCAGAAATTAAACACCCGGGTATCTGGGTCGATCAAAGCCGCGGCCATCACCGGCGGCTTGGCCGCTCCAACCCCGTCCAGCAAAGCCTCCATGCCGACACCTTTGTTGGGCAGATACAGGGCACACACATCGACTTTAGCACCTCCGGACATCAATTTTTGCAACAGTTGTTCAGGGGTAACATTTTTGGGTTTGAGCGGTGCAGACTCATGCCCTTTCAGCGCCATATCAGCAGCACTGTCACACAACAGCACGCTAACTTTAGCACCCTTCGCCTGCATCATATTCCCCAGTACCATCGCCATGCCCCGCGTTTGCTGTTCAGCGCTGGTCAGGGTGATGAGGACCTTATCCACGGTCTCAGATGCGACAGCCATGACCGGAGCAACCAGTGTTGCAGCCAGTACCGCTGAGATCACAATTTTCTTCATCTCGGTTAAATCCTCAGGTCCGTTTAATTAATCAGCAGGGTGCCAGGCAACGGCAGGATCTACCTTATAGCTCCAGGGAAGACCCGAGTTACGCCAGCCGTTAACCGCCCGAACACCTTTGGAGTTACCCTCTTTTAAAGCACTTCCTTCAAAGCCATCGACCACTGTCCAGACATTGTTATACCCCTGTGATGCAAGCAGATTCACTGCAGACGCGCTGCGTGAACCTGAACGGCACATCATAAAAATCGGAGTATCTTTGTTTGCACCGAGACGACTGAGTTTATCTGTCAGCTGTGCCTCAAATTCTGGGTTTTTCATCATTGCCCAGCTACTACTCCGGTCACTCCAGCTTTTCGGGTCGGCAATCATCAAAGGCACGTGAATACGGGTTGGGGCAGCAAAGCCGGTGAACATCACCTCAATCGGGTCACGCACATCCACTAATATCGCAGAGCTATCTTGCTGCAACATATCCCAGGTTTCAGCAGGCGTTGCATATAGATCCAGAGTTGTTTGAGCAGCAGATTTTGCAGGCTTATCAGCGGCAACTGTTGTCCCTGATGTCAGCGCAATGATGCAGCTCAACAGCCCTGCTGCCAGTAATGTGGCTTTCATAAACTATCTCCATTAGATTATCCCCATTGATGCGCAAGAATATATTAGATATACCTAATAAATAAAAGCCTTAAATTATATAAGGTCAAAAAAAACCACTCCGGAGAGTGGTTTATACGCATTTACAACTTAGGCTATCTGATTCAGATCTGGTAGTCGTTATCCAGCTTCAGTGTTGACAACGTGCGTTTGCGGATAGACCGCAGCAACGCACCATCTTTCGTCAGGGACTGGCCATAAGAGGGCACCATCTCCTTGATTTTTGCCTGCCATTCAGGGGTTGCTAAACGTTCAGGGAAACAGCGTTCAATCACGTTGATCATCGTAGGTGTTGCGGTAGAAGCACCGGGAGATGCACCCAGCAAAGCGGCCAGACGTCTATCAGCAGAGGAGATAACCTCGGTACCGAACTCCAGCTTACCCTGCCCTTTCTCGTTTTTCTTGATGATCTGCACCCGCTGTCCGGCATAGGACAGCTCCCAGTCCTCATCCTTAGCATCGGGGAAATAGCGACGCAAAGCATCAACCCGGTCTGAATGCGACTGCATTACCTCACTGATCAGATAGCGGGTAAGATCCATATTTTTAGCCCCCACCTGCATGATCGGCTTAAGGTTGTTGAGGCGCATACTCAACGGCATGTCCATGACCGAGCCCTGCTTGAGGAACTTGGTAGTAAAACCAGCGAAGGGACCAAACAACAATGCACGTTTGCCATCAATGATACGGCTGTCAAGATGGGGGACAGACATCGGCGGCGCACCAATCGGTGCCTGACCATACACCTTAGCCATATGCTGCTCAACAATTTCAGGCTTTTTACACACCAGCCACTGGCCGCTCACAGGGAAGCCACCGTAGCCATCACCTTCAGGGATGCCAGACATTTGCAGCAATGGCAACGCCCCGCCACCCGCACCAAAAAACAGGAATTTAGTGCGGATATACTCAGTTTTACCGGTGCGTCCGTTCTTTAACCCGACCCGCCAGTCACCATCGCTATATTGTGACATCTCTTCAACTGAGTGGCTCAGTAACAACTCAAAACCACTCTGTTGCTCAAGATAGCTCACCATGCTTCTTGCTAGCGCACCGAAATTGACGTCTGATCCATAACGTACCCGGGTGGCGGCAACAGGTTCCTTCAGTGAGCGGTTGTGCATAATCAGCGGCATCCACTGACTCAGCACATTGGTATCTTCCGAATACTCCATTTCAGCAAACTGGGGTGTAGCGCTCAGCGTTTCATACCGCTTACGCAAAAAACGGACATTTTCTTCACCCATCACAAAGCTCTGATGGGGAACATTATTAATAAAATAATGTGGCTCCGGCAGAAAGCCCTGCTCCACCAGGTAGGACCAGAACTGCAAGCTGGTCTCAAAGGCGGCGTTAATAGCAAATGCTTTGTCGGTATTAATGCTACCGTCTTCGTTCTGCGAGGTATAATTCAATTCACAATAGGCTGCATGACCAGTACCCGCATTATTCATCGCATCGGTACTTTCTATCGCCACATGGTCGAGACGTTCGACCATCACAATATTGAGGGAAGGGTCCAGCTGCTTGAGCAAAACCCCCAGAGTGGTACTCATCGCACCTGCACCAACCAGAAGCACATCAACAGATTTTGAGGTCATACTTACTTCGCCATTCAACTTTAGATAATGGAGGCTGAGAGATTTCAGAGACTGGCTTGTGGCCGTACAAGAGAATACCAACAAGAAAAGTAATGATATAACTGCTTGATATATCTGAAACAATCTCGGACAACCAGAGTTTATGCGTTATATGTGTCTTAACAACAGTCAACGTCTATCTCTGGTTTTTGCTGTGTCGCTGATTATACTCAATCCTGTGAAAAAATCTTGTGCGTTGCGGTAAATTGTCATAATCCCTTAGGCTTATTGTCATCCTAAAGTGGTACAAATCTGGGAGATTTTCTACGCAGATAATTTAAACAGAAAATTCCTCTTAAAAAAGTAATATTTATTAACTTTTCAGCTGTTTAGTTTTTTATTGCTAACTGATCACGCTAAAAAAATTGCGACAGAAATATTTTTCAACTATTTAATACACCCTAACATATTGATAACAATAAAAAAGGGCCTTCCGGGCCCTTGCTAAAATGCGTCTAAACTGGCGCGAATTATTCCACTTTAAAACGTCCAACCAGCTGCTGCAGCTTCTCAGCTTCCTGGGCCAGATCCTGTACTGCCTGGTTATTTTCGCGAGCGATCTGCGAAGACATTTCTGAGTGACCGGCAATCTCTGTCACCGTCTGATTGAGATTCTCACACACCTGACTCTGCTCTTCTGCAGCAGTTGCAATCACCACTGACATCTCCTGAATCAGATCCATATGCCCCGATACCTTAGACAACTCAGACATCCCCTTCTCTGACTGGGTCACAGCCAGATCAGACTGTTTAAAACTATGTTGCATTGTTTTAACCGCATCACCGGACGCCAGTTTAAGTTTTTCAATACTTTCGTGTACCTGCAGCGTACTCGCCTGAGTACGGGTCGCAAGCGTACGCACCTCATCGGCGACAACGGCAAAACCACGGCCCTGCTCCCCCGCACGAGCCGCTTCAATCGCCGCATTTAAAGCTAACAGGTTTGTCTGTTCAGCAATTTCCTGAATTACACCGACCACCGAGATAATATCCTGCACGTTAATTTCCAGCGTCGAGATCGCCCGGTTAGACCCGGCGACATCATCCGCGAGATTTTTCACTGCGCCTGTCAGTTCAACCACACTGCCCTCAGCCTGATTGAGATTACTACGCGACTCATTAGTAGAGTTAGCCGTTTCCGCCGTATTGTGTGCGATATCCTGCGCAGTGGCAGACATCTGTGACATGGCGGAAGCCGAATGTTCGATCTTGACTTGCTGCTGATGTAACAGATCAGATACAACAGTCATCTGTTTACTGATATTTGCCGAACGTTGAGTCACCCCTACAGAGAGCGAAACAACATCGCTAATCATCTTCTGTAAGGTTTCGACAAAGCGATTGAAGCTATGGGCAAGGTCTGCCAGTTCGTGATCACCGTCCACTTTGATACGGGAAGTCAGATCTCCCTCTCCCGTCGACAGCGCTTTCATCGATTGATTAATACTGTACAGAGGCCGCATGACCGACCCTTTGACGATGGCGCTGAAAACAACCGCCAAAACTACCAGAACAAAACTTACCAGGGAAAAATAGAGCAGCAAGGTATCCAGGCTGTCCGAACTTGCCGCTTTGACATCCGCCAGAATAGTATCGACGTCATCGAGATAAAATCCAGCCCCCATCATCAGATTCCAACGGTCGAGATAGAGCGCATAAGAAAGCTTCTCTTGCGCGACCTGTTGTCCCGGTTTGGGAAAGTGATAGGTTACAAAACCACCGCCTTGCTTACCCGCTTTTATCAGTTCACGGGTAATATATACACCGTTGGAATCCTGCAGGTCCCAAAAATTTTTACCAATGGAGCTATCCAGATCACCCATGAAGACCCGCACGCCTTTATCGGTGTAACCGAAGAAATAGCCATTTTTACCATACTTTAACGCCCGCAGTACTGGCAGTGCGTCTTCCAGCTTCCCCCCTGTTTCATAAATATGTTTAATCGAGTTAAAAGCCACCTTGTTCAGGGATTCCAGCTCTGCACGTTTCATCTCAAGCAGCTTGCTCTCTGTGATTTCAAGCTGCTCACGTCCTAACTCCCTGTTTTCAAACACAGTTAATATCAACAAGATAACTGCTAAAAGGACGACGGGGGCAGCTCCCATAATCGTAAGGCGCTTGCTAATCGATACAGCCATCGGGCCAACTCTCTTTATCAATGGGTTTAACGTATTACATACTCAAAACCTTAGTTTTACAAAGACAGAACTGCCCATTTCGAGTCGCTCCTTTGATTTGTCTCAAAACTAACGCTACTCAGCATGTTGCAGACACAAAAAAAGCGACACGGGGTCGCTTTTTAAATAGAACGGAATAACGCTTCAATTTCAGATATCAATCACATCAAATTCAACCAGAGGGCTGACATCAGCATCGTAGTCTATTCCCTCAAGACCGAAACCGAACAGTTTCAAGAACTCATCTTTATAAAGCTGGTAGTCAGTTTTTTCAAACAGATTTTCGGTTGTAATCGTCGGCCACAGCTCTCGACACTTCTGTTGAATGTCGTCACGCAGTTCCCAGTCATCCATACGCATCCGGTTGTCATCGTCCATCTTACCGGTATGGCCTGCAATACCGGTGCTGAACAGACGATAGACCTGCTCCATACAACCTTCATGGACACCCTCTGCGCGCATAATCTTAAACACCATTGAGAGATACAATGGCATAACCGGAATCGCAGAACTTGCCTGAGTAACAACCGATTTCAGTACTGCCACATTAGCACTGCCGCCTTTTTCTGCCAGTTTGTTATTCAGTTTAGCAGCGGCACGATCAACGTCTTTCTTCGCTTTACCCAGCGCACCATCCCAGTAGATTGGCCAGGTGATATCGGTACCGATATAGCTGTAAGCAACACTCTTGCAGCCGTCCGCCAGAACACCGGCAGCATCAAGCATGTTGATCCACAGCTCCCAGTCCTGACCACCCATAACCGTCACGGTATCAGCGACTTCCTGCTCGGTTGCCGGTTCAACTTCCGCTTCGATAATGACATCCTTATTGGTATCAATGGCGGTTGAACGATAAGGCTGGCCAATAGGTTTAAGGCAGGAACGGATTACTTCACCGGTATCAGGCAATTTACGTACCGGCGAGGCTAGCGAATACACCACCAGATCGATCTGGCCCAGATCGGCTTTAATCAGTTCGATGGTTTTCTCTTTAGCTTCATTGGAAAACGCATCGCCATTCAGACTTTTTGCATAGAGGCCTGCTTCATGGGCTTTCTGGTCGAAGAAGGCAGCGTTATACCAACCGGCTGTACCGGTTTTTTTATCACTCGCGGGTTTTTCAAAAAAAACACCGATAGTAGCAGCGCCACAACCAAATGCAGCGGAGATACGTGACGACATACCGTAACCGCTGGACGAACCAATCACCAGCACACGCTTAGGGCCATTTTCAATCGGTCCCTGCGCTTTAGTATAATCGATCTGTTCCTGAATATTACGTTCACAGCCAGTCGGATGTGTTGTCGTACAGATAAAGCCACGAATCTTCGGTTTGATAATCATTATGGATCCACTTTACTTGTCATTCTCTCAGCCGGGCGTTTTCCCACCCATTGCAGAGATTGATGAAATCGTTCTTAAAATCGATGTGTGAAACAGCCGGTAAAGATACCCGATTTTAGCGTCCTAATACAGACAAAGCGGGCTGAACAACTATAAAAAAAGCCCGCTTTAACTGAAAAAAGCGGGCTTTTTTACGGTTTAAACAGCGGTCCCAATTTAAAATGAAAAGACCGCTCACATAAAACGACTTAAAGCTTAGCGTCCAGCTCAGGCACTGCGGTAAACAGATCAGCCACCAGACCGTAATCCGCGACAGAAAAGATCGGCGCTTCCTCATCTTTGTTGATAGCAACAATCACTTTAGAGTCTTTCATACCGGCCAGATGTTGAATAGCCCCAGAGATGCCGACAGCAATATACAGATCTGGGGCAACAATTTTACCGGTCTGCCCGACCTGCATATCATTGGGAACAAAGCCGGCGTCAACCGCGGCCCTGGATGCGCCAACTGCCGCTCCCAGTTTATCCGCCAAAGACTCCAGCAGAGCAAAGTTTTCACCATTGCCCATGCCTCGCCCACCCGACACAATCACACTGGCCGCCGTCAGCTCAGGACGGTCACTCTTCGCCATCGCTTCACCGATAAAGCTGGAGATACCCGCATTATGAACCGCACCTACCAGCTCAATAGCAGCACTGCCACCTTCAGCCGCTGCCGCATCAAAACCGGTACTGCGAACCGTAATCACTTTGATGGCATCCAGAGACTTAACGGTAGCAATCGCATTACCAGCATAGATTGGACGGGCAAAGGTGTCTTCACTCTCGACACGGATAACATCAGACAGCTGAGCCACATCCAGCAGCGCCGCTACCCGTGGCATCAGGTTTTTCCCAGCCGTTGTTGCTGGCGCAATAACATGACTGTATTCACGCCCCAGCTCGGCCACCAAAAGGCTGACATTTTCTGCCAACTGATGTGCATAAGCCGCATTATCGGCCAATAACACTTTACTCACACCAGCAACAGCTGACGCAGCATCTGCAACCGCCTGACATCCAGCACCGGCAACCAGAATATCGATGTCGCCGCCGATCTGAGCTGCGGCGGTCACGGCGTTGAGCGTCGCACCTTTTAGGCTGTGGTTATCATGTTCAGCAATAATCAGAGTAGCCATCAGATCACCTTCGCTTCATTTTTCAGTTTATCCACCAGTTCCTCAACGGAGGCCACTTTAATACCCGCCTGGCGCTGCGCCGGTGGTTCAACCTTCAACAGCTGAGTATGTGCTTTCACTGCAACTCCCAGATCTTCAGGGGTTTTAGTCTCCAGAGGTTTGCGCTTGGCTTTCATGATGTTCGGCAGAGAGGCGTAACGCGGCTCATTGAGACGCAGATCGGTGGTCACAATGGCAGGCATATTCAGCTCAACCGTTTGCAGACCACCATCGACTTCACGGGTCACCTGAACTTTATCACCGGACACCTTAACTTCGGAGGCAAACGTCCCCTGAGGCATATTGGTCAGGGCAGCTAACATCTGACCGGTCTGGTTGTTATCCGTATCAATGGCCTGTTTACCCATAATCACCAACCCGGGCTGTTCCTCCTCAACCACTTTAGCCAGCAGTTTAGCGACGGTCAGTGATTCAAGATTTTCATCAGACTGCACCAGAATCCCCCGGTCAGCGCCTAGCGCTAAAGCGGTACGAATCTGTTCCTGGGCGGACTGAGGCCCCAACGACACCACCACAACCTCTGTCGCTATTCCAGCCTCTTTAAGGCGAACAGCTTCTTCAACAGCGATTTCACAGAACGGATTCATCGCCATTTTTACATTACTCAGATCAACGTCACTGTTATCTGACTTCACCCGTACTTTTACGTTGTAGTCAATAACACGTTTGACAGTTACCAGCACTTTCATCTGTCTACCGCCTTGCTTTATCTATTATAAAAATTGAGTGAACTGAATTCCTACTGACAAAAATAAGGGAATTCACCTATTTTACAATTCCTCTGCTAATACGCAACAACCCAGAAAATTCTACAACGCCTCCGCAAATACGCAACAACCCAATAAGGGGAGTTGATAGCCGGTGTTATTGTCCCAGTACGTCTGATATTAATGAGACTGCAGCCATGATCGCAACATCAAAACAGAGCAAACACCCACTTAAGACAGGATAATGGCTATGCGTTGTTTTTTACCATAAAGGACACAGAGAAATCGCCACGGAAGCCTGTTTACCAAAAAAGTACATACCGATGTTTTTCCAGAAAGAGAATAAACCACGCCTGGCTACTGCTTTAAACAATAAGCCATGCCCTGAGATAGCTGAGCAAACGGCCTTCCATGCTTTCGCTGGCATGTAGTGCGCAAAACTTAAGCGCCATCGCCTGAACCGCAAAAGCCTGTATCCCTTCTGCTAATAGTTGCGTGCTGACATCCCGGCGAAAGGGACCATCTGTAAGCCATGCTGATACCACCCGGCCATGACGCTCAAAGGTCATGGCAATATCCCCGATCTGTTCGATGGCGGCAGCCCCCGAGTAACGCAGAATCACATCAAAGACATATCTTTCACAGGTCATGAACTCCAGCAAAGGCATGAGTGACGCCACCAGTTCTTCGACATCTTCGGGCGCTTTACACTGTTCCAGATCATCTAAACAACGGTTGATCCCTTCGCCAATCAGGCGATCCATCAGAGCATCTTTATCAGCAAAGTGGGCAAAAAAAGTGCCTTTAGCAACACCCGCCCTCTTTACCACTTCTTCGACACGCAGCGCTTCATAGCCGCTTTCGGTAATAACGGCACTGGCCGCCTCAAGAAGCCGTGCGCGAGTGGCAAGTGTGCGTTTCTGTACGGTTTTTGTCATGAGCGCATGATGCCCGTAAAAGCAATTGTTGGCAATAAATATATTGACCGTGGTCACTTTTACATTAATAATGACCATGGTCAATTTAAGGAACTTACCCATGAATAACAAACGCATCTACATACTCAATGGCCATCCGGCTCAAAAATCTCTCTCAAAAGCCCTGCTCGAATCCTACGCAGATGCAGCCCGTGAAGCCGGCCATGAAGTTCGCATGGCGCACCTGCACGATATGGAATTTGACAGTAACTATGGTTTCGCGGGCTACACAACCTATAAGCCACTTGAACCCGTGTTAGAAAAAGTGCTGAACGATCTGGAGTGGTGTGAACATCTGGTGATGTCGACGCCCCTGTGGTGGGGTGGCTTACCGGCAAAACTAAAGGGCTTGTTTGACCGTGCTTTTCTGCCGGGACGTGTGTTTGATACGCAAGTAACAAAGTTCGGCATACCCAGCCCAATGCTGGCAGGCCGCACCGCACGGGTAATCATCACATCAGATACACCCAACCTGTTCATGCGGATAATTTATAAAAACGCCTTGCACCATCAGTTGCGTAAACAGATATTTGGCTTTATCGGGTTCAAACCAACCCGGATCATGCAGTTCAGTGGGGCCAGCCATGCGAAACCCGCTGCAGTAGAGCGCTGGTTGAAGCAGGTAAGGAAGATAGGGGCCAGCGCCTCTTAACAGTCCAGAAGTATTGGTTATGGGTGGCTATGCCACCCGTCACCAGCCTGATCGTTCTGGGTATCGGAACGCTGTCTAATCGCTACACTTAAAACATCACGCATCTTTTATTAGGAAAGAAAGCTGCTAATGGTATTTACCACAGAGAACACCGAGGAAAACAAGGATAATCGCCACAGGCATGGCACCCACAAAACGCACCATTCAGAAGTGTTCCTGCTCAGACATTGGTCAGCGCTATGATTGCTGAATTAATGGTCGCCGGATTGTCTCTTATCGCAACGCTAAGAACAGCGCGTGAATCTGTTCAGGAGAGAAAAATTACCCCCGGAAAGGACTCCTGCAAAAAACCGCAACGCAGATGATAACAAGTGGCGAGCCACGATCTGGCTAGCGGCGCAGCAGCGATCTGGCAACGTTTACCAGACCACCGCCCATCCAGTCCAAGCTACTATCTATCCAGTAAAAATAGAGTCCACCGGCACCACCACCCCACACTCATCCGGTGAATACCCGGGTAGCTTCATCACCGCCTGCTGAAACCCCTCAGCGCGAATACTAGCCAACAACCGCAGCATCGCTTCCTGTTTAAGAGTTTTGCTATGACAGACCAACAGGTAATTCTCTGAAGATAACGGTATAAAATCGAGTCCAAACTGACTGGCTGCCGCTTTAACGCCCATGCCAACATCAGCCATACCCGCGGCAACAAAGGCAGCAACAGCTGAGTGAGTAAACTCCTCATCAGCAAAACCGTTTATCCGTTTGCTGTTGATACCTTCCCGGCGAAGGAGTTCATCCAGAAGTGCGCGGGTGCCGGAATCTTTCTGACGATTGATAAATTTCACCTCTTTGCGCAGCAGATCCTGAAGACCGGCTATCTGTTGCGGATTTCCAGGCTTAACCATCAGCCCCTGCTGTCGGGTAATAAATTTAATAATCTTGTGCACCCGGGGTTTGAGGTGACGGCTGTAAGTTTGATAAAGCACATCACTCATCCCCCCTTCCCGCCCATTAACCGGCACATGAAAACCTGCCACATCACACACACCGCGGTTCAGAGAGGCCAGTGCCTCTTCAGCACTCTTATACTGCAGATCGAGTTGAATAGCGTCAGAAAACTCTGGTAGCAAAGCCACCGCATACCCATAACTAGCATGCAATCGCAGTAGTGGGCTAACCCCTTCGAGAGCACGATGAATCTCCAGATTCAGTTCCGATGCCAGACTCTCTAGCTGGGGCTCCAGACGAGCCAGAACCCGCTGTTCAGCCCAGAGTAACTTCTCTCCCAGTGCCGACAACGTTGCCCCTTTACCCTTCTGCATATCCACCAACGGCAAACCAAAGAATGCCGCCCAGGTATTCAGCAAATTCCAACCATGACGATAAGATATGCCTATTTGCGACGTGGCAGCGGTGAGCTTGCCGGTCTCATGTATCGCAGCCAACAGTGAAAACAGCTGCGGATTCAATTGGTTACCGCCTGAATCACGGAAAGACCAGTTTGGAACAACCTGAATACGCTTCATATGCACAAGATTTCATATTTTGTAGATGATCAACTAATGCTACTTTAATCATTACAATAAAGCACATAAATCAGCTTATACCGTCACAAATTCAGCAACATATGTACTAAGCTGCATATGTTTAAGAGAATAAGAAAATGACCGCAGTTAACCAGCAGTTGTTACCGGTAGTGACCGACGTCATTGCCGGTCTGAAACATAAACCCGGCGCTTTGCTACCAATTCTTCATGAGATTCAGAACCGTCTGGGCTACATCCCCCCGGAATCAGTACCACTGATCGCTGAATCGCTGAATCAATCCCGCGCCGATATTCATGGTGTTATCAGTTTTTATCATCAGTTCCGCACCACTGCACCAGGCAAGCACAGAGTTGAAGTGTGCCGCGCCGAGGCCTGTCAGGCGATGGGGGCGCGTCAGCTGGAAGCCCACGCTAAAGCGACGCTGGGAGTGGACTATCACAGTACCACCCGCGATCAGAACATCACCCTTGAGGAGGTTTACTGTCTGGGCAACTGCGCCTGTTCCCCCTCGATCAGGATCAATGATGAGATTGTTGGTCGGGTTACACCGGAGAAATTCGATCAACTGATCGATGAGCTGCGTTCGCAAACACTGGAGGTTCACTGATGACTGTAGCAGTGACAAAAATCTTTATCCCCCGCGATACCACCGCACTGGCGATGGGCGCTGACCGGCTGGCATCAGAAATCGCAGCAGAAGCAGCACATCGTGGCGAAGCGATTGAGATTATCCGTAACGGCTCCCGTGGGCTGTTTTGGTTGGAACCACTTATTGAGGTGGAAACAACAGCGGGCCGCATCGCCTTCGGCCCGGTTGAAACGAAACATGTCGATAGTCTGTTTGATCAGCAGTTTCTCCGCGGAGAAAGATCGCACCCACTGTGCCTGGGGCTAACCGAAGAGATCCCCTACCTTAAAAAGCAGCAACGTCTGACCTTTGCCCGCGCCGGTATTACCGACCCGGTGTCACTGGAGGATTATCAACAACTGGATGGTTTTAATGGCCTGAAAAAAGCGCTGCTGATGGACGGCCAGTCGATTGTCGATGAGGTAAAAGCCTCCGGCCTGCGGGGTCGTGGCGGTGCAGCTTTTCCCACCGGCATCAAATGGCAGACGGTGCTCGATGCGAATCCTGGCCAAGCTCGTAACGGAAAATTGGATCAGAAATATATCGTCTGTAACGCCGACGAGGGTGATTCAGGTACCTTTGCCGACCGGATGGTGATGGAAGCCGACCCCTATATGCTGATCGAGGGCATGACCATCGCAGGCCTAGCCGTGGGCGCTGATCAGGGCTATATCTATCTGCGTTCTGAATATCCGGTGGCCCACCAGATTCTTAATGAAGCGATATCAAAAGCTGAAGCGTCGGGCTTCCTCGGCAAGAACATTCTCGGCAGCGGTAAGTGCTTCAACCTTGAAGTCCGCCTCGGCGCAAAAGCCTATATCTGCGGTGAAGAAACCGCGCTGCTGGAAAGCCTCGAAGGCAAACGCGGCATGGTACGGGCAAAGCCACCTTTGCCTGCGATTGTCGGCCTGTTCGGTCAGCCAACGATTGTCAATAACGTGCTATCGCTGGCAGCCATCCCCTACATTCTCGCCAACGGCGGTCAGGCCTATGCTGATTACGGTATGGGGCGCTCGCTAGGCACCCTGCCATTCCAGTTGGCAGGCAACATAAAACGTGGCGGGCTGATCGAGCTGGCCTTTGGTGTCACCCTGCGGGAGCTGCTGGAAGAGTATGGCGGCGGCACCTTCAGTGGACGTCCAATGCGGGCGGTTCAGGTCGGAGGCCCGCTGTGTGCTTATCTGCCGGAAAGCCAGTGGGATACGCCAATGGATTATGAATCCTTTCAGGCGATCGGTGCCGGTCTGGGACATGGCGGTATTGTGGTATTTGATGACAGTGTGGACATGTCAGAGCAGGCACGCTTCTCCATGGAGTTCTGTGTGGCTGAATCATGCGGCAAATGCACCCCCTGCCGCATCGGCTCCACCCGCGGGGTTGAGGTGATCGACCGCATCCGTAACAACGAGAACCGGGCTGCCAATATGGAACTGTTAAACGACCTGTGTGAAACCATGATGGATGGTTCACTCTGTGCCATGGGCGGCATGACGCCGTTCCCCGTTCAAAGTGCCGTAAAACACTTTCCTGAAGACTTCAATCAACCCGCTTTAAACGCCAAAGGAGGTGCCTGATCATGCTCCAGTACTTCGATCCTAAACAGCAAGAATATGACAAAGATTTTGGCACTCCGGCCTCCGTTTCTGAAAATCTGGTTACGCTGGAGATCGATGGAGTCTCCATCACCGTGCCCGAAGGTACCTCAGTGATGCGGGCTGCAGCACTGGCGGATATCAATATTCCGAAACTCTGTGCCTCTGATAACCTCGAAGCCTTTGGTTCTTGCCGCATCTGTGCAGTGGAGATCGAAGGTCGTCGTGGAACTCCGGCTTCCTGTACCACTCCTGCCGAAACAGGCATGAAGGTCACTACCCAGAATAAGCGCCTGGGTAAACTGCGCCGCAATATTATGGAGCTGTATATCTCCGACCACCCGCTGGACTGCCTTACCTGCCCAGCCAACGGCAACTGTGAACTACAGGATGTTGCCGGTGAAGTGGGCCTGCGTGAAGTGCGTTACGGTTTCTCGGGCGATAATCACTTACAGGCTGAGAAAGACCACTCCAACCCCTATTTCAGTTTTGATCCGAGTAAATGTATCGTCTGTTCCCGCTGCGTGCGCGCCTGCAGTGAAGTTCAGGGAACCTTTGCCCTGACCATCGATGGCCGCGGTTTTGACTCAAAGGTCTCCCCCGGGCAGAGTGAGACATTTCTCGATTCCGAGTGCGTCTCTTGTGGCGCCTGTGTTCAGGCCTGCCCCACCTCAACACTGATGGAAAAATCAGTTATTCAAGCTGGCCAGCCGGAACACAGCATCGTCACCACCTGCGCCTATTGCGGCGTTGGCTGCCAGTTCAAAGCAGAGATGAAAGGTTCTGAAGTGATTCGGATGATGCCCTATAAAGGCGGTCAGGCCAATCATGGACACTCCTGCGTCAAAGGCCGTTTCGCCTTCGGTTACGCGACCCATGAAGACCGTATTACCAAACCGATGATTCGTGACTCGATCGACCAGCCCTGGCAGGAGGTCAGCTGGGATGAAGCGCTAAACTTCGCCGCCACTAAACTTCGCGGCATTCAGGAAAAATATGGCCGCGATAGTATCGGTGGTATCACCTCATCCCGCTGTACCAACGAAGAAACTTATCTGGTACAGAAGCTGATCCGCGCCGCCTTTGGTAACAATAATACCGATACCTGTGCCCGGGTATGTCACTCCCCCACCGGTTATGGCCTGAAAACCACACTCGGCGAGTCCGCTGGCACCCAGACTTTTGATTCAGTGATGCACGCAGATGCCATTATGGTGATCGGCGCTAATCCGACCGATGCTCACCCGGTATTTGGCTCGCTGTTGAAAAAGCGTCTGCGCCAGGGCGCCAAACTGATTGTCGCCGACCCGCGCCGTATCGACCTGGTGAAAACACCCCATGTCGAAACCCATCATCACCTGAGCCTGCGACCGGGCAGCAACGTAGCCTTTGTTAATGCAATGGCTCACGTCATTATCAGTGAAGGCCTGGAAGATAAAGCCTTCATTGCAGAACGTTGTGAAACCGAAGCATTCCTGGCATGGCGCAGTTTTATCAGCGAGGAACGCCATTCACCCGAAAACACCGAATCAATTACCGGAATTCCTGCTGCAGAACTGCGCAGCGCTGCGCGTATCTATGCTACTGCAAAAAATGCAGCGATCTACTATGGACTTGGCGTGACCGAACATAGCCAGGGCTCCAGCATGGTCATGGGTATCGCCAACCTGGCACTCGCCACCGGCAATATCGGCCGCGAGGGTGTCGGAGTTAACCCGCTGAGGGGGCAGAATAACGTTCAGGGTTCTTGCGATATGGGTTCCTTCCCCCATGAGCTGCCCGGTTATCAGCATGTGTCTGACGACATTGTTCGAGCACGTTTTGAGTCTGCCTGGGGCGTCAAACTGGATAATGAACCAGGTCTGCGTATTCCCAATATGTTCGATGCTGCTCTTGATGGCACCTATAAAGGGATGTATTGCCAGGGTGAAGATATCGCCCAGTCAGACCCCAACACCAACCATGTCCACGCAGCTATGCGCTCTCTGGAATGTCTGGTAGTACAGGACATCTTCCTCAATGAGACCGCTAAGTTTGCCCACGTTTTCCTGCCGGGTTCATCCTTCCTCGAAAAAGATGGCACCTTCACCAATGCCGAACGCCGCATCAACCGGGTACGCAAGGTGATGCCACCGCTGGCCGGAAAACAGGACTGGGAAGTAACCCAGGCACTGTCCAACGCGCTGGGATATCCGATGAACTATAACCATCCATCGGAGATCATGGATGAGATCGCGCAACTGACACCAACGTTTACTAACGTCAGCTACCAGCGCCTAGAACAACTCGGCAGTATCCAGTGGCCCTGTAACGAAGCAGCACCCGAGGGTACACCAATCATGCACCTGCAAAGTTTCCCTATCGGTAAAGGCCACTTCGCCATCACCGAGTATGTTGCTACGGAAGAACGCTCTACCCGCAAATATCCATTGCTGTTAACCACTGGCCGCACCCTGTCACAATACAATGTCGGCGCTCAGACCCGCCGTACAGACAATCAGGTGTGGCATGATGATGATCTGCTTGAACTGCATCCACAGGATGCCGAAGACCGGGGCATTAAGGATGGAGACTGGGTAGGTATCACCAGCCGTGCCGGTGAAACGGTGATGCTGGCGAAGATTTCTGACCGGATGCAACCGGGAGTGGTCTACACCACCTTCCACCATCCCCACAGCGGGGCCAACGTGGTAACCACCGACAACTCTGACTGGGCTACCAACTGCCCTGAGTATAAGGTGACCGCCGTGCAGGCCGTTAAAGTAACAGAGCCATCGGACTGGCAGCAACGCTATCATGAGTTCCATCAGCAACAGATGATACATCTGAATACAGCCCGCCAGGAAGCGGGCAGCGGTAAACCCAAGGTCACCGGTGAGTAGAATGGCCTGCAAAAAACCGATAAAGATAGAGTCCTGTGCTGAGGATGCAATGAGCGCAGATAACTGCTATCACCAGTCAGTGGTCAGCCGCTGGCATAAGGGACAGACCCTGGATGCGCTGGACAGCATCGCCGAAGAGATACCGGTCGCCATGGTCTATAACGGTATATCCCATGCGGTGATGATGGCCAGTCCTTGTGATCTGGAAGACTTCGCCCTGGGATTCAGCCTGAGCGAGGGGATTATCCAGAAACCGCAAGAGATCTACGGCATAGACCTGATGATGGCGGATACGGAGAGTCTTGCAGCGGGTATCGAAATACAGATATCGATCACCACCCAGCGTTCCATGCAATTGAAACAACGCCGCCGCAACCTAACGGGGCGAACCGGTTGTGGTCTCTGTGGCGCTGAGTCCCTGCAACAGGCTATCCGTCCTGTTCGGGCCGTTGCACCCAGGCCTTCCGCCCCGCCTGAGGCCATTGAGAATGCGATTCGTCAGCTAACTGAAAACCAACCGCTGCAGTCAATCACCGGGGCTTGTCACGGCGCCGCCTGGTGTGACCGCAGCGGTAATATTCTGCTATTAAAAGAAGATGTAGGACGTCATAACGCACTGGATAAACTACTGGGTGCCTTGCAACGCTTACAGATTAACCTGGCCGGAGGATTCGTTCTGGTCTCCAGCCGTGCCAGCTACGAAATGGTGCATAAAGCGGCCAGTAGCGGCATCAGCACACTGGTCGCTGTATCAGCCCCCACCCACCTTGCGCTGAATCTGGCAAAACAGGCAGGGCTCAACCTTATCGGCTTTGCCCGACCAGGCAGACATGTTATATACAATCAATCAGGACTATCCCCAACCAAGGATAACGAGGATTAACCAATGGGAAACCACCAGCTCACCAGCCTGATCAGAATGGCCAACCAGATCGCCGCCAACAACACCCATATCGGCGATGAAACAGCAGAAGCAGAGATGGTCGCAAATCATCTGACTAAATTCTGGGCGCGTTCTATGAAGGAGCAGATTTCTGAGTATTTAAACCAGGGAGGAGACGAGCTCAGCCCCATCGCCAGGAAAGCTATCGGGATGATGGGCCGCTAGAACGTCGCTTCGCGGAGAGAGGCAGTTGCTAGAACGTCGCTTTGCGGAGAGAAGCTGTTGCTAGAACGTCGCTTCGCGACTTGCTAGTTGTTAGAAAAAGCAAAAGGAGCCTGATGGCTCCTTTAATACATTGATTACCTACGCGCACCTGACAAGTGTAGGAGCGGCATTAGCATGCCCTCTAGGTGTTTGCCACGATACTTTTCGCTATTAACGAAAAATATTTATCAGAACTGATCCTGATCGAAGGCGGCAGCCTTACCATCATTCACCAGAAACTCCCGACGCTGCAGATAGGCATCACGCATTGCTGTATAACGATCACCTGTCAAAAGCTCTTCTGCGGCCAACAAACTGGCCCGGGTGTCAATAATACGCAATCCATAAAGCTGATTACGGGTACGAATCGAATCAACCTCACCTACCGGATCAACCATTGAATCAGGTATACGACCGATACCGTCACGAATATTGGACGGACCTAACAGCGGCAGGACTAAATAAGGACCAGTATCAACGCCCCAATACCCCAGCGTCTGACCAAAATCTTCATTATGCTGTGGCAACCCCATTGGCGTTGCAATATCAATAATGCCACCTAAGCCCACAGTAGAATTAAATAATACCCGTCCAAGATCCTGACCCGCTGCATTACCTTTCAACTGCAGCAGATTATTTAGCATACTGCCAATATCTGAGAGATTACCGAAAAAATTGCTCACCCCGGTTTCAACAATATCAGGAGTGATCGCTTTATAACCCTGTGCAGCAGGCTTTAGCGCATATCGATCAAGGGTGTCATTAAAGCTGAACATAGCGCGGTTAAACCCCTCCCACGGATCAACATTAACCGGCTCTTCAGCAAAAGCAAACATTGGAGTGAGCAGAAGTAAAGTGGAAACAAATAAGTGTCTAAAAACGTGCATATTCAGGACCCTGAAAACTGTATATCTATAAACCGTATTGTGCACCACAACAAAACAGATTGCGAATCAGAAATAATGCGAAAAAGCAGAGAATAAAATCAACCAGGAATAAAGGATACTATCTGAGCAGAAATAAAACACAGACAAACAAAAAGGGCCCCGAAGGACCCTTTTCTGAAATCTAATCTTAAGAAAGATTAGAACTTAACAGTGTAACCTAGAGAAACAGTCTGACCGTCAGATGGCAGGCCAGTGAACACTTTTTCCACTGCAGCATTTGCTGGAACAGACAGAGTGTTAGTCAGGTCATTGTCGTAGTCAACATTAACCAGTTCGAAGTCCAGAGCAGCTTGAGCGCCCAGTGCATATGTAGCAAACAGACCCCACTGATCTACTTCACCAGCACCGTCCAGGTCGCCATTGTGGTAGTTAGCACCCAGAGTCAGATCACCAATTTTCTGATCAGCACGGATACCGTATACTTTGTATTCCAGACCTGAATTGTCCAGCTCTTTCTTCAGGTACATTACGCCAACAGTAGTCATGTCGATAGAGTACTGAGCACCCAGAGAGTATTCAGACAGTTTTTCCTGAACACCGATAAGATCCTGAATGTACTTATCTTCGAAAGTCCAGTAGCTAGCAGCAACTGTCAGACCTGCAGCAGAGAAGCTACCGCCGATCAGTTTACCATCGATGTTGTCACCGTCTTCAGTACCGGAAGTACCCAGAGAAGCAGGTGTTTGACCATCCATTACAACAGCTGCATAACCTGTGAAACCACCCATGTTAGGAGTTACATAAGCCAGTGCAGAACCCAGGTGATCAGGGTTTTGGTCAGAAACAGTAGTTGCTTCAGAGTTATTGCCAGTAAAACCGATAATCTGCTCAGCTGGGTTAGCGATACGACCTACCAGAGTAGTACCCCAGTCGCCAGTTGCACCAACGTATGCCTTACGAACTACAGCATTGGTGTTACCAGTGTCATTTGCAGCAGTATTTTGACCACGCAGATCTGGATCTACTTCCAGTTCCAGATTGAACAGAGCCTTAGAACCACCAGCGATATCAGAATCACCTTTAACACCAACACGGAAGTCATCAGACTGAATTTCCATGTCGCCATTTTCAGGGTTAACAAGACGCATTTCGAACTTGCCGTACAGAGTAGCATCTGCTTGAGCAACCATTGGAGCAGTCAGAGCACCAGCAACAGCCAGAGCGATAATTGACTTTTTCATTAACATTTCCCCTTCAATATTTAACGTACTAGTAGTTAAACTTTATTATTTCTTACTGCCTTGCGTCATCAACTACGCTCAGCTAACAAGAAAATACTATAATTCAGAAATATTTCAATGCTGTGAAAGAAATAATTTCTGAAAGATTATATCTATACAGGACTGACTAACAAAACAGCCCTAACTATTTTTCGGCGATCCGGCTACTAACATTTGTTTTAACCGACTCAACCTGCTCATTATAGGCTATAAACTGTTTAAAACCGAAGTTTCATAGCCGCTTTTAAATAAATTTGACGCATTACAGCATAGCTATCCGGTGTTCGCAACCATTTGTTCTGGTTTTTTAAGTAGTTAAGGCCTTTCTCTCCTGGTTCTGTTCGCAATAACTGACTCAGATCAAAAACCATATGCAGATTACGGGCTACAACCCCATAAACCACTCAGAAAATCTATCGTTCTATCTGCTGCCATAGCTGTTTCAGGCGCTTCTCGGAAACCGTCGTTCGCGTTCCCAACTGCTGAGCAAACAACGATATGCGATACTCTTCCAGCATCCAGCGATATTCATTCAATGCATCACTGTAACGATTATGCTTATTATCCAGCTCCAGCTGGTCCCTGTATTGTCGCACTAACTGTTGCAACTGTTCACTCAGCAGTCGCTGACGAGGCAGCTCTCGCTGATATTTTTCCAGCCGCAACTCGATGCCTTTAAGATATCTCGGGTACTCCTGTAGCTGCAGACCAGGCACCTCAAGCATAAAATCTTTATAGACCAATGCTTCCAACTGCTGACGGATATCGTTGAGGATGGTAACGGCCTGAAGATTAACCGAACCTGAAAGCTGTTTCTGTATGCCGTGATACTGCTTAGCAATATCCTCCAGCAACAGCGCCCGCTGCTCTGCCTGCTGACAGTACTCACTGCGATAACGGTTTAACCGATCAGTGAATACTTTTTCTGATCGAATCGTTTCATCTTCACTCAGGAAGGTTGTCACCGCTGCACTGAACAAGCATTGCTCATGCAGCTGATTACGATTTTGGACTTTAGCCAGTAGCATAGCCGTTTGCTGAAATCCCGGCAGCCGGTTTTTCACAAAGCGTACCTGCTCATTCAGTTGCAACATAAACAGGCGTGCCAGCCCCAGACGGTTCTGTCTGGCTGCCATCGCCCGGTCTTCAAATACTTTCAGCTCTACGCTGTCACCACAATCCTGCAATCCCGGATAAACTTCGAGCTCAAGGCCTCCGGCTTGTTTCAGCTTAATCTGCTCAGGCAGGTCGCCAAAGTCCCAACGGGTTATCCCTTTTCGCCCCCAGCTTGCAGATGGTCCTTTGGTTAATTCCTGCCGAGCCTGTTTTCCAAACCCCTGCTGCAAGGCAGCAAGCTCACGCCCCTCGGCAACAACTTTACCCTTTTCAGCCATCAGGCGGATATTCACCCGATAGTGCTCATCAATATCAACCGCATCCAGATCTTCACGGCTGATGAGCACACCAGTCATCCGTTTCAGGTGCAGTGCCAGCGCTTCATTCAATGACCCCTGAGCAAACACCGCTGCTTCAACAAAGGCATCCACATAATCAGGAATCGGCACGAAATTTTTGCGTAGTGCTTTAGGTAACCCTTTTAGCAGGGCGATACATTTCTCTCGGAGCATCCCCGGAACAAGCCATTCCAGACGTTCTTCCGGTATCTGGTTCAGTAGCACCAACGGAGTTTCGAGCGTAACACCATCATCTTTCGCGCCCGGTTCGAAGTGATAACTAAGTTTAAGCTTTGCACCATTGAGCCCTAGCTGCTCGGGATAACTGCTCCGGGTGACATGATCGGCCGAACGCTGCAGCAGGTCCTCCTCCTGCATAAACAGTGCCTGTGGATTCTGCAGCTCGACCTCTTTACGCCACTGTTCAAAGCCTGCGCCGTTAACAACGGCACCACCATTATGCTGCTCCAGCCTGGAAGCATAAAACTCAGCCAGGGTATCTTCATCTACCAGCAGGTCGCGCCGCCGGGTCTTCGCTTCCAGATCTTCAATGGAATCCAGCAGGTTACGGTTGTGACTGAAAAATTTACCCGGGGTGGAAAACTGCCCTTCCACAAGGGCGCTGCGAATAAAAATCTGCTGACTGACTTTGGGGTCAATCCGGCCGTAATGCACCGTTCGCCCCGGCACAATAATCAAGCCGTAGAGGGTTACCTGCTCCTGCGCTACCACCTGCGCCTTTTTCTTTTCCCAGTGAGGTTCGAGATAACTGCGTTTTACCAGATGCCCGGCCATCGACTCGGCCCAGAGGGGGTCGATGCGAGCGATCATGCGCGCATACAACCGACTGGTTTCGACCAGCTCTGCCGCCATGATCCATTTAGGGGCTTTCTTATACAGCATAGATCCAGGAAAGATACTAAAGCGACGATTACGGGCACCCAGATATTCTTTATTTTCCTGTTTAATGCCCATATTACCGAGCAAACCGGCCAGCAGAGACTTATGCAGTGAGTCATAACTTGCCGGTTGGACGTTTTCTTTATACTCCAGATTGCGGCAGATAAGATGCAGCTGGCGATGCACATCACGCCACTCGCGCATGCGTAGATAGGAAAGAAACTGTTTCTGACAGTATTTACGTAACTGATTCTGGGTCAGCTCCTGCCGCTGCTCTTCATAGAGATTCCAAAGATTAACCAGCGTAACAAAGTCTGACTCTTCATCGGCATATTCGCGATGTTTCTGATCCGCCGCTTGCTGTTTATCCATCGGCCGTTCACGAGGGTCCTGAACACTCAGAGCGCTGGCAATAATAATCATCTCTTTAAGGCAGTTATTTTCTGCCGCAGCCAGCAGCATCCGGCCAATCTTGGGATCAACGGGTAAGCGGCTCAGCTGCCGCCCCAGTTTTGTCAGGTTGCGCTTATCATCAACTGCTCCCAACTCCTGCAACAGATTAAAACCATCGCTGATGAAACGGGAGTCTGGCGGATCGATAAACGGAAACTGGTCAATCGCGCCAAGCCGCAAATTAAGCATCTGCAAGATAACAGCCGCCAGATTCGTGCGACGAATCTCGGCATCGGTAAACTCAGGGCGAGCGTTAAAGTCCTCTTCGGAATAGAGACGGATACAGATACCCTCAGCCACCCGTCCGCAGCGCCCTTTACGCTGATTAGCGCTGGCCTGAGATATCGGTTCGACTGGCAGACGCTGCACCTTAGAACGGTAGCTGTAACGGCTAATTCGCGCCAGACCCGGATCGATAACGTAGCGTATCCCCGGAACCGTAAGCGAGGTTTCCGCCACGTTGGTAGATAGAACTATTCGACGCCCCGCGCCACGCACAGAGGCGAAAATTTTATTTTGCTCAGCAACACTGAGACGGGCATACAGCGGCATCACTTCGATATGTTTCAGACGTCCCAGCTGTGATGCTTTTCGCAGATACTCTGCGGCCTCTCTAATCTCGCGCTCACCACTGAGAAACACCAGAATATCACCAGTTCCGGTAATCCCTTTCTTGCGCTCCAGCCGAATAAGCTCTTCGGCGGCACAGACAATGCCTTCAGGGATGCTCTTTTCGCTGTCGTCATCCATCTCCTCTAACGGACGATAGTGCAGTTCAACCGGAAAAGTCCGTCCGGATACTTCGATTACCGGCGCATTATTGAAGTGTTGTGAAAAGCGTTCCAGGTCGATGGTCGCAGAGGTGATAATCACTTTCAGATCCGGACGCTTTGGCAGAATCCGGTGCAGATAGCCCAGCAGGAAGTCTATATTCAGGCTGCGCTCGTGGGCCTCATCAATAATCAGCACTTCGTAGCGGTTCAGATACAGATCGTTCTGGGTTTCAGCCAGCAGAATTCCATCAGTCATCAGTTTGACCATGGTATTATCCGCAACCTGCTCGGTGAATCGCACCTGGTAGCCGACGGTATTGCCCAGCGAGGTTTGCAACTCTTCGGCTATGCGGTTAGCAACCGTTCTGGCAGCGAGCCTGCGGGGTTGAGTATGACCAATCAGACCGACCCGTCCCAGTCCCAGCTCCAGACATATCTTCGGTATCTGAGTGGTTTTACCCGAGCCGGTTTCACCAGCAATCACCACCACCTGATGTTCACAGATCGCTTTGGCAATCTCCTCCCGACGGGCACTGACCGGCAGATCCGGATAGCTTATAGGCTGACTATACAGCCGTCTGGCTACCCGCTCTTCAGAACGCAGCAGAAGCGACTCTACCTCATCCTGTAACCGATCTGAGGGTTTGCGCTCTTTCAGGCGTCGTTGCAATAGCTGGATTTTTTTCCGTATGGAAAACCGGTCGGCAATCAGACAGTTATCCAGCCGGCCATAGAGTTGCTTAATAGTGGCAGTCAAAGTGGAGTTTTCAGTTTTAAAAGATAGTTTAAATCAGGCGTGGCCAAAGCACCGGCTGAGGGGCTGTTGCACACCTTCACGAAACACAATCAGCTCACCGGTCTGCAGCTTACGCCAATGTTCATTTTTAGTCAGCGGCTCAGTGGTGATCACCGTTACTATATCGTTGGGTGTAGTCTGCTTGCAAAAATCAACCGTCAGCTCTTCATCGGTAAGTCTGGCCCGACCAAACGGTGCCCGCCGGGTAATCCAAGATAACTTGGTAGAGCAGTATGCTAACAGATATTCTGATTCGGTGATTAACATATTGAACACACCCAACTCCCGTAGCTGATCACAGCAACAGTGGATCAGTTCAATCACCTCGGAGAAGTTATCAGGCCGCTGGGGGAACCGTTCCCTCACCTGCCCAAGCATCCAACAGAAGGCATATTCGCTGTCAGTGGTGCCGATTGGGCGATAGTAATTTAGCGGCAGATCAAACAGTCGGGGGTCCAACTGGCCATTATGGGCAAAAGTCCAGCAATACCCCCAGAGCTCCCGGGTAAACGGATGGGTGTTTTCCAGACAGATACTACCAACGTTCGCCTGACGTATATGACTGATAACCGTTTTACTTTTAATCGGGTGGTTTTTTATCAGCCGGGCTATTTCCGATTGGCAACTAGGGGCAGGATCATGAAAAATCTGCAAACCCTTGCCCACATAGAAGGCAATTCCCCAACCATCTTTATGAGGCCCGGTCTCACCGCCACGCTGCATCAGTCCGCTAAAGCTGAAACAGATATCGGTCGGAACATTGGCGCTCATGCCAAGCAGCTCACACATGGCTTATGCAGATTCCTTTGCCGCTTTAATCGTTACTTTGTCTGGCAAAGAGTCGATCGCATCAATACCCGATTCAATCTGTGGTGCATGCTCCAACACCCCCACCTCTTTCATACGCCGTTCACCGATGAAATTACCTTCCGGGTGAATTGCCATAATTTTACTGATAACAGTTGCCACAACTTTGCCACCACGATCAATCTCAAGCTGGTCGCAGACAACTTCGCCTTCAAGCAAACCACATACGGTAATCTGATTCGCTTTCACCACACCATGTACATGACCACTTTTACCAATCGAGATATTATCCAGCGAAGAGATATTACCCTCAAATGTACCGTCAATATGCATCCGGCCGATGATACTCATATCACCACTGAACTTATTGCCTTCAGCAATAATGGTTATTGCTGAGCCGTTTGCAGCGCCTGATTTAGCGGGTACATTTTTTGTAAAGAAGCCCATTTTACATCTTTTACTTCTGAAAACAGTGAATCGAAATTGCTTATATTCCACGCCACAAAGGGCGCCGGATCAACGGGTCTGAACAGGTAGCGAACTTCATAATGCAGATGCGGACCGGTAGAGATACCGGAGTTCCCGCTCAGACCGATCAGTTGCCCTTTGCTGACAAACGTTCCGCTGCTCACTTTTACATCACTCAGATGCGCATAGTAAGTTTTAAACCCCAGCGCGTGTTGCAATATGACCAGTTTACCAAAACCACTGGCTTTATGGTTGCCGGCATATTCCACAGCACCATCAGCGGTCGCGTAGACCGGTGTTCCAATGTCTGCTTTAAAGTCGATACCGTTGTGCATAACCCGTTTCTTATGGATCGGATGCATCCGCATACCAAAACCATCAGTAATCCGGATGCCCTGTGTGGGCTCTCCATTGGGCAGAACACTGAGAAAAAACAGCCGCTGATTGGTCATCACCGTCAGTGCACCCGCACGGTCAGACGTCATCTCATCAGACGGAGGCAGGCCCAGCAGATCTTCAAGGCCATACAGACTGGCATCCAGGGTTTCATTCAACTCGCCAATGCGGAGGTTTTCTTCCTGTAACTGATCGCGTTCGACTTTCAGGTCTTGCAGTGTAGTAGAGAGCTGATCAAGCTGCCCCTTCTGCAACTCAGTTGTACCCAGGGTCATCTCATACTGGCTGGCAAGAGAGTCGATCCCCTGTTCCAGGTTATCAAGCTCGTCAGATGTTTTTACCAACAACAGGTTAGAGATAAAGAAACTACAAACCGACATCAGCAAAAACAGGGCGAGCAGATATCTGGCCAGCTGGCCTAGCGTATACTGCCGTGATCCCTGAGCAGTTGTTAATGTAATAACCAGTTTTTTACGCAGCATGACCGGTAAACCAAAAAATCACGAGAATAAACATCGGGGGAATATACCTTCATTGAGGCAAAAAGTCATAAAAACGACATCAAAAACACACCATTTTATGACCTTGCACAGTCATTGCGATACTGGATTTCAGCTCTCTCCCTTTTTATCTCCCCCAACAGCAGGGGCTGCAGCGATAATGCGGTCCGCAAGGCGGGAGAACGGCAGACTCTGAACCCAGACAGTCCCTGTTCCCGAGAGTGTCGTCAGCCACAGACCTTCGCCACCAAGGAACATCGATTTAAGCCCTTTGACCATCTCAATGTCATACTCAATGCCTTGACCGAAACCCACCAGGCAACCGGTATCGATGCGTAATGTTTCGTTATTCAGCTCTTTTCTCACGACGGTACCACCGGCCTGAATAAAAGCCATTCCGTCGCCTTCCAGCTTCTGCAGAATAAAACCTTCGCCACCGAAAAATCCCGCGCCAAGCTTACGGGAAAACGCAACCGATAAACGGGTACCCAGGGCAGCACAGAGAAAGGCATCTTTCTGGCAATACAATCGTTCTCCGATCTGGGACATGTCGATCGGCACGACCATACCGGGATAGGGTGCGGCAAAAGCCACTTTACGCTTCTGTCCGCCATTATTGGAAAAATGGGTCATAAACAGTGATTCACCGGTAATCATCCGTTTACCCGCAGAAAATAGTTTTGATAACATCCCCTGCTCAGGGTCGGCACCATCCCCCATCTTGGTTTCAAAACCGATATCCTGCTCCATGTAGTTCATGGATCCCGCTTCAGCGATCACCGTCTCACCCGGATCGAGCTCCACCTCCAGCATCGGCATCGAGTTTCCGATAATTTCATAATCTACTGTGTGACACTTCATAGTACTCTCCATAACAGTTCTTCATAATAGCCATTCATAACAGCTACCCACCCCACTGTTTCATCAGCGGTAGCAACAGCGCCAGCGTAATCAAAGACACTAGGGTGGTCACCAAAATCGTTGCCGAAGTCAGTGCTACCCGGGTGTTATATTGTTGCGCCAGAACAAACACCATTGCCCCGGTTGGCAAAGCTGCCAAAACCACAGCGCTTGCACCCCAAAACGGTTCCAAGTTAAACAGCACAGCGAAACCAAAGGTTGCCAGCGGGTGCAGCACCAGCTTGACTAAGGTCAGCCAGATTAACTCAAAATTCCCGCTCCGAACCTCCAGCCCACTCAGTGAGATCCCCAGTGCAAACAGCGCAACCGGAGCAGCAGACGGTGCCAGCATCTGCATCGGCGTTAAAATCATTGGCGGAAGTGTTACGCCACTGACCGATACCAGCATCCCCAGCAGCGGTGCCATCATTACCGGATTTTTAAGCACCCCCTGCAACAGCAACATTTTCAGTTTCGCCAGTACCCGACCCTCGCTATTCTGTAACTCTGACATCAGCGCCATCATCAGGATAAAGAGAAGATTACTAGACAGCGTCGCGATGATCACCGGCAACGCCCCTCGCTCACCAAAAATAAAGTAGAAGATCGGTATCCCCATATAGACGGTGTTGGCCCAGGCGGAGTTAAGGGCAATCACCGTCCAGTCGAGGGGAGACGACAGCTGCATCTTTCGCCAGCCGAACAACGCGATGATAATCGCCACAACAGAACCGCCCAAATAAACGGCGATGAAGTTCCATTGCAGCACTGACTCAATATCGACGGTAGCAGTTGAGGTAAACATCAGCGCAGGCACTGCAATGTAGTAGACAAACCGGTTCAGAGCGGCGGCGCCGGACTCTTCCATCAAGCCGCTAAGGCGGCATAAACCGCCCAGCACCATGAGGATAAATACAGGTATTACAATATCAAAAAGCAACTGCATCGTTCTTTCTCAGAAAATGAATAAATAAGCGAATTTGTTATCAATGTTTCACTAATTGGCTAGAGCCTTTCTCGCCTACCGGTGATAAGTTATCTCACCTGACTGCACCACATTTAAAATAATAATAACAAGAACAAACAGTTAATATATAGGACTCAACGATGAGCAAAAGAGAAGTAGTCATACTAAGCGGCGTACGTACCGCCATTGGTGGTTTTGGTGGCAGCCTCAAGTCTCAGACACCCTGTGACCTCGCCAGCGCCTGTGTCAGCGAAGCGGTCACCCGCTCCGGTGCTGCACCTGAAGATTTCGGCCACAGTGTCTTTGGTAACGTGATCCACACTGAGCGCCGCGATATGTATCTTGGCCGGGTTGCCGCCATCAACGGCGGTCTGCCAGTTGAAACCCCAGCGGTAACGATGAACCGTCTGTGCGGTAGCGGTCTGCAGGCAATCATCTCAGCGACACAACAGATTGAACTGGGCGTCTGCGATGCAGCGGTAGCTGGTGGTGCAGAAGTGATGAGCCAGTCGCAATACTGGATGCCAACTGCACGCTTTGGCCAGCGGATGGGGGATGCGGCAATCGTCGATGCGATGGTGGGTGCTCTGACCTGTCCGTTTGATAACACCCATATGGGTATTACCGCGGAAAATATCGCCGAAAAGTGGCAAATCAGCCGTGAAGATCAGGATGCTCTGGCGGTGATGAGCCATAACAACGCTGAACGCGCCATCACCGAGGGCCGGTTTAAAGAGCAGATCGTTCCTATTGAGCTGAAGTCACGCAAGGGCGTTACCCTGTTCGAGACCGATGAGCACCTCCGTTATGGCTGTACCATCGATGATATGGCAAAATTGCGACCGGCGTTTAAGAAAGACGGTAGCGTCACCGCCGGTAACGCTTCCGGCCTTAACGATGCCGCTGCCGCTGTCACCCTGATGGCCGCGGAAACGGCTCAGGCAAAAGGTTTACAACCGATGGCCCGGCTGGTCGGGTACAGCTTTGCCGGGGTTGAACCTAAATATATGGGCATCGGTCCAGTTCCGGCCGTCCGTAAACTGCTGGCCGATAATGAGCTGTCCACAACTGATATCGACGTATGGGAGGTCAACGAAGCGTTTGCAGCTCAGGCGCTGGCGGTTTGTCGTGATCTTGAATTGCCACTGGAAAAGGTAAATATCAACGGTAGTGGTATCTCTCTGGGCCACCCGATCGGCGCAACAGGTGCCATCATTACCGTAAAAGCACTATATGAACTAAAACGCAGTGGCGGTCGCTACGCCGTAGTCACCATGTGTATCGGTGGCGGACAGGGTATTGCCGCTCTGCTTGAAAGTATCTGAAATTAGCCCGTAGCAACGTTTAAACGTTTAACCCAGCCCGCAGTGAAATAGATGCGGGCTTTTTTATGGCCCAGATCAACGATACATTCAGCATATAGAGATGACTTACCCCTGATCCCTTACGATTTAGGCTATGCTCTGTCTTATCGTTAACTTATTTGCGGGCATCAGGCACTCTATGTTTCCTCTTTCGCTATATTTCTCAGATCAACAGGTTAAATGGAGCGCCGCACAACTGTGGAATAATATTCCCGCGTATTATTCCGCAGACGAGGCAACTCTGTCAGCACAAATAGCTGAACTGAACCCGCCTGAGAAGCAACCATCAGAAGAGCAAATGCCTCCTCTTTTTAACACCGGAACTCTTGTACAACAGTGGAAAACTGCCGCAGGAATGAAGGCTGAAGAGGCACTGGCGTTGCTGTCACTGGCAGAACATCTTCTGCACCTGCCTGATCAACAAAGCATCTGCGACCTGATAAAGAACCGAATCACCGCAGAACGCTGGCGCACCTATGTTGACCACCACCATTTCGATATTCAGCATACAACCATCTGGCAACAGGGAGTTTATAGCAGCACTATATCTCCGAAAACCAAGCCCGCAGAGATATTCGGTGAGCTGGTAAACCGCATCGACTTTGTTGTCATCGGTGACGCTCTGACTCAGGCGGTCACAGCGCTGCGACAACAACTTATCTTCAGCCCCGATATCCGTCAGGGTTTGCAACAGATGATCAGCCACCCGGCTGACAACCTTGTCTACGCCTTCAATATTCTGGGCGAAAATGCGGTCTCCGCCGAGGCCGCCCGACAGCACTTCAATCACTGTCTCGATGCGCTGAAAGCAATCGCATCTCAGCAGCTCAAAGGCCACCCACCCCCTTCATTATCGATAAAACTGTCTGCCCTGCACCCCCGTCTGGAACCGCTCAAGTCATCCGGCATCATTGAGGAGCTCACCCAGCGGATACTGCATCTGCTGATTATTGCCCGGTCAGAAAACATCCCGGTGATGATTGAAGCGGAAGAGTCTAGCCGACAGGAACTGACATTACAGGTGTTTGAAAAACTGCTGCAGAGCGATCTTTGTCGCGACTGGGGTGGGCTAGGAATCACGGTACAGGCCTATTCGAAACGGGCTTTACCGATTCTGGGCTGGTTAAGTTATATCGCTGATAATCTACAAACCGTTATTCCGGTCAGACTGGTAAAAGGTAATTACCGGGAATGGGAGATAGCTCAGGCGTTAAAGCAGGGGCTACAGAGCTACCCCATCTATCTGCAGCCACAGACAACTGAACAGTCATACCAACTGTGCGCCCGCTATCTGCTGAGTAACCATTGCCCGTTATTATCCCCCCGGTTTGCCAGCCATAATAGAGCAACCATAGCTCAGGTGCTGCACTGCGCGGCAAAGAGCCTGAAAACCGTCGAACTACAGCGCTTGCATGGCACAAATGACTCCCTTTTCAGCGAATTAATGACTCACACCAGCCCGGTTCAGCAACAGCTGTATGCCCCTTTAGGCGGACAACAGCAACTGCCTCCATATCTGGCGCTCAGGTTACCGCACGCTGCTGACAGGGGCGGGAATAACCATTCCGTCCTGCAACACTGCAGCAAAAACAGAAACGCCACAGGCGTGATACTTGATTCGCAGCTGCAGCGCCAGCAACTTCTGAATAGAATCGCAGCATTCAGCGATAAGCAGTGGCTGGCAGCTCCGCTGATCAATGGTGAGCCAGTCCGCTCCCGCCCGGCTGAGATAACGGTTTCACCCTTTAACCTCAGTCTGCAAACCGGGGAGCTGTATCGCAGCACCATTGAAGATGTACGGGAAGCTTACACCGTTACCCGGGCCGGATTTATCCGTTGGAACAAGCAACCGGTGGCTGAACGGGCGCGAATTATCAACCGTTTTGCCGAGCTGCTGGAACAGTATCGTGAAGAACTGGTCGCGCTTGCTATTCGCGAAGCGGGTAAAACCCTGCGGGATGCGCTGAATGAGATCCGTGAAGCGGTTGATCTGTGCCAGCTCTACGCCAAGCAGGCAATCAGTCAGTTATCACCTCAACCGATAGTCTCGCTGGCAGGTGAAAGAGATAGCCTGGTTGCCCAGGGCCGGGGGATCTTTGTCTGCATCAGCCCCTGGTGTTTCCCCCTGACGATCTGGACCGGTCAGGTCGTTGCCGCGCTTTTGGCTGGGAATGTGGTGATCGCCAAACCCGCTAACAGCACACCGCTAATAGCCTATCGTGCAACCGAGTTGTTATTAGAGGCTGGCGTTGCCAGAGATGCCTTCGCCCTGCTACCCGGCCGCAGTGATGAGATCGATGAGCCACTGATAAATGATTTTCGCCTCTGCGGCATCGCCTTTACCGGGTCACTGTTCACGGCCAACATCATCGCCCGACAACTGGCACACCGGGAAAACGCAACGATGATCCCCTTTATTACAGCAACCGCTGGATTGAGTGCGATGATTGTTGATAACAGCGTACCGCCGGAACAGGTCGTCAGAGACGTTATCGAGTCAGCCTTCAATAGCGCCGGGCAACGTTGTTCTGCACTAAGGGTGCTCTATCTGCAGGACGATATCGCAGAGCAGATTGAAACCATGCTGGTTGAAGCGCTCCATACCCTGAAGATAGATGACCCCCGCGAGCCAGACACCGATCTGGGGCCTGTGATCGATAATCATGCCCTACAAGCTCTCCATGGACACATAGAACACTGCAGAGCACATGGCAGATTGATATTTGAAGGCACTCTGAGCCGTCAGCATGATACAGGCTATTTTGTCGCGCCAACCCTGATTCGCCTGCACTCCATTGATGAGCTGAGTGAGGAGCATTTCGGCCCGATACTCCATATCATCCACTACCACAAGGACAATTCAGAAAGGGTCGTGGATGAAATCAATCGCACTGAATGTGGACTGTCACTGAGCATTCACTCATCTGATAATGAAGCCATCAAGGCTATCTGCCAGTCACTGCGGCCTGGCAATATCACTATTCAACGTAACCTGAGCGACAACTGTTACAGCGGGCAGCACTGTGCCTCTGTGGGCTTGTCGGCCAGCGGTCCACAGACCGGCAGCCCCAACTATCTGCTCAGTTTTAGCCAGCAAACGATCCACAGCTGTTTCAACGACAGATAACCGGAGCAATCACAGCGGAATCAGGCAATTGCAGCCTGCACCAGTCGATAACAGGGTGAATACTCCTCATAATCGATCTTCATACGGCGCTGCAAAACAAAGGATGACAGCAGCACATCCAGCTCATTCACCAGCTCCGGCTCACCACTGAGTTCAAACGGACCAAACTCTTCAATCGCACGAATGCCCGGTGCTTTAACATTACCGGCAACAATCCCGGAGAGTGCTTTTCGCAGCGTGGCAGCCAACAGGTAATCAGGCTGATCACGGGTCAAATCAAGGCTGGCCATGTTTTCATGGGTGGGTTCAAAGGGTTGCTGAAACTCAGCGGGAACATACAACTGCCAGTTAAAGTGGAACGATTCGCCGGTCGCTTTGCGGTAAACCGTCACCCGCTCAAGTCCCGCTTTCATTTTCACCGCAACTTCATAGGGGTCACCCACCACGATCTCATAGAGAGATGCCGCGCGATCACCTAAAGTGGAACGGATAAACCGGTCCACCGTCTCAAAATAGGCTTCACTGCCAGCAGGGCCGGTAAAAATAAGGGGGAATGGACAGGCGATATTGCGCTCATGCAGCAGGATACCCAGCATGTAGAGAATCTCTTCGGCTGTGCCCGCGCCTCCGGGAAAGACAATGATGCCATGACCCAGCCGGACAAACGCTTCCAGCCGTTTCTCAATATCCGGCATGATGATCAGTTCGTTGACGATCGGGTTGGGGGATTCAGCGGCAATAATGCCCGGCTCAGAGATACCGACATAACGGGCGTCGCTGATGCGCTGTTTCGCATGGGCGATGGTGGCGCCTTTCATCGGCCCCTTCATCGCCCCCGGGCCACAACCGGTACAGACACTCATGCCGCGTAAACCAAGTTCATAACCCACCTGTTTGGTGTAGATATACTCCTCCCGACCGATCGAGTGACCACCCCAGCAGACCACCAGATTCGGTTTTACATGGGGCTCAATCGCTTTGGCGTGACGCAGAATATGAAACACCATATTGGTAATCTGTTCCCCTTCCAGCAGGCCATCACAACACTTGTCCAGTTCATCACCGACATAGAGAAGATCCCGTAGCACAGAAAACAGATGCTCACGGATACCCTGGATAATCTCACCATCGACAAACGCGCTGGAGGGCGCATTGATCAGCTCCAGTTGCACACCCCGGTGTTTCTGACTGACCCTGATATCGAAACTCTTATGTTTCTCCAGCACCTGCTTAGTACTGTCCAGCTCACTGCCACAGTTAAGCACCGCCAGGGCGCACTGGCGAAAGAGCGGATATAAACCTGCTTCATTGCGGTCCTGAAGTTTTGCAACCTCGTAAGGTGAAAGTGTGTCCAGACTATCCAGTGGCGTAATATTCGCGCTTACAAATTGTTCTGTCATCATGGTCTTGCCCCTCTGATCGACACCCCAGCGCAGAAACAGTTTCCCGCTGTACACAGGGCTTAGCGAGTCATTCTTTTAATGATCTGACCCGTCTAAAAAATATAAAGTTCAGGTTACAATATAGTTAAAATCCTGACACTAAACCATTAACCTGTTGATAAAAAAGAATTAACTATTGATTAAACTTTCAACAAACAGGGGCACTTCCTCGCTGGCCGGGCCATAAATATGGCGATTAAATGCCGACTGTTTTTTGGAAGGTTCAAGATTAATTTCAACCGTTTCCGCCCCGACACTGTTAGCCACTTCAACGAAACCGGCAGCCGGGTAGACATGACCGGAAGTGCCGATTGAAATAAACAGATCACAGTGTTCCAAGGCATCGTAGATCAGTTCCATCTGCATTGGCATCTCACCAAACCAGACGATATCCGGGCGCAGGGTGCCCATGTCATCGCAGCAGCCACAGCGAACATCGGGCCCTACCGGCTGGTAGTTGGTAAACACCTGACCGGACGTGGTACAGCGCAAATTCAACAGTTCACCATGCATATGAATCAGATTTTTACTGCCAGCCCGTTCATGCAGGTTATCGATATTCTGGGTTACCAACAGTAGCTGTTCACTGGTACACGCCTGTTCCAGCTTTGCCAGCGCCAGATGCGCAGGATTCGGGCGGATATCCGGTAGCAATAACTGCTCGCGGCGCTGATTATAGAATTGGTGCACCAACTCTGGGTTCCGGTCAAATGCTTCCGGGGTAGCGACATCTTCGATCCGATGGTTTTCCCACAAACCATCCGCAGCACGAAATGTCTTAATTCCAGATTCAGCCGATATTCCCGCACCGGTCAGAATCACAATATTCTGATACTGCACAACCCTGCTCCTTAAAAATGCTGACACATGGGTTTAATCCTACGCCAACTTCTGCTTAACTAACTATACAGGCTGGAGTTTTTTTTACCGGTTACTGTGTAAATATATGAGTCGGCTCGAGAAGGAAACCCGTATGAGTGCTGATAAGCTCTATATCCTCGACACCAACGTTTTACTGCACGACCCAAACTGCCTTTACGAATTTAAGGAGCAGGATGTTGCTATACCGATGACCGTCCTGGAAGAACTGGACAGCATCAAGGACCGCAAACAGAGCGTCGCTCAGGAAGCCAGGCATGTCATTCGCGCGATTGATAATATCCTCAGCGCGGCCACCCCCTCCCAGATACTTAAAGGGGTACAGATCAAGGTTCCCGGAACCGAAGATACCACCCGACTGGGTAAACTGAGTATATTCCCCGACCACGAACTTACCACCCGTCAGGGGTTTCTCCCTGACAATAAGAATAACGACAACCATATTATCAACTGCGCTCTGCACCTGCAGGGCAGCGATCCCCATCGCGAAATCATTCTCGTTACTAAAGATATCAACATGCGCCTTAAAGCAATGGGCGCAGGGCTGCAAAAAGTAGAGGATTATCGTAAGGATCAGTTAGTCTCCGACCTGGAACTGCTACCCTCCGGACATTTTCATATTGAGGGTAACTTCTGGGAGAAAGTTGAAAAGGTCAAAAGTTATCAGGAAGGTGCTAACACCTATCATAAAGTCAGCCCTGATCTGCTGCCGGACACCTACCCCTGTCAGTATATCTATGATGACTCAAAAGACTTTGCCGCACGGGTGGTATCGGTTAACCATGAAGAGATCATTTTGAAAGATCTTGGTTACGAAAAGCTGATGCAGCAGGAGTGCTGGGGTATTCACCCTATCAACATCTACCAGGCGTTTGCCATGCAGTCGATTCAGGACCCTGATATCGACCTCTGCCTGCTGAATGGCGCAGCGGGCTCAGGTAAAACCCTGATCGCACTGGCCTGTGCCCTGGAGATGGTGATTGAAGAGGGACGCTTCAACAAGATTATTGTCACCCGCTCTACCCCGCCAGTGGCTGAAGATATCGGCTTCCTGCCGGGCACTGAAGAGGAGAAGATGACCCCCTGGCTTAGTTCTATCCTCGATAATCTGGAAGCGATGCATGAAGGTGATGAGCGTCCGCAGAGCAGTGTTAAATATGCGATTGAAAAAGCCAATATCCAGTTTAAATCACTTAACTTTATCCGTGGACGCAGTATTCAGAATGCGGTGGTGCTGATTGATGAAGCGCAAAACCTGACGCCTCAGCAATTAAAAACCATCCTCACCCGTTGCGGTAAGGACAGCAAGATGATCTGCCTGGGTAACCTTGCCCAGATCGACTCCAATTATCTCACCGCACTCACCTCGGGTCTGACCTATGTGGTCGAGCGCTTTAAAGGATTTGAAGGCTCAGCAACCGTGCACTTAGAGGGGATCTTCCGCTCAAGGCTGGCGGAATACGCAGAAGAGCATCTCTGATGCACTGAAGATTATCCATCAAAGCCGCGCCAGTACGCGGCTTTTTCTTGTCCCAGCCATCCTTACAGCGCTACACTTACCCCATGATGCTAAGACGCTGTTTTATTTTTCTCATTCGCACCTATCAATACCTGATAAGCCCGTTTCTGGGGCCGAACTGCCGGTTCTATCCAACCTGCTCAGCGTATACGGTTGAAGCGATCGAAACCCATGGTGTGATCAAAGGCTGCTGGCTGGGTATTAAACGCCTCGGCAAATGTCATCCCGGCCATCCCGGAGGCTATGACCCGGTGCCTCCGGCCTGTTGCAGTGACCATAAGCCTGCCCCGGATAGCCACACTGCGCCACCGGAATGAGCTTTTGGGTAACCTTTAATTGACCTGCGAGGCTAAGCCAGCTATAGCTTAACTATCTGATTTATAAACTAAGCTGTTAGAGTAAGGATCAGGATGTTTAGCACGCTCACCGTTATTCTCACGATTACGTTGTATATGGCGCTACTGTTCGGTATCGCTCAATTAGTTGAACGGCGGATTGAGACCCGCGGCAAGGGTTTTAGCAGTCCCTGGGTCTACGCTCTCTCACTGGCGGTGTATCATACCTCCTGGACCTTTTACGGCAGTGTCGGGTTTGCCGCCAGTTCCGGCCTGCAGTTTCTCGGCGTCTATCTGGGGGCAATGCTCGGAATTGCCCTCTGGTGGATCACCCTGCGGCGTATGGTCTTTGCCAAAGAAGTTTTCCGCATCACCAGCATCGCGGACTTTATCTCCACCCGCTATAACCGTTCTGAAACCATTGCCGCGCTGGTCACCCTGATCGCACTATTCGGCATTCTCCCCTACATCGCCCTGCAGCTGAAAGCGGTCGTTGGCTCATTCCAGCTGATTACCGATCATCAAAGCTCCACCATGGGATGGGGACTGTCCGGTCTGCTGATAACCCTGTTTATGGTCGCCTTCACCATCATGTTCGGCATGCGCCGTTTAGACCCCACCGAACGACATCAGGGGATGATGACCGCGCTGGCCGTCGAGTGTGTGGTAAAGCTGATCGCCTTTATTGCAGTTGGACTGTTTGTCAGTTTCGGCCTGTTCAAGGGCTTCGATGACATTACCGAACGGTTGTTTGATCAGGGTTTCGAGCGGGTTATTCAGGTCAGCGGCACCGCAAACTCCGGCGTCATGTGGCTGACACTGATCGTCCTCAGCTTTGCTGCCATTCAGAACCTGCCGCGGATGTTCCATGTCGCGGTGGTCGAAAATGCGGATCATAAACACATCAAAACAGCGATCTGGATGCTGCCGCTGTATATGATTCTGATCAACCTGTTTGTGGTGCCGATTGCGGCTGGTGGCCTGCTGATGGGGCTGCCACAGGAGTCCGCCGACTTCTATGTCTTGCTACTGCCGCAGCAAGCGGGCAATAACGCGCTGACGCTGCTGGCCTTTATTGGTGGCTTTTCTGCCGCTACCGGCATGATCATTGTCACTACCATGACGCTCTCGACAATGGCATCAAATCACCTGATACTTCCGGTTCTGGAAAGAGTACCTGCCTGTCGTTTTATTAAACCCTTCCTGCTGCAGATCCGCTGGCTACTGGCGGCGATAATTCTACTGGGCAGTTACGGCTTTGCCATCGAGTTCAGCGATGCCTACATTCTGGTGGCAATAGGGCTTATCTCATTTGTTGCAGTGTTGCAATTTACCCCCGCCCTGCTGGGTGGTTTGTTCTGGAACCGGGGCAATAGTGCTGGCGCCCTGGCAGGTCTGCTGGCGGGATTTCTGATGTGGATCTACACCCTGATGATCCCCGCGTTTATCAGCCATGGCTGGATTCCGGCAACGGTTCTGAACGAGGGACTATTCGGCTTTGCCCTGCTGCGACCTGAAGCCCTGTTTGGCTTCGACGATATCGGCTCAATTCCCCACAGCGTGTTCTGGACCCTGCTGGTCAACATCAGTTTTTATATTCTTGGCTCGCTGCTTTACAGCCCTCATAAAGCCGAGCGTAATCTCTCCACTGAGTTCCTCTGTGCGATGAAACCCGCAGCCACTCAAAAAGCGCGGCCGACCGGGCTGGACCGATATATTCCGCTGGATGATAAGCTGAATGAAGCCCAGACGCTGTTAGAAAGCTATCTCAACAAAGATAAAACCAAAGCAGCCCTGCTACAGATTACCGAAGACCTGCAGGTAACCGGTAAAAGTCATATCGCCATTATCGAGTTACTGGAATTTCACCGGATGCTCGAGCATATACTCGCCGGTTCAATCGGCTCTGCCAGTGCTCACAAGGCGATGGAAAGCAGTATCCGTTATAACACCCGTGAGGCGACCGACCTCAAGGCGCTGTACAGCCATTTGGTTGTCGAACTTAACCAGCAACGGCTTCCCGGACAGGAAACGCTCGGCGAGCCTGAAACCGGCAGCCAAAGCTACGGTCTGATCAACAATCTTCAGAATAAGATCAAGAAACATGAGCAGACCATCAAGATGCAGAATAAGCAGATTGACGACCTAGAAGCCCGGCTCGAACATCGCTATCAGGAGATCTTCCGCTATCGCCTTGAAATCCAGAAGATACGTCAGGAGAGCGAGACACTCAAACTACAGATTCAAGCAGGTTTGCTGATCGAAAAACCGCTTGATACTGAAGCTGAAACAGAAGAGAAACCGATAAAAGAATAGATAAAAAAACAGCCGCACTAGCGGCTGTTTCAATAAAAACGGGTTTATTTGACTTCGTGCTTGTACTGATGAACATCCATCTGCGGGAACGGAATAGAGATCCCTTCCTCATCGAAGCGCAGCTTCACACTCTCAGTAGTATCGAACATCACACCCCAGTAATCTGAAGATTTAACCCATGGACGTACCACGAAATTAACACTGCTATCACCCAGTTCAGACACTGCAATAACCGGCGCAGGATCTTTCAGAACCCGCTCATCACTGGTAACAATCTCTTCCAGCAGCGCTTTGGCTTTTTTCAGATCATCACCATAGCCGATACCAAACACCATATCTACACGACGGGTATCACGGGCAGAATAGTTAGTGATCACGCCGCTATAGATATTGCCATTGGGTACAATAACCTCTTTGTTATCACCGGTACGCATAATCGTATTGAAAATGCTGATGTGCTCAACAACACCGGCAACGCCTGCTGCTTCAATGAAATCGCCCTCTTTAAAAGGACGGAATACAATCAGCATGACGCCTGCCGCAAAGTTCTGCAAAGAGCCTTGCAATGCCAGACCAACCGCCAGACCTGCGGCACCTACCAGAGCGATCAGTGACGTAGTATCAACGCCCAGTTGGTCCAGAGACGCAACAATGATGACCAGCAACAGCAAAATGTTGGCGATGGAGGAGATAAAGTTGACCAGAATCTCTTCCATTTTACCTTTGCGAAGGGCTTTACCCAGCAGGTTCACCAGAACTTTGGCAATCATCCGACCGACTATAAAAATAGCCGCTGCCATCACGATATTAATCGCCCAGGGCAATACATAAACATCAATAAACGATAGATCCATTTCCATCTCCATTTCCTCTTTTGTCATAGACACTGCAATATTGAGTTGTTATCTCAGAATAGACGCAATTAACTCAGCCATCGAAAAAAATGCTGAGTCCCCCTCTTCTGTTGGCGGGAATATCTCATACTCTGAAGAAAAAAGCCCGTTTAAATCAGTGCATTCCACGCTAAAATAGTCGTATGCCGCTACCCCGTAAACCATCCATCAGAATGGCTAAATCATTAGCCGTAACTCAATGCAAACCAGGTCACTTATATGCCCGGTAGTTTTCAGCTGCGTGACTATCAGCGGGATGCGGTTGAGGCAACCCTGAACCATTTTCGCAGCAGCGATGAACCGGCTGTCATAGTACTGCCGACCGGCGCTGGCAAAAGCCTGGTGATAGCGGAACTGGCCCGTTTGGCCCGGCGTAAAATTCTGGTGCTGGCCCATGTCAAAGAGCTGGTTGAACAGAATCACAACAAATACCTCAGCTATGGTCTGGAAGGAGGCATCTATTCCGCCGGGCTGAAACAAAAACAGAGTCATCATCAGGTCACCTTCGCCAGTGTGCAGTCAGTTGCCCACAACCTGCAGGACTTTGCCACAGAGCACTCACTGGTCATCATCGATGAATGCCACCGGATCAGCGATGATGAAAACAGTCAGTATCAACAGATTTTCACCCAGCTGAGAACATTTAACCCCCAACTAAAGCTGCTCGGTTTAACCGCAACCCCCTATCGCATGGGTATGGGCTGGATCTATCGCTATCACTATCGGGGCTTTTGCCGCAGTAGTGAACCCAAACCATTTACCCACTGCATCTATGAGCTGCCCCTGCAATATATGATTAAACGGGGTTTTCTGACGCCACCCAGGATGGTCGATGCACCCATCGCTCAGTATGATTTTTCGCTACTGCACGCCAATAAGTTTGGCAACTATGCTGAAGCAGAAGTGAATCAGTTGCTGGTGAGCCACCCCCGGGTAACCCGAGCAATCTGCGAGCAGATAGTGGAGCTGGCTAAAACAAGAGCGGGGGTGATGGTGTTTGCAGCAACCGTCAAACACGCCCATGAGATCTGCGGTTATCTTCCCGAAGGAGAGACCGCACTGATCACCGGTGCCACCGCCAATGCCGAACGAGATGAGCTGATCAGCCGGTTTAAAGCAAAACAGATCAAATATCTGGTCAATGTTGCCGTACTCACCACCGGCTTTGATGCCCCCCATGTGGATTTTATCGCCATTCTGCGGCCCACCCAGTCAGTCTCCCTGTTTCAACAGATCGTCGGCCGGGGACTCAGGCTGGCTGAGGGCAAAGTCGACTGCCTGGTGATGGACTATGCTGGCAACGGTTTCGACCTGTTCGCCCCGGAGGTGGGGCAGCCAAAACCGGATAGCAGTAGTGTGCCGGTACAGGTGTTCTGTCCGCTCTGTGAATTTGCCAATATATTCTGGGGCAAAACGGATGAGGAGGGCAATATTCTGGAGCATTTTGGCCGACGCTGTCAGGGCACGGTTGAGGCGGGGGACGGTTCAATCGCACAGTGCGACTATCGTTTCCGCTTTAAGGAGTGCCCCCAGTGCAACGCGGAGAATGACATCGCTGCGCGCAACTGCCACCAGTGCGGCCACGCCATTATCGATCCCGACGATCAGCTCAAAGCGGCTCTTAAACTCAAAGATGCCCGGGTGATCCGCTGTGCCGGAATCTCCCTGAGTGAGTCCGGCGGCAAGCTGAAAGTGATCTATCATGATGAGCAGGGCGAAGAACTGAGTGAACTGTTTGACCTGCACCACAGTAAACCGAGAAAACGCTTTAATGATCTGTTTGGGCGACGCTTTGGCCAGAGTTTACAACCGCGACAGTTCAACTCCGTAGACGAAGTGTTAGCCGTATCCCAACTGTTTACCGCCCCGGATTTCGTCGTCGCCCGCAAGTCCGGACAGTTCTGGCGGGTGCAGGAACGGATCTTCGATTATCAGGGCAACTACCGCAAAGCAAATCAGCTCTGATTAACGGCACGATCAGGTAACCAGCGCAGCGAGTCAAACAGTGACTCGATCACTTGCAACCGGGGCGTGCTGCGGTGACGGATAAACTGAGTCGGCACGATAGAGACATCTTCCGGCAGGTATTCAAAAAGCAGACTATCACGATAGATCGATAGCTCGACGACATTGCGCGGCATCAGTGTAACCCCCAGCCCCTGAGCCACGCAGCCGAGGATCCCCTCAAGAGTCCCCAGTTCACTCAGACCATAGCGGTTATCCTGATAATCACGCGCCCACTGCAGCGCTTTTTTGCGATAGACACAACCCTCCCGGAACAGCACCAGATTATCAGCCGGGGTAACGCTCCCGGGCTTCACCAATACCAGCTCCTGAACCATGACATCAATAGTGACCAGATCGGGATGATCAATCGGCCCACCTACGAAGGCACAATCAAGATGGTGTTCCAATACTGCCCGGAGTAACTCAGCGGTGGTGGTTGCGGTGACCTGCGGCCTCAGTTTTGGACAACACTCTCTCAACGCTCCCAACAACTGGGGCAAGTGGGTTGCAGTGAAGGACTCCATCGCGCCGATTTTGATCTCAGCAGCACCTTTATCTGCCAGCCTGACGGCCACCCCCGCCTGCCGCTCCAGTTGCAAGATCTGCTCGGCATACTCCAGCAGAATCACGCCCGGCCGGGTTAATTCAAGCCCCCGCCCCTTACGGGAAAACAGCTTGGTACCTAACTCCTCTTCCAGACGCTGAATCCTCGTGGTGACATTCGACTGCACCGTATTCATCTGCTTTGCAGCCGCCAGAATCCCCCCCTCTTTCGCTACTTTTTCAAAGGTTTTCAGCGCTATCAGTTCCAACATGACCTCCACAGAATCAGTTCACAGACACCCTACAAACAGTCAAATAGTTCTTTATTTGAGAATATTTTATTCTCAATAATTCGTTTGTAGCGAATAATATTAATATATACGCTTATCAATATAAATATAAACGGACAGAGTTCTATGCAAACTTCCGATGACAGGCAACACCTGAAAGTACTGGGCTCTGGTCTGCTTGGCCTGATTCTGACCATCGGTATCGCCCGCTTCTGCTATACCACTCTACTGCCGGCGATGCAGTCTGAAGCGGGCCTGAGCGATCTGGCCGGAGGTTATCTGGCGACGATCAACTACATCGGTTATATGTGTGGCGCCCTGCTGGCCGCCACCATTGGCAATCTGAAAACCAAAGATATGCTCTACCGTGCAGGCCTGATAACGGCAGTGATTACCACCCTGGGCATGGCACTGACCGACAATATCTGGCTCTGGGGCGTATTGCGATTTTTTTCAGGCCTGAGCAGTGCCAGCGGCATGCTCATCAGCGCCGGGCTGATTATGAACTGGCTGCTGCGTCACGGTCACCGGCCTGAACTGGGTATCCACTATGCCGGTGCCGGACTGGGCATCATCGTCAGTGGTTTAGCCGCCGAGCTGATGATCGGGCACCTCGACTGGCGCGAGCAGTGGCTGGCCGTCGGGCTGATCGGATCCCTGATCGCCATCCCCGCCTGGCGCTGGCTGCCCCGCCCGGATACCAGCCATCAGTCAGGCGCTAAACCAGGAATTCAGCAATGGAAAGGTTTTAGTACATAAACGTCCAATGCTGGCTGTTGCCGAAGGTGCTGCAATTTTAAGCCACAGGCTCTCGGATGA
>NZ_JBNKYN010000019.1:0-61667 GCF_050300915.1 Amphritea sp.
ATCGCCGAAAAGCAGCGATGTTGTAATGGCCTGCGGCCATTGCTCCGAGTCCGGGCACCATTTTTATGATAAAGCCTCGTTTCATAGCGGGGCTTTGTCGTATCTGGAGTATCGCAGCTCGTCCTCGAACCGGTTCGATTATTCGTCGCTGCGCTCCTCCCCTTCGGGCCATCGCCGAAAAGCAGCGATGTTGTAATGGCCTTCGGCCATTGCTCCGAGTCCGGGGACCACTTATTTTTTCGATAAAGCCTTGCAGTAAAATGCAGAGCTTTTTCGTTTCTCGGCTGGCACTTAGCGGATCTGCTCAGTTGTAGCGTCAAGCTGTGGTTGTTTACGGCGCAGCCAGCTGCGCTCTCCCAGCACTAACAGGCAGGGCGTTAAAAACAGAGTCAGGATCGTTGCAAACGACAAGCCTCCGGCGATGGCACTGGCCAGCTGGGTCCACCACTGGGTGGAGGGGGCACCAAAGCTGATATCGCGGTTGATCAGGTCGATATTCATCGACAGTACCATCGGCATCAGGCCGAGCACCGTGGTGACCGCGGTGAGTACGACGGGCCGCAGACGCAAACTGCCGGTTTGCAGCGCCGCATCATAGGGTGATCTTCCCTGTTTACGCAGGTCGTTATAACAATCGATTAGTACAATATTGTTGTTCACAACGATACCCGCTAAGGCGATGATGCCGACACCGACCATGACAATACCAAAGGGTTGACCCGCTACCATCAGACCAAGCAATACCCCGGCAGTGGAAAAGACTATTGCTGAGAGCACTAATCCAGCCTGATACAGGCTGTTGAACTGGGTGACCAGAATCAGTGCCATCAGAAACAACGCTGTGCCAAAGGCGCTGATCAGGAACTCTCCGGTTTCTTTCTGTTGCTCATCCTCTCCTTTAAACGTCAGACGGATCTGTGGATCGAATTTATGCAACGCCAGACGCTTCTGCATCGCGACTACAAGATCATTCACCAGTTTACCCTCTTCAGCATCGGCCTGAATGGTAATCACCCGGCGGCTATCAACCCGTTTTAAAACTCCGGTTTTAGGGGCGGGTTTAAGCTCAACAAAATTCGACATCGGCACCATGCCATAGCGGGTATTCAGTTGCATCTGCATCAGCTGATCAAGATTGCGCTTGTCTTCCGGAAAACGGATCATGATATCCACTTCATCATCGGATGTTTCCGGCCGGTAGTCGGTGACTTTAATACCATTGGTAATCAAGCGGACAGCCTGACCCACCAGTGCAATACTGGCACCATAGCGGTCGGCCTCTTCCCGGTTGACCAGAATGCGCCACTCTATTCCCGGTAGTGGACGGTCGTCTTCGGCGGCGGAAAAGCCGCCCATCTCGCTCATCATCCGGCGGATATCGCCGACCGTTTTGTAGAGCACCTCACTGTCGTAACCACTGACTAGCAGTTTGATCGGTTTTCCCGCATTAGGGCCGTTTTCCGCTTTGCGGGTTTCCACGATTATACCGGGCAGATCTGCGGTTCTTTTATGCATCTGGGCCAGAATATCGGCGGCTTTTTCGCGCTTATCCCAGTCATCCAGTTGAAACTGAATCACCCCAATGACATCCTCCGCCGATTCATTTGCGGGCTGATTGAAGCTTCGGGCATAGATCGACTTAAACCCCGGCAGATCCATAACCCGCTCTTCGACTTGCTTTAACAGCCGGTCTTTCTCATAGATGGACAGGTCGCCGCGGGCGTGAAGGTTTATCAGCACCATCTCTGGTTCAACATCGGGGAAAAACTCGACCCCTTTACCAAACAGGGTGTAAGCCCCGTAACTACTGCCAATCGCTATTAAAACGACGACAAAAACCGCAATAGGGTGGTGCAGCAATCTGGCCATAAGCCGGGTATAGGCGCGGTTAACGGGTGTTTGGGGGAGCGCATATTCATCATCGGCAGTGTTGCTGGTTTGCCTGCGGCGGGCACTGACTGCACCGAGTACGGGCATAAAAATCAGTGCCATAAAAAGAGAGGCTGTCAGACAGATCACCACGGTGGCAGGCAGGTATTTCATGAACTCGCCGATAACCCCGGGCCAGAACATCAGCGGCATGAATACCACCAGCGTTGTGACTGTGCCTGCAATAACGGGCCAGGCCATGCGGGTTGCCGCATAACGGAAGGACTCCCGGGCACTGAGCCCCTGACTCATGCGTCGCTCTGCCAGTTCGGCCACAACGATAGCGCCATCGACCAACATGCCGACCACCAGAATCAGGCTGAACAAGACCACGATGTTAAGAGTGAAGCCCAAGAGGTTGAGAATCATCATGCTCGACAGAAATGAACCGGGAATCGCCAGGCCCACCAGTAATGATGTACGCAGCCCCATCGCCGCCAGCACCACAACCATCACCAGAATAATGCCACTGAGGACATTGTTCATCAGGTCCCGGAGCATGCTTTTAATTTGTGTAGACTGGTCCAGGATGTAGGAATATTGCAAACCCTGTGGCCAGAACTGGCTGCGCTCGGCAACAATCGCCTGTACCGCTTCGATGGTGTCGATAATATTTGCGCCGACTTTCTTCTTCACTTCCAGCACCATCGCAGCGCCACCATTGACCCGGGCAAACCCTTGCGGGTCTTTATAGGTCTGACGGATGGTGGCGACGTCACCTACGGTAACCACGGTGCCATTGACCGATTTGATCGGCATGCTGAGCATGTCCTGCAGATCCGTTACCACGCCCGGCACCTTCAATACCTGTCGTCCACTGCCGGTATCGACCGCACCGGCTGCTACCAGTTGGTTGTTGAGTGCCACAGTGTTCAGGACGGTCTCAAAGTCCAGCTGATAACTTTCCAGCAGCTGCGGCTCAATCTCAATCTCCATCAGCTCTTCACGCTCACCACCGATATCCACTTCCAGAACGCCAGCAACGCCTTCGATCTCATCTTTGAGGTCTTTAGCCACTTTCAGTTTCAAGCGCTCAGACAGCGAGCCTGAGATTGCAATGTTCAGCACTGGAAATAAGGCGACATTGACCTCATGAATCTGTGGTTCGTCAGCATCGGAAGGCAGGTTGCCTTTAGCGATATCGACTTTCTCTCGCACATCCTGCAGCGCAGTATCACTGTCGAAGCCCGCATCGAACTCAAGGGTTACTGATGCATGGCCTTCAGAGCCCACCGAACGCATCTCTTTAACGCCCTCGATCGACTTCAGCTCTTTTTCCATCGGCCGAACGAGCAGACGTACCGCATCATCGGGGGAGATGCCTTCATAGCCAATAGAGACATAGATAATCGGAATCGCCACATCAGGGTCAGCTTCTTTGGGAATGCTCTGAAATGCAGCCAGACCACCGATCAGAAAGAACAACAGAATAAGAATGCTTGTGCGGCTTCGGTCTATCGCTGCGGCCACCAGTGCTGCAATCATCGCTTAAGGCTCCTGCATTGCGGTTTTGTTGGCCTGCTCTGGTGCTGTATCTGCATCGCTGACCGGATCAACCTCTTCACCGGCAGCAACAAAGTCTTGCCCTGTCGTAATGATCCGGATCGTTTCATCAAGGCCACCAATCCAGAAGCCGTTGGTGTCAGTACGGATGATCTCAACTGGGGCTACGGTAACCCGGTTTTCATCATTGACCAGTTTAACCTGCAGGCTTCCTGCGCTGTTCAGCCCTAATACTGAGCCGGGTAACAGATGCCCCATGGACTTTCCTGCGGGCAGTAACAGGGTTGCTGATAAGCCAATAATGCGCTGGTGTTGTGGATTAGGTATCTGTACATCAACCCGGTAACTACGGGTAACAGAATCGGCCACTGGTGAAATAAAGCTCAGTTTGCCGGTCATCTCCTGGGCATTGCTCAGTATCACCGTAACCGCCTGGTTTTCTGTCAGGCGACCAACGCTGTGTTGCGGAACCTGGCCGGTGACTTTGACGATTTCATCATCTACCAGCTCACCCAGTACATCACCGGCCTGCAGGTAGTCACCCAGTTCAACCATGCGCTTATTTAATACCCCGGCGAATGGTGCATATACCTGAGTTTCCCGTAATTCATGGCGTATCATCGCCAGTTGGGCCTCAGCGGCTTGTACGGCAGCCTGGTCGGCCAGCACTTTACTGTCGGACTGCAAACCTCGCTGTTGCAGATTCATGCTGCCAGCCAGATCACTTTTGCGTTGTTTCAGTACTGCATCGGCTTCAGCCAGTTGTGCTGAGCGGTACTCAGGAGAGATTTGCAGCAGTTTTTCCCCCGCTTGCAAGCGCTGACCTTCAATGGCGGTTAACGCGGCCACGCGGCCATCAATCTCCACCTTAATCTGAATGGTGCGGTTAGCTTCAACATGCCCCTGCACCCGCACAAACTGCTCAACGCTCTGGGCACGGGAATGTTTTACCTTAACTTTCATTAACGCTTTAGCCGGTGAGCTGGGCACGGGCTTCGTCGCGGCGGCGGTGTCATCCTGCATGCCGGAGACCATCCAGATGCTCATGCCGATCACCACAAGCGCTGCCATCAATACTGATTTATTCATCTTTTTTCCTGTCTGTCGGCTGCTGGATAAGCGCTGCGATCATGTAATCAACCACGAGATTTATGTAGGTGCTTTTTTGTTCTGCCGTTTCCAGCTGGCGTTGCTTAAAACTGCCGCCCTCCTGCAGCGTTACAATAGCGCCTTCGAACGTTGCGTTCATACCCGCCATCATTGCTTCTCTGGGCATATCGGGATTGACGTCACCTTCGACCACGCCCTTATAAACCGCCTGTCCAAACGCCTCGATAAACTGTTCTTCGGCGTAATCAAGCTGCTGTTGATAAGTTGCGCTCATACGTTCACGGGAAGCTCGTTGGATAAAATGAACATGCATATGCTGATGAGCAACGTTATCCCGGTGATATTGAAATGCATATAGCAGCATGCCACGCATCTGTTGCACCCCGGTTAAAGTATCGTCTGTCGCAATGCGTTTAAACTCCGCCAGAATTGACTGGTAATTATCTAACAGCAGACGTGCATAGATGTCATCTTTAGATGCAAAGTGTTTGTAAACCGTGCCCTTACCAATACCGGTATGTTGCGCGATTTTATCGACGCTGAGTATTTCCCGTTGCTCCCCGGAAAGTAACTTCAGAGTGCAGTCGAGAATATCCCGTTCACGGCGCTTAAACTCTCTCGATTTACGATCAGACATCACATTATTCAACTATAAGAACTGGCAGTCATATTGTGACCGCCGGTCATAAAAAATAAAAGAGTGCGAATGAATTTTTTTTCATCCCTGTCTGAGATGTAAAAATGTATCCAAAAAAAGCCACAGTGCTGATGGCAGGGAGGGGCTGGCCGAAAATCGGCAGAGGCCATCGTTAGCGCGTATATACGTGATCCTGGCTTTTTTGGGCGGGAGGAGGGGGGAGTCGTTTCGCCTTTATTTGCCAAACATATATTGTTTTATAAGCGGTGTTGTAATCTTAATTTCTTAATTTTGTATACATTATAAGAAAACTTTGTACTTATTTTTCGCACCAAAAGTAGACATGTTTTGTCATCAGGTTTAGAGAACGCTTTATTGTTGTGCGCTGCGAAAAGCAGGAAAGGAGCTGCGACAGGTGAACTGAATTATTTTAATTAGCTGTTTTTAAAGGAGTTTAAAATCAATTCTGTACTTTTCTGACCGATTGGCCAGTTTTTTGCTGTTACGTAGGCATAAACAGTCCTGTCGGGCAGCTTTAAACCTAAATAATAGAAGTAATAGGATGATCACTATGAAACGTAAACTCGCACTGGCTACTTTAACCGCAAGCGCTTTTATCGCCGCTCCTGCTTCCGCCGAGATGCTCTGGACCAACACCAGCCTCAGCTACCTGAAAGGTGATGACTATAAATTCACACCGACCGGTAATATGGATGTTGTGACGCTGGAAAATGCGTCCGGTCATAACTGGGGTGACACCTTTCTGTTTATCGACCGCACCATGCCAGAGAATGGTAAAAGCAGCTATTACGGTGAGTTTTCCCCGCGACTGAGTCTGGGCTATGTGACCGGTAGTGATCTCTCCTTTGGGCCGGTAAAGGATCTGTTTCTGACCGGCACCTGGGAGGCCGGTGATGGCTTTGATAACTATCTCTATGGGGTGAGCGTCAGCCTGGATGTGCCGGGGTTCCGTTACTTCAATGCCAGTGTATACAAAGCCTATAACGATCTTGCCGATAATGATGAACAGCTCACGCTGACCTGGGCCTACCCGATTGAAGCGGGTAGTCAGGAGTTTCTGATCGACGGCTTTCTCGACTGGAGTACCAGCAGTAAAACCAATGAGTCTGAGATGAACTTTACCCCTCAGATCAAATGGAATGCGGGTAAAAACCTGGGCCTGAAATCGCCTCTGTATGTGGGTGTCGAGTACGCCTACTGGAACAATAAGTATGGCAGTACAACCGATGAGCGTTGTGCTTCTCTGCTGCTGAAATGGCACTTCTGAAACTGACCGTGCACTGGCAGGGTCGTTTACCCTGCCACGAAACAAGGAGGCCTTATGTCGACACAGCACTCTAACGACCTGATCTATTCACTGGATTCAAAACCCGGGGTTTTAGAATCAGGCTTTGCCGCTTTACAGCATGTTCTGGCAAGTTTTATCGGTATTATCACCCCAACCCTGATTATTGGCGGGGTGCTGGGATTGGGCGAACATGTCCCCTATCTGATCAGCATGGCCTTGATGGTATCGGGAGTCGGCACCATTATTCAGGCTAAGCGGCCTCTGGGTATGGGCGCTGGGATGATCTGTGTGCAGGGCACCAGCTTTGCGTTTCTCAGCTCGGTACTGGCTGCTGGTTTTATTGCCAAAGGTCAGGGAGGCGGCCCGGAAGAGATTCTCTCCCTTATTTTTGGCGTGTGTATGCTGGGTGCTTTTATTGAGATCTTTCTGAGCCAGTTTATTCATAAGCTGAAGCGAGTGATCACCCCTCTGGTCACCGGTATCGTGATTACTATCATTGGGGCGAGTCTGATTAAAGTGGGTATGACCGATCTGGCCGGAGGATTTAAAGCGAAAGATTTTGGTGCTCCGACAAATCTGATGCTGGGGGGCATCGTATTGGTGAGCATTATTGCCCTCAACCGTTCCAGCAACAGCTGGATCCGCCTGTCGTCGATAGTGATCGGCCTGGTGATCGGCATGATCATCGCCGGATTTATGGGGAAGATCAGCTTTGCTCATCTGGGCAGCCTGCCAACGATCAGTATTCCGGTACCCTTTAAATATGGTTTCTCGTTTGACTGGAGCGCATTCCTGCCGATTGCGCTGATCTATCTGATCACAGCAATAGAGTCGACCGGGGATATTACCGCGAACTGCATGGTGTCGAAGCAGCCGATAGCGGGTGAGGAGTACATTTCCCGGGTTCGGGGAGGTGTGTTTGCCGATGGTTTTAACTCGTTTCTGGCGGCGGTGTTTAATACCTTCCCCAACACGACGTTCAGCCAGAATAATGGGGTCATCCAGTTAACAGGTGTAGCCAGTAAATATGTGGCTCTGTATATCGGGGGGATTCTTATTCTGCTGGGACTTTTTCCGGTGATTGGTGGGGTGCTGCAACAGATTCCAAAACCGGTACTGGGTGGTGCAACGCTGGTTATGTTTGGCACTGTGGCGGCTGCTGGGATTAAAATTATTGCCTCAGAACATCTTGATCGTCGTAAGTTGCTGATTATGGCTGTGGCGTTTGGTACGGGCTTAGGGGTATCCATGACACCCGGATTGCTCGATCAGTTGCCGAAGATGGTTCAGAGCGTCTTCAGCTCTCCGATTACCACCGGGGGACTGGCGGCGATTATTCTCAGTCTGGTGCTGCCTGAAGAATCAATCGACGAATAAGCCGCGGCCTGTTGATCCCGGTGCCGGTATTTAGTGCACAACGATTGTGCGTCTGCACCATTGAATGGCAAGAGGAACACGTTTTTTCAAATACGGTTTTCTTAACCTGTTGTTTAAACGGACCTTTTAAACTTCTGGTACTGATTCTGCAGTAGTTAAGTCAGTCGTTGTAATATTCGGCCATACAATTTAAAAAATTCGGACAAAGGCGTCCATCCCTTATCACTACAGGTGATAGAGGGGTGGACGCTTTTTTTTGCCCTGCTGAACGCGGCAAACAGATGAGAAAACTTTACTTAATTGAATGAGGCAAAACTATGGCTTACTTAGAACCGAGTGAATTTGCGACCAAAATGGTCGATTCAGGTGAGCAGAAAATCTTCATGTCCACCAAAGACACCTATGTCCGCGCATTTATGGCGGGCGCGATTCTGGCGTTGGCAGCTTTTTTTGCTATCACCGTAGCAACTAAAACTGGACAGCCTCTGGTGGGGGCACTGCTGTTCCCGGTTGGATTTATCATGCTTTACCTGTGCAAGTTTGACCTGCTGACCGGTGTCTTTACACTGGTACCGCTGGCACTGATCGATAAACGGCCTGGCTGTACCATGAGTGGTCTGATGCGTAACTGGGGGCTGGTATTTCTCGGCAACCTGTCCGGCGCATTGATGGTTGCGTTCTTTGCTTCGTTTATTCTGACTTACGGTTATCAGACCGATGGTGGTGCGATGGCTGAAAAGGTAAGCAAGATTGGTGAAGCCCGGACGCTGGGCTATCAGGCACAGGGTGTTGGTGGCTGGTTTACTATCTTTATTCGCGGCATGCTGTGTAACTGGATGGTATCCATGGGGGTTGTGGGTGCGATGATCTCTACGTCTGCAGGCGCAAAAATGGCTGCGATGTGGATGCCGATCATGCTGTTCTTCTTCATGGGCTTTGAACACTCAATTGTTAACATGTTCCTGTTCCCGTTCTCTATGATCATGGGGGGCGACTTCACTCTTATGGATTACATCATCTGGAACGAGCTGCCAACGGCTTTGGGTAACCTGGCCGGTGGATTCCTGCTGGTGGGTCTGCCGCTGTATCTGACTCATGTTAAAGAGAGCAAAAGCCGTAAAGCGTCTGCTCATACAATCGCTGCTCTGTAATCCGGGTATTTAAACAGTTGAATGACCAGTAAAAATCCCGGTGATTGTTTCGCTCACCGGGATTTTTTGTTCAGGGTTGATAACTATTGAGTTGTCTTCTCAATTATCCCCTGATTTCTGGGAGAATCGCAGGTTATATGAATAGCCAACTTAAGCTCAGCCTGGGGCAGTTCAGTGATAAAGGTGTCAAAGAGATCAATCAGGATTTTCATGGCGCCGTTATTCCACGCGAACCGCAGCTGAGTCTCAAAGGTGCCGCATTGGTTCTGGCAGATGGTATCAGTACCAGTCGTGTCAGCCAGATTGCCAGTGAAACCGCGGTAAAAAGCTTTCTGAATGACTATTTCTGTACGTCAGATAGCTGGACGGTTTACACGTCTGGCTTGAGAGTACTGGAATCGGTCAATGGTTGGTTATGTTCCCAGACGCAACGTAGTGAGTTTCGTTATAACAAAGATAAAGGTTATGTCTGCACCCTGAGTGCGGCTGTTTTTAAAGCATCGACGGTGCATCTGTTTCATGCCGGTGATAGCCGGATTTATCGGTTGCGTGGTCAGGGACTGGAGCAGCTAACCAAAGACCATCGCAGCTGGATTTCAAAAGAGAAAAGTTATCTCAGCCGGGCAATGGGTGTTGATCTGGATGTGGAGTTTGATTACCAGACGGTGGCACTAAAACCGGGTGATTATTACCTGCTTTGTACGGACGGAGTTTATGAGTTTATTGACACTGAGGATGTTCTGGAAGTCCTCAGTGAACATGCCGATGATCTGAACCTGGCTGCCGAAACACTGGTTCAGCGAGCCCTGGCACAAGGGAGTGATGATAACCTGACATTGCAGATTGCCAGGGTCGATCAGCTGCCTTCTATGGAGGTAAGTACGCTGCAGCAGCAGGTCGAAGAGTTGGAGCTGCCACCGGTTTTGCATGCCCGCCAGACGTTTGATGGTTATCTGATCCTGCGAGAGATGCATGCCAACAGTCGCAGCCATGTTTATCTGGCGGAAGATCTTGAGGACGGTTCACGTGTTGTCATCAAAATCCCCTCTGTTGAACTGCGCAACAATCCCGCCTATCTGGAACGGTTTCTGATGGAAGAGTGGGTTGCGCGGCGGATCAATAACGCCCATGTGATGAAAGCAGGCTTACAGAACCGCCAGCGTCACTATCTTTACAGTGTGACGGAATATATCGAGGGTATTACCCTTAAACAGTGGCTGATAGATAACCCGAGCCCGGATATGGAAACCGTGCGGGGTATCATCGAGCAGGTGTCGAAAGGCTTACAGGCGATGCATCGCATGGAGATTCTGCATCAGGATCTTAAGCCTGATAACGTCATGATCGACACCAGCGGCACAGTGAAGATCATCGATTTTGGTGGTGTCAGAATCGCCGGTATTGTCGAAGCAGAAAATACCCTGGAACAGGATGAGATGCAGGGTACCGCGTTGTATATGGCGCCCGAATATTTTGTTGGAGAGATCGTTTCCCGCCGCTCGGATCAGTTTTCACTGGCTGTACTCACTTACCATATGCTGTCAGGTCGCTTCCCCTACGATACTCAGGTGGCGAAGTCGCGCACAGTGTCTGCACAGAAACGACTGAAGTACCACAGTGTGCTTGATGATGAGCGTGAGATCCCCAGGTGGATCGACTATACCTTGCGCAAAGCGCTCAATCCCAACCCGTTTAAACGTTATGGAGAACTCTCGGAGTTTCTTTATGACCTCCGGTATCCAAACCAAAAGTTTCTTAGCGAAACCCGTCCATCACTGCTGGATCGTAACCCGTTACTGTTCTGGAAAAGTATCTCACTGATGCTCGCGGTAACGGTCGCTGTGCTTATGGTTCAAATCCACAATCTTACTCAATAGAACGATCATATAAGGAGTCATTATTATGATAAGTAGCCGTGAAGAAGTAACTGCGCTGATCCTTTCTCAGAAAGTTGTCAAAGGTATCAAGTGGAGCGCTGTCGCTGAGGCCGTCGGTTTATCGAAAGAGTGGACAACTGCCGCGTGTCTCGGGCAGATGGCCCTTGATAAAGAGCAGGCCTCAAAAATAGGTGAGATCTTTGAATTAACTGACGAAGCGATAGCCTGGCTTCAAATCACCCCTTACAAAGGGTCTTTACCGACAGAGGTGCCAACAGATCCGTTGATCTATCGCTGGTATGAGCTGGTAAATGTCTATGGTATGACCATTAAGGAACTGATCCATGAAGAGTTTGGCGATGGCATTATGAGTGCAATCGACTTCTCAATGGACATTCAGCGGGAACCCAACCCCAACGGTGACCGGGTGAATGTCGTTTTCTCGGGTAAGTTCTTGCCTTATAAAACCTATTAAGGTTTCTGTCGGGGAGGGACTGTCAGAGAGACTTTGATTCAGTCCCCAGCCCCGGGATGTGATAACCCTCATCTTCATGATTAGAGGTGTATTGACCTTATCCGCTGGCAACGATGTCAGGCATTGAAAGATCCGGCAATGCAGGATGTACTCTCCGAAACTACGTCCATGTTCCTGTTTGCAGGTTTGTCAGTGAATAGACTAATACCTGATCTCCCGCCCATTCTGACGTTTCGCTATCTGCCAGGCATTATGATCCGGCCAGAAAGATCTTTTCTGAAGCCGGTGACCGGCTTTGTAAGCTGACGTACCTATCAAAGAGGATACGCTGATGGAGTGCACTATCAACGGAGCGCACACTTGGTTTTTACCAGGGCGGGCTATCGGGGTTTGATTAAAGAAATAGTCAGTTGGTCATACTTTCAGCTCTGTCAGAAACGAACTGATAACTATCCCGAATTATCATATACGGGCTTTTTTTACGTTAAGAGACGCTTTTATCTGGCAGCTATTCTCCAATAATGAGATTTTCGAAAAATTGTATACTATAATTAAGGGCATAAATTGGTAAGAATTAATAAACTGTGCAGTTTATAGACAGAACCGCACATCTTTGAAAGGAGTCAAGATGACAAGCCTTAGCAAGATGCTGAATGTATTGAATATGTTCGGACCAAATTCGCTGCTGTTAGATGTGGATTCAATTGCCGATGGCATGGGGCTTTCCCGGGCGACGGCCTATCGTTATGTAAAAGAGTTGTGCGAATCAGGATTGCTGAGCCGGGTGGATGGGCAGTATACCCTGGGGCCAAGGATTATCGAGCTGGACTGGATGATGCGCCGCTACGATCCGCTGCTCTCAAACGGTCGGGACATTATTTCTGAGCTGTGTAAAACCACCGGTCTGAATGTCTATATCAGTGTGTTTTATGATGGCCATATCATCAACACCTATATCAATTCACCAGACACAGAAGCCGGTTTTTCATTTGGCCGGGGACAGCCGCTACCGCTGTTTAAAGGGGCTCAGTCTAAAGTGCTGGTGTCTTATCAAAAGGGTCGTAAGCTGAAAAAACTGTTCCATGAAGCGATAGAGAACAGTGATGAGTATGACTTTACCTGGAAGAGTTTTTCCCAGGTTACCCGTTCCATTCGTCAGGATGGTTACTGCATTACCCATGATGAACTCAACTCCGGGCTGACCGGTATTGCCGCGCCGATTATCAAGCCAGGGACAGAGGATATTCTGGGCAGTATCGCCGCCGTAGGGGGAACATCCAGCTTTCAGTTACTCCGCCATGAAGCGGTGATTGAGCTGGTAAAAAGTGCGGCTAACCGCATTGCGGCCAGGATAGTTTCATCTGATTCAGATAAAGCTGACGCTGCGGATCAACCGGCGTAAGCGGTTGTCACAAAAAAAGGCTAACCCGATATCGGGTTAGCCTGAAATTACCGGCGGGTTTGCCAGTAGGAGATCAACCGTTGCGTCGCAGCTGATATGCGTTTAGTTAACGCTACTGAAAGCAATTTCCAGTGCCGCAGCCATCTTATCGGCTTCCTCAATGGTCAGCGTCAGAGGAGGGGAAAGGATAATCTTCGTGCCCACCGGGCGCACCAGTACGCCGTTCTGTTTGGCCGCTTCAGCGATGCGGTTAGCATAGCCTTCCATCGGATTGACCGGCTCACGGGTCGCTTTATCAACCACCAGATCAAGTGCCAGCATCAGGCCTTTTCCACGCACTTCACCCAGATGGGCAAACTTTTCAACCAACGGCAGTAACGCCTCTTTCAGATGCGCGCCGACTTTTTTCGCATTACCCGGCAGATCCTCTTTCTCGACAATATCGAGCACGGCGAGTGCTGCCGCACAGGCGGTCGGGTGGCCGGAATAGGTGTAGCCATGCATGATCATACCGCTGAAGTCCTGACTGTTTTCGATAGCATCGGTAATCCGTTTATTGAAAACAGTTGCCCCCAATGGGATATAACCGGCAGAGATCCCTTTTGCCAGACAGAGAATATCAGGCACAACACCCCATCCCCGTGACCCCAGCATGCAGCCGGAGCGACCAAAACCGGTGACCACTTCATCGGCGATCAGCAGAATGTTGTACTTGTTCAGCAGCTCGCGTACGGCTGGCCAATAGCTATCGGGTGGCACAATAACACCGCCAGCCCCCTGAACCGGCTCGGCAATAAACGCCGCAAAACTGTCAGGACCATGGAACTGGATCTGCTCTTCCAGCTGACGGATACAGTGTTTAGTCAGCTGTTCTGGGTCTTCACAATCCCAGGGGTTGCGATACAACCAGGGCGTATCCACCTGCACGCAGCCCGCCAGCAGCGGGCCGTGGTTCATATGGTAGACATTGTTACCGCCAACAGAAGTACCGCCCATATGCACACCATGGTAGGCATTACGCAGGGAGATAAACTTGGTGCGCTTCGGTTCACCCGCGGCAATCCAGTATTGACGGGACAGCTTCAGGGCCGTCTCAACCGCATCGGAACCACCGCTGCTGAACAGCACCCGGGACATATCCTCCGGCTGAAACATCTCGATTAGTTTATCAGCAAGATCGTATACCCGGGGGTGAGCGATACCATCGAACATCTGGTAATACGCCAGCTCGTCCATCTGCTTGTTAATGGCGGCTTTGACTTCGACACGATTGTGGCCAATATTGACGTTCCACAGGCCGCCAACGCCATCCAGTAACCGATTGTTATCAACATCTGTGACGTAGTTACCATCGGACGAGGTAATAATCAGCGTGTCTCCATTATTACCGGGTGTGGGTGGTCCCATTGGGTGCCAGAAACGCTTCTGAGCGGTTTTATATTTTTCAAACATTGCCAATACCTGCTAATTATTTTTTAATGTGCACAACTTGCATCGCTGTATATTCCAGCAAGCCTTCCAGACCAAACTCGACCCCAAAGCCTGACATCTTGCAGCCGCCAAAAGGCACATTGGGCTGAATCTCGGCATGGGTGTTAACAAAGGTGGTGCCACACTCAAGGCGGGAAGCAATAGTGGTCGCCTCTTGGGTATCCGGCCCCCAGACCGAACCATCAAGACCCATCTCGATACCGTTGGCCATCTCGATGGCGGTTTCAACATCGGCGTACTTAATCACCGGCAGTACCGGGCCGAACTGCTCCTCCTGTACCAGCGGCGCTTCATTTGAGATGTCGGCGACAATGGTTGGCGGATAGAAATAACCGACCTTATCCAGTGGCGCTCCGCCGCAAAGAATGCGTGCGCCGCGGATTTTAGCGTCTTCAACTAACCCGGTTACCAGGTCCAGCTGATCTTGGTTTTGCACCGGGCCGAAGTTCACACCCTCGTCCATACCGTTGCCGACGACCTGCTGTTTAGCAATATCAGCCAGGGCAGCACTCATCTCTTCATAAAGCGACTCATGAACATAGAGACGCTTCAGCGCGCCACAGGTCTGCCCCATATTGAGGAATGCCGCGCCAAAGATGGCGGGTGCCACTTTGCCAACATCGGTGCCCGGAAGCACGATAGCGGCATCGTTGCCACCCAGTTCCAGCGTCAGACGTTTGAGGTTATCCGCGGCATTGCGCATCACCGATTGTCCGGTTGGCGTGGAGCCGGTGAAGACAATCTTATTAATACCCGGATGAGCGGTGATACCGCTGCCGATACCCCGTTCTCCGGTGACGATATTGATCACACCGGCAGGCAGGTGGTTGTTGATGATCTCAACCAGCTTAATGGTGCTCAGCGGGGTCAGCCCGGAGGGCTTGCTGATCACCGTGTTCCCGGTGCGCAGGGCAGGCATGATATGCCAGATGGCGATCATGAAGGGCCAGTTCCATGGCGTAATTGAGGCCACTACACCCAGCGGTTTACGGTGACCCTCTATCAGTTTATCTGCCGTATCTTCAAAGACTTCAACGGGAATCTCCGTTTCTGCCGTATAGCGGGTCCAGGCGATACCGCCCTCAACTTCACCGATGGCCAGACCAAACGGTTTACCCTGTTCAGCAACGATCAGTGCGGCCAGTTCATCACGGTTTGCGGCAATCTCGTCAGCAATACGGTGGAGAATCGCTTTACGCTCTGCATGGGAGACATGTTGCCAGCTTTTAAACGCCGATTGCGCCGCCTGTACCGCCAGATCTAACTGCTCTGTGGTACCGTTGGCACAGGTCGCCACCGTTTCCAGTGTCGCCGGGTTGATCACTTTGAACGGTTCGCAGGCGCCTTCAACCCACTGACCATTGATAAGTAATTTGTAGTCGTTCATCTACTTTCACCTGCTTATAAAAAAGGGCCGGGACGCTAATCCCGGCTGGGTTGTATTTTCTGATGAAGGGGGTATCAGAAAGGTACAATCGCGATCACCTGCGCGTACAGGTTGTCATCGTTCGAACTGGTTTGCGTGGTGTTGTTGCTGTCGGGTGTGTACAGACCGATCAGCGGGCTGATGATCAGATGATCATTCACGACCCACTCTGCATAGATATCCAGCTCCTGTCCCTCAGAGTTTGAACCAAAGGTGGTTGAATCACTGAAGTCAAAATAGAGCGCGCCGACAGAGAGCATTTCAGTTGGCGATGCTTTCAGTGCAACATGCTGAATGGTCGCGGATGAGCCAAAGGGGCCAGCGTAGTTGGCAGCCACTTCACCCTGGAACCAGGTGCCGTAACCACGGTTAAAGCCAAAGAACAGCGAGTCGAAAGTGTCATCATATTTGGTGTAACGGTAGCTCAGTTGTGGCGACCAGGCGACATCAGCAAAGGTCCAGCCCGCTTCTGCGTACCAGGCGTCAGCATCGACACCGGAACCGCTTTCCTGATTCACCAGCTCGGCTGACAGAAACAGGTTTTCAACGCCGGCATTACCCTGATAGCGAACACTGTTAGTTGTCTGGCCTTTGCGATCTGCGGCGACCTGATTGGCGTCCAGTCCCTTCAGGTGCATCACACCAAAGGTGCCAATATCATTGGTGTATTCGACGTTGATACCGGCCATCTCAGCATTGTCCTGCATCAGATTGTCGGACTTAAACCAGAACAGGTCAGAGCGGAAACCCTGTTCGCCACCAATCTTCACCCAGAAGGTTTCATCAAAGGCTTTACGGCCCGCAAGCCAGTAGGCACCACCACGGCTTTCAGCAAAACCGGGCACCCCTGTTCCTTTACCAACGTTCAAGGCATCGCCATTGATCAGGAAACCATCACCAATGGTGATGTTCTGCCGACCCGCAGAAACATCAATAATGCCACTGCGGATACCAAGATAGGCATCTTCAACCGCGGTACGACGTTCACTGCCATCGGTGTTTGCGGCAGGGTCTCCGTCACCCCAGCTGCCACTGGAGACAAAGTTCAGTCCGCCATACAGGGTAGTGGTGTCATTATATTGATGACTGCCACTGAAACCCGCCTTCAAATAGGCTTCCTGCCAGTCTGAGCCGTTGCCTGCTTTGCCAAAGTAGTTTTCCTGACTACTGAATGTGCCCACAACCGCTTCGATATCCAGGTTTAGCTCAGAACCGTTTTCGTTATACAGGTTATAGGCTGAAGCAGAGCCTGAAGCCAGGGCAATCGCTGAGCCCAGCGCTACAGCAGAGAGCTTTTGTTTAAAGTGTTGTGTCATCGACATGATCCTCCGGGGATTCTTTGTTTTTTTTGGCAGGAGGTGGTTATTGAAGGGGTAATAACCAGACTGACTGCGCCTTTATTCGACCCGGATTCTAAGCTGAAAGTAATCAACCGTATGGTTGATATCGCGCATGCCAGGTTGTTCTTTGTTTCACAGCAGCTGCGCTGCATCACCGGCCAGGCGATCAAGGTAGATGGTGTTCGGCGTTAGCGGAAAGTCCGGTGCTTGTAGCGCAGCATTACCATCAAAGCCATCGTATGAAGCGGGTTTACCGGGACAGAGTAAATATAAAAAAACTTAACATGTTAAGTAGTGTTGTGTATTATAACAAAAATAATTGATTCCACCGGGACTTAGCTGCCCGACAACGTTAAAAGAGATAGCTATGAAATTAGAACTGAAAGATTCCTCGTTGCTGAAGACTCAGGCGTTTATAGACGGGCAGTGGACAGATGGTGATGAAGGTGACACTTTTGCGGTTTTGAACCCGGCTACCGGTGATGTTGTTGCCGAAGTCGCCAGTGTGGGACAAGCCGAAACTGCCCGTGCGATTGCTGCGGCTGATGCCGCCATGCAGGCGTGGAAAGCCCGTCCAGCAGGACAGCGTTCCGAGATACTGGAGCGCTGGCATGCTCTGATTATCGACAATATTGATGATCTGGCAGCGATCATGACGATCGAGCAGGGCAAGCCGGTTTTCGAATCCAAAGGTGAAGTGCTTTACGGTGCATCCTATCTGAAATGGTTTGCCGAAGAGGGCAAGCGGATCTATGGTGACGTACTGCCTTCCGCCAGTGATCGCCGCAGCATCGTGATTAAACAGCCTGTTGGCGTCGTGGCGGCGATTACGCCATGGAACTTCCCCAATGCGATGATTACCCGCAAGGCTGCGCCTGCGCTGGCCGCTGGTTGTGCCATCGTTCTGAAACCGGCAGCAGAAACACCATTGTCTGCGCTGGCGCTGGCGGAACTGGCGAACCGTGCGGGCCTGCCTGCGGGTCTGTTCAGCGTGCTGCCAAGCTCACGTTCTTCATCCGTGGGTGGTGAGATGACCTCTAACCCGACGGTTAAGAAGCTGACCTTTACCGGTTCTACTCCGGTGGGCAAACTGCTGATGAAGCAGTGTGCCGATACCGTTAAACGTACCTCAATGGAGCTGGGGGGTAACGCACCGGTGATTGTTTTTGATGATGCGGATCTGGATCTGGCGGTTAAAGGCGCGCTGGTGTCTAAATACCGTAATTCCGGCCAGACCTGTATCTGTGCTAACCGACTGCTGGTGCAGGAGGGGATCTACGATGCTTTCGTGGAAAAGTTTGCTGCGGCGGTAAAAGAGTTCCGACTGGGGTATGGCTTTGATGCTGATACCACTCACGGTCCTGTTGTCTCTAAGAAAGCCCTCAGCGATATCGATGCTATTGTGCAGAATGCAGTGAAGCAGGGCGCTGCTGTCGTCACCGGCGGTAAGCCGTCAGAACTGGGTAACTGCTTCTATGAGCCAACGGTACTGACTAACGTAAATGACGCGATGAGTATCTTCTCTGAAGAGATCTTCGGCCCGGTTGCGCCGGTGTTTAAGTTCAGCACCGAGGAGCAGGCGATTGCGATGGCCAATGACACTCAGTTTGGTCTGGCGGCCTATGTGTATACCGAAAATGTTGGGCGTATCTGGCGTGTATCTGAAGGGATCGAATACGGCATGGTCGGGGTGAATGAGACGGCTATCAGTTCTGAAGTGATCCCTTTTGGCGGTGTGAAAGAGTCCGGTCAGGGCCGTGAAGGGTCTAAATATGGTCTGGATGACTATCTGGAAACAAAGTACATCTGTATTGGTGGTCTGCAGCGCTGATCCCGTTACCGCTTTATCAGGCAGCTGATGCTGAGGTGGCGATTACGCCACTTCAGCATGAAGGCGGTGTTAAGCAAGTATTTTATATTTTCTGAAAGTTATAGCTCAGCCAGGCTGCACGCAATTCAGATTTCAAGTTCGGTCAACTCTTTTAGTAAGTGAGTCAGTTGTTCCAGTTTCTTCTCGCCATAACGTTCAGTGAACGCTTTATAGCGTGCTTCAACATCCGGGCTTAAACGTTTAAACAGGTCAAGCGCCTTATCGGTCAGACTCAACAGCGTGCGTCGCTGATCCTCTTCTGATTTTTTCCGTTTGATATAACCCTGCTGCTCAAGGCGTTTGATAATACCTGTCAGGCTGGGGCTGAGAATACAGCAGTGCTCAGCAAGCTGTTTTGATTCAAGTTCCTCATAGGCTTTGAGTGCTCTGAGAACACGCCATTGCTGTTCAGTGATATTGTTTTCCTGAAGCAATGGTCGAAAAAAAGCCATGGTTGCTTCACGGGCTTTGAGTAGTTGCAGTGGCAGAGAGTCTTCGAATTTACGCATATGAGATTCTTAATATCTAAACTAATTTTCTTATTCTTACGATTCAGCAGGGCTGATGCAAATGTTTTTTCAGACAGAGGGTCTGTCGTTGCTATCTCTGCCAGCGGAGATAGCCATGAACCAGCAGGGTGACTATCACCAGCGTGCCGCCTTGAAATGCCGCCATGCTGGGGGTTTCACCGATAAATACCCACACCAGCAGTGGTCCGCAGGCCGTTTCCAGTAACATCAGCATACCCACTTCTGCCGCTGAAATGAGGGTTGGGCCTATGGTAATCAGGATAAAAGCGGTGGGTATCACGATAACACACAAGACCAACATCCAGCCCCAATCGGTACCGGTCAGTGCCAGAGGAGAGTCAAAGAAAAGGCTGATCAGGCTCACCAGCAGGCCTGAGAATATCAGTGCAGGGGTCATATTCCGATGTTTTACGGCGCGGTCGTTAACAAACTTAGCCGCGAGAGCGATGCCACAAAAGAGTGCCATCAGGTCGCCTTTGAGGTTGGGGCTTGACCAGGAGTCTTTCATCACCCAGCCGATGCCCAGCATGGAGATCACTATCGCAACCCAGGTGATGGGGGCTGAGCGTTCACCAATAAACAGCCGCGCGATAATCGCCGCAAACAGTGGCTGGGCACTGATGATAACCAAAACATTGGCCACCGAGGTGTGATGGATCGCAGCGACGAACAGTATAGAGCAGATACTGTAAAACAGTGCTGAACGGATGTAGGCCCAGTCGCGATAAAACAGTGGTTGTCCCGGGTAGCGGTAGCGACACCAGAGCGCGACCATCAGGCTGAGCAGCAGGCCGCGCCAGAACAGCAGGCTGAAGGGTTCCACCTGTATCAGCCGGATTAGCAGGGCATCAAAACTCAATACCAGTACCCCCAGTGAGGTGAGCAGGAATCCTTTCAGGTATTCAGTATTCATTAACGACCTTCTGTAAACACAGTTTATTTATATTTATGGCTGACAATCGGCAAGGTCAGGCATTGTATCCATATTGGGTTCAAAGTTCAGCGTTACCGAGTAATAAAACAGTACTGAAGTACCATAGTGCTTCCGCTTCAGCCTCCTAAACTTGAAGAACAATAGTCAGGAGCGCCGTGATGAAAAAATTATCTGCTGGATTGATGCTGTTTTTTTCTCTGTTTTGCCTGGTGACATCTGTCGCTGCGGCCAGTTTGAGTGAAGGCGTCAAACAGATCTATCTGCAACAGAAAGATGGCAGTGAGCAACGTATTGGCGAGCTGGTATTGACCGCTGGTGAACATGATCAGTTGAGTTATACGATCACCCTGGATCACCACCTGTTTAAGGACTATTTCCTCTCTATGAAAGAGATGAAGTGTCTTGAAGGGCCGGAACTCTGGTGTTTTATCCCTTACCCCTATAGCCAACCGCGGACAGTAACCAGCGATGATCTGCGCTGGCTGGAGCATGATCTGCTGTTCATGTTTAAACAGCCTGAAGCGTTCGGTGCGAATTTCTGGAATGGTATCTACTACAAAATGGCACTGACTGATCAGGGAGTTCATGGCACAGCACAGGCTCTTGATCTGAACAAACTCGCCTCGCCACCTGATGATCTGAGCCAGCCTCCGATCGGCGAATATGATATTGATGAAGCTGATCTGGATAAACGCTGGTTGCCTTATATTGAGATCCGTTGATAGCGCGCTTTCTGCCTGACTTAGGATACAATGCAGTACTTTTATCGCAGAGTTATTCCGGCTATGGCTAAAGCACATCATCGTGAAGCGAAACAGACCTCTCGCTTACATCCGAGAAACCCTCATCAGGGGCGTTATGATTTTGACAGGCTCTGCCAGCTGTGTGCTGAGCTTAAGCCCTATGTCGCCGTCAATCGATTTGGCAGCCAGACAATCGACTTTCACGATCCTGCTGCTGTAAAAGCGCTGAACAAAGCGTTGCTGATGCAAAGTTATGGCATCAGTTTCTGGGATATCCCCCCGGGGTATCTCTGTCCACCCATTCCCGGCCGGGCAGATTACATCCATTATCTGGCTGATCTGCTGGCTGCTGATAATGAGGGCGTAGTGCCAAGAGGGCGAACCATAACCGGGCTCGATATCGGAGTCGGGGCAAACTGTATCTACCCCATTATCGGCAGCCGCAGCTATGGCTGGCAGTTTGTCGGCACCGATATAGATCCGGTGGCGATCAAGACAGCAGCCCTGATCAGTGAGGCAAATACGACACTTAGAGGACAGATTGAGTGTCGCTTGCAAAGTGATGCCCGACAGATATTCAGAGGGGTCGTAAAACCCTCAGACCGGTTTGATTTCACCCTGTGTAATCCTCCTTTTCACGGCTCTGCGGAGGAGGCTGAAGCGGTTAGCCGACGCAAGCTGCGCAACCTGGGTAAAGGTGATGACAAGGTTACATTGAATTTTGCGGGTCAGAGCAATGAGCTCTGGTGTAGTGGTGGTGAGCTGGCGTTCTTAAAGCGGATGATTTTTCAAAGCAAAGAGGTTGCCGAACAGTGCTATCTGTTTAGCTGTCTGGTGTCAAAACAGGAAAACATCACCCGCCTTAAACGCGAACTAAAAAGTGCCGGGGCGAAACGGGTTCAGGTGGTGGCTATGTCTCAGGGGATGAAAGTAAGCCGATTGTTAATCTGGACATTTATGTCTGAGACCGAACAGCTTTTATGGCGTGAGTCATACTGGGGCGATAAATAGATTATCGCCGCAGTGATATAGCTAAGGTTGATTAAAGATGCAACGCAGTGAAAACGATGATTAGTGACGCTGCTGTTGCAGCAGTCTGGCTGTATTCTCAAGCTCTTCCATGTAGTTAAGCAACTCCTCTGAGAGTATATCCGGGTGAGCGTTAAGCAGGTTTCTGATTGTTTCTAGTGGTGCAGGTGATCCCTGATGTATGTTGTTTGTAATTGCTAGAAGCAGAGAGGTGAGCACCTCGAGACTTTTTACACGTGACTCCAGGTTATATCCATCCACATTCAATCCCCCTTGGATTGTCATAATACACACGGCAGCCGTTTTCCTAACATACTGCCTCCTGACATATAGAAAAAGTGTAGTCAAGAATTGCAGACTTTGGAGGAAAAATCATGAGATGTTTTCAAGTGCAATCTGGCTGTATTGGTCTACTCCTCAGGCAGCAGAGCGGTTGCCAGCATCTCTTTACATAAACGACCCAATATCGTCACCGCTTTTTCCAGGGCCGGGTTGGAGCTGTTAACGCAGCAGATGCGCATAAAGTTCCGGTATTTACCCGAGGCGGAAAACAGTGTGCCGGGGGCGATGCTGACGCTTTCCTCTTTAGCACGCCGGTTCAGCTCATGCGAATCAATCTGATCCGGGAGTTCCACCCATAACAGATAGCCGCCCTGGGGGTAGCTGATACGGGTGCCTTCTGGCATCTCCCGCTTTAACCAACCGATCATTGCGTCGCGGTCACGTTGATAGTCGCGTCGAACCCGCCGCAGGTGTTTTTCGTAATAGCCCTGGGCGATAAATTCAGCCACCGCCATCTGCGTCAGTTTGGGGGTGGAAAGGCTGGAGAGGTATTTTACCATCATAATATGCTCCCGATAACGACCGGGGGCGATCCAGCCGACGCGGATGCCTGGGGCGATTGACTTGGAAAATGAGGAGCAGAGGATCACCCGACCCTGAGTATCAAACGATTTAATGGTTCTAGGTCGTGGCAGGGTGTAGCTGAGGTCGCCGTACACATCATCCTCAATCAGCGGCACATCGTAGCGGTTCAGCAGTTCCAGCAAGCGCAGTTTATTTTTGTCCGGCATGGAATAACCGAGCGGGTTATTGTTGGTTGGTGTCAGCAGGCAGGCTTTGATCGGCCACTGCTCAAATGCCATCTCCAGCGCTTCCAGAGAGATTCCCGTCTCCGGATGCGTGGGTATCTCAAGGGCTTTGACGCCGTTGATTTTGATCGCCTGGACTGAGCCAAAAAAGCTGGGGGAGTCGACCACCACAATATCACCCGGTTCAGTCACTGCGCGCAGACTGCAGGAGAGAGCTTCCTGACAGCCAGAGGTGATGATGATCTCGTCAGGATGAACGCGGCAACCAGAATCGACCATTACCCGGGCGATCTGGTGACGCAGCGGATCAGAGCCTGCTGCCAGTTCATAATCAAGCACATGGCTGTTGGCGTTGCGGCTGAGTTCGGACATCAGCCGGGTTAATGGCTTCAGGGTGGCTGCCCGGGTGTCGGGTAGTGCCAGACTCAGCTTGGTGGTGGCCGGGCTGCCATATTCATTGATCATATGTTGCAGTTTTTGCCACTGGGCTACCACCAGTGGCTGAGGGGCCGGGCTGCTGGTGGCGGGTAGTTCTGGCGGGGCCTGTCGGCGCAGTACGTAATAGCCTGACTTGGGACGCGATTCGATTACGCCATCATCAATCAGCAGGCCATAGGCTTCCTGTACGGTGGAGATACTGACGCCGTGTTCCTGACTTAAACCCCGCACTGAGGGTAGCTTATCACCGACGTGGTAATAGCCCAGTTCGATCCGGTCCTTCAGGGTTGTTGCTACCTGCTCATACAGTTTCATCAGAATGTCCCGCTACAGTGTAAAAAACAGTACAGATTTTTGTGTTTAAACCATTACAGATTAAGCATTTTCAGATCTGTGCTGGCTTTATGTATTTATTGGTGAATCTGTAATGGTATCAGAAATATTCATAAACTGAAGCTCTGAATATGGAGGGCTTCATCATGTGCAAAATTCTTTCCCGGTTAAAGCAATACCGGCAAACCTATTACAGCAGACGTTTACTCACTCAACTTGATGCCCGGGCGCTTAGTGACATTGGCCTGACCCGCGCAGAGGCTTTGCGGGAGGCGCGTCGGCCGTTCTGGGACTGTTCAGTACATCAGGATGGTGATAACAACCCCCTACTGATCACATACAGTGTTGTATCACTGGTGTTTATTGCCGGACTGGGGCTGACAGTTTGTCTGAGTTTTTAATGGTTTAAGGAGCTATATCCCGGCAGAAACTGGCATAGCATCGCAAAACAGAACTATCCTGTAGCTACAATATAAAAATAACAACCGGAGGTGCCTGTGTTTCAGGAATTTTACCCTTTACGTTTGCAGGATAATTGTGATGTTGAGCATCTGCTTACCCCAGAGGTAAATCAGGAACCGATCAGTTTGCGAAGTCCCGCCAGCGAAGTAATGACCGATTTTAGTCAGACCGTGCCGATCACAGTGACCGAAGGTGTTGCCGTCGATGATGCGCTGGAACGGATGAAAAGCCAGCATGTGCGTATGCTGTTTGTTATCACGCTGGCAGGTCGGTTTGTGGGGGTCATCAGTGCCCAGGATATCGCGGGCAGCAAAGTGATCGTTCATATGAAAAACCACGGTGTCACCCGGGATGAGGTGAATGTAGGGCATATTATGCTGCAAAAGCAGTATCTGCGTTCACTGACCTTTGATCAGATCAGCCATTCCAGAATTGGCGATATTATGCTCACTTTGAAAAATTCAGGTGATCAGCATCTGTTGGTTGTTGATCAGACCGAACTGGGAATCAGACGTATTCGGGGCATCATTTCTGCCAGCGATATCTCCCGTAAACTCAAGGTCGGGTTTGAGATAATGTACGAAGCGAAGTCCTTCGCAGAGATAGAAAAAATCATAACGCAGGGCAGCGAACTGATCATTTAATTATAAGTAAAAATATATTGTCTGAGCATGAAAATTCACTTTACAGAGGGTGCGTTTAAACTATACTGCGCGTTTTCTAATGGAGTGAATAACTCCTCTTTCCGCCGGAGATACCGGCAGGAGTACAGGTAAAAATAGTGATGAAATTGCCGGATCATATCTCTGCTGAAAAATGGGCACGCCTGAAGCAAGCTGCCGATCAGTATCAGACTCCTTTCCAGTTGATTGATCTGCAAACCGTTGCAGAAAAATATCAGGAACTGAAGAACGGTTTTGACTTTGCCTCGATCTATTACGCGGTTAAGGCTAACCCACATCCTCAGATTGTCGGGCTGTTGGCAGAACTGGGTTCAAGCTTTGATATCGCGTCCATCTATGAACTGGATCAGGTGTTGTCGCATAACGTATCGCCTGATCGCATCAGTTATGGCAACACGATTAAAAAGCGTGATGATATTCGCTATTTTTACGACAAGGGTGTGCGCCTGTTCGCCACTGACTCAGAAGCCGATCTGGAAAACATTGCCCAGTATGCTCCTGGCTCCCGTATCTATATTCGTATCCAGACCGAAGGTGCAGAGGGCGCTGACTGGCCACTGTCCCGTAAGTTTGGTTGTAACCCGGATATGGCGCTTGATCTGGCTATTCTGGCGAAAAAGCTGGGATTGGAGCCTTATGGCATCTCTTTCCATGTCGGTTCGCAGCAGCGTCTTATTGATGTCTGGGATGCGGCTATTGCTAAGGTTAAGGTCATTTTCGAGCGGCTGCGGGAAGAGTGTGGTATCGAGCTGCGTATGATCAACATGGGCGGGGGCTTTCCTGCCCAGTACCTGACTAAGGCGAACGACTTCTCGGTCTACTGTGAGGAGATTACCCGTTATCTGATGGAAGATTTCGGCGATAACCCTCCGCAGATCATTCTCGAACCGGGTCGCTCTCTGGTGGGTGACAGCGGCTTGCTGGTGAGTGAAGTTGTGCTGATTTCACGCAAATCGCATACGGCCCTGAACCGCTGGGTATACACCGATGTCGGTCTGTTTAATGGCCTGATCGAAACCCTGGGCGAGGCGATTAAGTTTCCGTTGGAAACTGAACGCGAAGGTGAGGGTGAAGAGGTTGTGCTGGCGGGGCCAACCTGCGATAGCATGGATATTATGTACGAAAACTATAAGTATGAGCTGCCCCTCTCACTTGAGATCGGTGACCGGCTTTACTGGTTTTCGACCGGTGCTTATACCACCAGTTACAGCTCGGTTGAGTTCAACGGCTTTCCGCCGCTGAAGTGTTACTGTATAGAATAATCAGTTATCAGAAACCCGCTTCGGCGGGTTTTTTTTCATTAAAATTGACTTATCTACACAGAATGGTAACCGCCCCTTCAGATAGTTCTCTCGCCTATGTTATAAGGAGGGAGTTGTTAGCGATTTTACAGCCAATTTTTGACACCTATCTGTTGTGGAGTGACGAATGAAAAATGCCAACCTTCTTCAAACCCGTATTGATGCCCTGCTCAATGTCCTGTCTGAAGATGTGCTGATTTTAAGTCAGCAGGGTAACATCATTTTCTCCTCTCATAATGAATCGCCGATCCCCTGGGGAGGCAGCGAACTGCTGATAGGCAAAAACCTCAGCGACCTTTTCCCCGGTGCGATTGCTTCGTTGTTACAGGGAATGGTTGATCAGTCTTTAAGCCTGAATCAGCTAATGGTGAAAGAGATTCTGTTTGACCCGACCGAGATCGTCTTCCTGCAACAGCAAGGGATGGTTGAGTCCTGCTGGGTTGAAGTACGGATGGCTCCATCTGCTGGTGATGAGCCCAGTGTGGTCTGTCGTATTGAGGATATCAGCCGGCGCAAAATGGCCCAGCGGGAGAACTCTCAGGTACAACGCGATCTGCTGACTGGCATGTACAACCGTCGGGCGCTGATGCCGGTGCTGGCGCAATCTATCGCCCAGGCCGTACGTTATGACTGGATCTGCAGCCTGATGCTGATCAATATTGATAGCCTGAGACTGATCAATGATCAGCGAGGCTGGGATGTCGGTGATCAGATTCTCAAGCGTTTAGCTGAATCCCTCAATAGCCTGAAACGCACCGCAGATTTCCTTGCCCGGGTCGGCGAAGATGGTTTTGCCATCCTGTTACCGGAAACCAACGCTGAGCAGGGCATCCTGGCCGCAGAGCGGGTACGTCATATGGTGTCTGAACTGTCAGCACCGCATTCGGGAACCGATGTGCGTTTTACCGTCAGTATCGGTGTTGCTACCCTGACGGGAGAGGAGGATAGCGCCGAGTCGATGTTCAGTCGTGCTGAGATCTGTCTTCAGCAATCTAAAAAGCAGGGTGGTAATCAGATTACCGGCGATGAGTAAAACGCTGTGTATTATCTGAATTGCCCGACCTGACTACTTGGTTAGATTTTCGGCTTAGATAACATGCGTCTGTTCGATGCGCTGCTTAGCAGAGCTTTTTGAAAAGCGCTTCTAGTTATACAGCTGTAACGGTGCTTCCTGCAGGGCGAATAGCTGCTCCCTCAGTTCCAGGATATGTTCGCTCCAGTAGCGTACGGTGTTGAACCAGGGGAAGTTATGGGGGAAGGCCGGGTCTTCCCAGCGGCGGGCGATCCAGGCGGCGTAGTTCATAATTCGCAGGGTACGCAGGGTTTCGGTGAGTCTTAGCTGTGCTGGATTGAAATCACAAAACTCGCTGTATCCTTCGATGATTTCCAAGAGCTGTGCTTGCTGACTCTCTCGTTCGCCTGACAGTAGCATCCAGATATCCTGAATGGCGGGTGCCATACGGGCATCATCAAAATCAACAAAATGTGGGGCGTCATCGCGCCAGAGCATATTGCCGATATGGCAGTCGCCATGCACCCGGATGCGGTTGATCGGTTCACAGATCTGCCAGTTTTCCTCCATTAGCTTTAGCAGGTCGGCCGTCAGGGTATCGTAAGAGGTTTTCAGTTCCGCCGGAATGAACTGTTCGCTGATCAGTTGCACGCTTTCGTGTCCGTAGCTGGCGATATCGATCTCTGGACGGTGGATAAACGGACGGCTGGCACCGATAGTGTGAATCCGGCCGAGCATCCGGCCCAGGGTAAACAGGTTATCCATATTATCCAGTTCGGGCGCGTGACCGCCCTTGCGGGGAAACAGGGCAAACATAAAGTCGCCATAGGTAAACAGGCTTTCGCCGTCGCGAACCAGAGGGGCGACCACGGGTAATTCCTGTGCTAACAGTTCGAAGCAGAACTGGTGTTCCTCCAGAATCTGCTCCCGGCTCCAGCGATTCGGACGATAAAACTTGGCGATCAATGGCTCGCTTTCATCTATACCGACCTGATAGACACGATTTTCATAGCTGTTAAGGCCAAATACCCGTCCATCGCAGAGATACCCCAGGCTTTCAATGGCGTCCTGAATAAAACTGGGTGTCAGGTGTTCAAACGGGTGTGGTGTGGTCATCGGGTTACCAGTTCTTGAAAGGGTGGGTGAGCAGGTTGGAGTTGTAATAGCGTTTGTCGCCGGTAACCTCTTCGGTCACCCAGTCCGGAAGTTCAGGTTGCTCATCCTCACTGTCCAGTTCGACCTCTGCGACGACCAGCCCCTGATTGTCTCCGGCAAAGATATCCAGTTCCCAGAGGTGACTTTTATGGGAGATCAGATAACGGGTCTTATCCACTACCGGGCCGGTGCATAACTCATTCAGCATCTGCCGGGCATCGCTTACCGGAATCTCATATTCAAATTCACTGCGGGAGATCCCTTTAGTTTCGCCTTTAAGGGTGAGAAACGCTTTATCACCCATAATGCGAATCCGCACCGTGGTTTTATCAGCGGTCTTGATATAACCCTGACAGATGGTCAGTCCCTGAGCTGGCAGGTCGACTTTATCCATATTTACGAGAAACTTGCGTTCAATTTCCTGCGCCATTTCAGACTCCAATAAAAAAGGCACTCACAAAGTGCCTTTCAGGATAACTAAGACAAACCATTAAAGATAACGTTAAGAGTAGTCATTGGTGTTGGAGTACAAGGCGCAGACTAATTCATGATTCGGAGTGTACTGTTGTACATGAGCAATCAGAAATTAATCTGCAACGCAGTAATTCGATACCAGGGACACTCTTACATAATCCGCATGCCGGGCTGAGCCCCTTCATGGGGTTCGAGAATCCACAGATCCTTACCACCCGGGCCTGCCGCCAGCACCATACCCTCTGACATACCGAACTTCATCTTACGCGGAGCCAGGTTAGCCACCATCACGGTCAGCTTTCCTTCCAGGTCTTCCGGGTTATAGGCGGACTTAATACCGGCAAACACGTTGCGGGTTTCTCCACCCAGATCCAATGTCAGTTTTAACAATTTATCGGCGCCTTCGACATGTTCCGCTTTCGCGATGCGGGCAACCCGCAGATCAACCTTGGCGAAGTCATCAAAGGTAATCTCATCCGCGACCGGATTTTTCTCCAGTTCTGTTTTCACTGCTACAGGCGCTGCCGGTGTCGTCGCGGCGATTGCTGCCAGGGTTGCTTTGCTGTCTTCGATCATGGCGTTAACGCTGTCTTCCTCAATACGCTGCATCAGCGGTTTAAACTTGTTGATCTTATGATTCAGCAGCGGTGTTTTAACGGCATCCCAGGCAAAACCGTCGATATTCAGGAACGCGGCAGTGTCTTCAGCCACCTGAGGGAGGACCGGTGCCAGGTAGGAGATGATCACCCGGAACAGGTTGATGCCCATGGTGCAGCAGTTCTGTACGTCTTGTTCTTTACCTTCCTGTTTTGCCAGCACCCAGGGTTCAGCGGCATCGATATACTGGTTGGCTTTATCAGCGAGATGCATGATCTCCCGCATCGCTTTGCCGTATTCACGGGCTTCATAGGCGTTGGCAATCAGCTCACCAGACGCGACTGCTTCGTCATACAGGGCAGGCTCTGCCAGTGTGTCAGCCAGTTGGCCTGCAAACTTCTTATGGATAAAGCCAGCGCAGCGGGAGGCGATATTAACGACTTTGTTGACCAGGTCGGCGTTTACCCGCATGCGGAAATCATCCAGGCTCAGGTCGATATCATCGATACCGGAACCCAGCTTCGCTGCGAAGTAGTAGCGCAGATATTCCGGGCGCAGGTGCTTCAGGTAGGTTTCCGCCATAATAAAGGTGCCACGGGATTTGGACATCTTCTGACCGTTAACCGTCAGGAATCCATGGCAGAACACTTTAGTCGGTTTACGGAAACCCGCCCCTTCCAGCATGGCGGGCCAGAACAGGGTGTGGAAGTAGGCGATATCCTTCCCGATAAAGTGATACAGCTCGGTGTCGGAGGCTTCGTTCCAGTACTCATCGAAGTCGACGGCGTTTTTATCGCACCAGTTTTTAAAACTGGCCATATAGCCGATAGGGGCATCCAGCCAGACGTAGAAATACTTGCCCGGAGCATCAGGGATTTCAAACCCCCAGTACGGTGCGTCACGGGAGATATCCCAGTTTTGCAGTCCCGACTCAAACCACTCATTGAGTTTATGAATCATCTGTTCCTGCACGCAGCTGTCGACCCAGCTGCGCAGGGTGTTTTCAAAGTCGGCCAGTTTGAAGAAGTAATGTTCAGACTCTTTTTCAATCGGCTTGGCGCCGGATACCGCAGAATAAGCGTTTTTCAGTTCAACCGGGCTATAGGTTGCACCGCAAACCTCACAGGAGTCGCCATATTGGTCCTGCGCGCCACACTTCGGACAATCGCCCTTAACGAAGCGGTCTGGCAGGAACATCTCTTTTTCCGGATCGTACGCCTGGGTGATCGTCTTCTTAGCGATATGACCGCCATCACGCAGACGGGTGTAGATCAGCGAGGCAAAGTGCTTGTTCTCTTCAGAGTGGGTGGAGTAGTAGTTATCAAAGCCCACCATGAAACCTGCGAAATCACGCTGGTGTTCCTGGCTCACCTGACTGATCAGCTGTTCTGGTGTAACCCCCATCTGGTCTGCCTTGAGCATAATAGGGGTGCCGTGGGCATCATCCGCACACACATAGGTGCAGTGGTTGCCGCGCTGGTTCTGGAAGCGGGTCCAGATGTCAGTTTGGATGTACTCTACCAGGTGGCCCAGATGAATTGGGCCGTTGGCATAGGGCAGAGCGCTGGTAACAAGAATCTTACGTTGTGTGTCAGTCATGATTCAGAGCAGGTCTAGGTTGCAGAGATAAGCGCGAAATTTTACTCTTAAATGACTGAAATTACAGCAAGGAGTGGGGATTTTTTGTCTGCGGTGGATGAATAGAAAGGAATCCCCGGGCTTCATTTTATGACTATTGTGGGTAACACTGCGTAGACAGTTTTTTTAAAAAGGACTACAACCTACTTAAGGCTGTTAGATTGGGCTTGAACAGCGGGTCGGGATATTCTCCTGAGATGCCGGTTTCTGACCTTGTTCTTGACCTCAGTTCTGGGTATTTCACTCAGGGAGTGCCGCTTATTTAAGGCTATACTGAGTCTTTTGGCTTTGTACTAAAGTAAAGGCTAGAGGCATGCTCAGGATAAACTGAAAATTTTTGCTAAGACACAGATCTGTTTCGCCTGCCACTGGACAGAGGGTGAGTAGGTTATGGAGTTGAGTGGAAGGAGTCGCTCTAGTGAACAGATGGAGAGAATTATGTTCGAATATATTCTTAAGGAAGATCAGATTGCGGTACTTTGGCTCGGTAAGCCGCTGGCTGATCTGAACAATGTTCCGGTAGAACTGCAAGGCAAGGTTTCTATCGACCTGGCTAAACAGCCTGAACAGGCGATGGAGATGCTCGGCAGACTGGATTATCAGGTTATCGTTGTTCAGTTGAGTCAGGATGATTTTGAGTTTCGTTACAACTGGCTGCGCAAGGTTGTGGCGAAGCATCCAGGCATTATCCGGATTATGCTGAATGATGGGCTGCAGAACTATCAGGTAGCTAAAGCCTCTGAGCTTTGTCATCGTTCACTGCTGTTTACTTCGGGTGTTACCGAACTGTTTCATGAGGTCGGCCAGAGTCTGCGGCTGATTCAGTCAAGTAATAAACCGGCGGTCAGGGAGTATGTCGGTGCGATTGAGCGGTTGCCCTCTTTGCCGGGGGTTTACGTCGCGCTGAACGATGCGCTGGCATCGGATATCAACGGTGCAGCCGAAATTGCTGCCATCATCGAGCGTGATCCGGCGATGAGTGCGAAAATCCTGCAGCTGGTGAACTCTGCTTTCTTTGCTCTCAGTAGTAAGGTTTTTAAAATCAAAGATGCGGTGGTGATTCTTGGGGTGCGGCAGATTCGCGACCTGTTTCTGGTCTCGCGCATATTTGAACATTTTCCACAGGACCGGAATTGGGCGGGATTCTCCTTCGAAAACCTCTTTGATCGTTGCATGGTGGTTGGCCGGTTTGCCCGGGCGATCTGTCGAGAGCAGCGTGTTAATGCGGACATTGCCGATAAGGCGTTTCTGGCGGCACTGCTTCAGGATATTGGCATGCTGGTGATCGCAACCCGTGAAGCTGATCATTACAGTGAGGTGCTTCAGGAAGCGGCACGGTTGAATCACCCGCTGTATGCAATTGAGAAACTCCGGCTGGGAGTCACCCATATGGAGGTCGGAGCCTATATGCTGGGGCTCTGGAACCTGCCGCCGGAGGTGGTAGAGGCGGTGCTTTATCATTCCAATCCCAATGCCACATCGAGTGAAAAATTCACCCCGCTAACCGCAGTACATCTGGCGGACTCCATTCTGCCTGATGTGGTCAATATTAATGACTGTCGTATCAGTAGTCAGGTCAGCGAAAAATATGTCACCCGTCTGGGGTTGCAGAACAAACTGTCTCACTGGCAGCAGATGTCTGAAGATTTTGCATCGCAACTCTATTCCGGGTCTGGCAGTGGTTTTTAAACCGATCCCGGCGTCGGCGGCTAAAAATAAGGGAATGCTTGGAGTGATCGGGGCAGGCTGATAGAATGCGCGGCCTGTTTTGTTGCAAAATTCCGAGGTTTAGATGGCGCTGCCTGTTGTTGATCCGTCCCAGTATGATGCTCAGCTGAGCGAAAAAAAAACTGATATCGAACAGCAGTTTGCTGACTTCAGTCTGCCCGGCATTGAGTTGTTTGAGTCGGCAAAAACAGCCTATCGCCTGCGCGCCGAGTTTCGTGTCTGGCACGAAGGTGATGATCTCTACTATGTGATGTTCCAGCCCGGCGATAAGCATCAGCATAGCCGCCTGGAAACCTGCCCTATGGTCTCTGAGCCGATTCAGCAGGTGATGTTTAAACTGCTGGATTATCTGCGTCCCAATGAGCTGCTGCGTCGTCGCCTGTTTCAGGTGGATTTTCTCAGCACGCTGTCCGGTGAGGTGATTGTTAGTCTGCTTTACCATAAAGCACTTGATGAGGCCTGGATTGAGGAGGCGAAAAAGCTCAAAGATCATTTCGGTATCCATTTTATCGGCCGTAGTCGTAAAACCAAGATCGTAATGGATCAGGATTATGCACTGGAGAGGATGCCGGTTGGTGGCCGTGAACTGATCTATAAACAGGTGGAAAACAGCTTCACCCAACCCAATGGAGGGGTGTGCGTTAAGATGCTGGAATGGGCTCTGGATGTCACCCGTGATGCGGGAGGGGATCTGGTGGAGCTGTATTGTGGTAACGGCAACTTCACTATGGCGCTGGCGCAAAACTTCGATAAGGTCATCGCGACCGAGATCGCCAAAGTCTCTGTCGATGCCGCGCAGTATAATATTGCCGCTAACCAGGTTGATAATGTGAAAATCCTGCGGATGTCCAGCGAGGAGTTTTCGCAGGCGTTGCAGGGGGTGCGTGAGTTTCGTCGACTGAAGCAGAGTGGTGTTAATCTGGCTGATTATAATTTCAGTACTGTGCTGGTGGACCCTCCACGCAGTGGTCTGGATGATGAAACCGTTAAGCAGGTGGCTGAGTACGATAATATTGTCTATATCTCCTGCAATCCGGAAACCCTGCATGAGAACTTGAAGCAGCTTACCCTTACCCACAGGCTGCAACGTTTCGCGCTGTTTGATCAGTTCCCCTATACCCATCATCTGGAGTGTGGTGTTTATCTGACGCGCAAACAGGGGGCGTAAAGGGATAAATAAGCGTAAGAATGTTGTCGTGGTTGATCGGGTATTTAGCACTTAAAGTATTATAATTTGATACGGTTGTTGCGGAGATAGTGTTGCCTGAACGATAAAAAGATACTTTCGAGATCATTTTATCGGGAGGTAGTATTATGCTCAGAACTAAAATTTCAGCGTCGGTGACCCTGTTGTCGGCATTATCAGTTGCCTCATCGTTCTATCAGGGAGAGTAGGATGTCAGCACTTCTTCGCATCAATGGCTTTCTGGCGTTTATTGCCATCGCCTTTATTAATGCCTTTGTCGATCTTGGGCATAAGATTATTATCCAAAACACACTGTTTAAAGCCTATGACGGTGATCTGCAGATCGTATTGACGGCGGTGGTCAATGGACTGATTTTGTTGCCGTTCATCATGCTATTTACCCCGGCGGGGTTTCTTGCGGATAAATACCCGAAAAACCGGGTGATGAAATATTCCGCCTGGGCTGCCGTTGGCGCTACCCTGTTAATTACACTGTGCTATTTTCAGGGGTGGTTTATTGCCGCTTTTGCGCTCACCTTTATTCTGGCGTTGCAAAGCGCGTTTTACTCGCCCGCTAAATACGGTTTTATTCGTGAGTTAGTCGGCGAAGAGAATATAACGGAGGGTAACGGCTGGGTTCAGGCGGTTACCATGGTGGCTATTCTGTCCGGTATTGCCGTCTTTTCTTTGCTGTTTGAAATTCTTGTGGATGGTGCCTATCAACTCTCGCCAGAGCAAAGCCTGGAGATGATAGCGCCGTTAGGCTGGTTGCTGGTGATCGGTTCGGTGTTTGAGCTGGTGCTGGCGTATCGCTTGCCGAAAACCCGTGAAACAGACCATCAGGTTCGCTATGACTGGCAGGCCTACCGCAGCGGTAAGACGCTGACCCGTAATTTGTCGATGATCTACCATAACCGGACTATCTGGTTATCCATTATCGGAGTGGCATTGTTCTGGTCGGTGAGCCAGGTGATGTTGGCGGTGTTTCCTGCGGTGGCTGAGTCTCATCATGGCATCCATAACACCTTTATCATTCAGGGTACTATGGCACTGGCGGGTGTGGGGATTATGGTGGGTTCGGTGCTGGCCGGACGCTGGTCGCCCCATTATATCAATATCGGCCTGATCCCGTTGGGGGCCGCTGGTGTAGCGGCAGGGCTGGTGCTGTTGCCGCAGGTTTCCTCGGTGCTCTATCAGGCGATGGCATTCTTTCTGATCGGTCTCTGTGGTGCGCTGCTGAATGTCCCGTTACAGGCACTGATTCAGTTCAATGCCAGTGGCAAAGAGACCGGCAAGGTGCTGGCGGGCAGTAATTTCATTCAGAACATAGCGATGCTCGGCTTTCTCTCACTGACCGTGTTGTTCGCCTGGGCCGGGATTGATGGTCTATGGTTGCTCTGGCTGCTTGCTTTGATGGCTGTTGTCGCCGCGCTATTTGCTATCAGGATGTTGCCACAAGCGCTGGTGCGGGTGCTGGTGGCGGGGTTGATCAAGCGTAAATACAACCTGCAGGTACTGGGGTTTGAAAACCTGCCCCGCGCTGGGCAGGGGGTGCTGCTGTTGGGTAATCATATCAGCTGGCTGGACTGGGCGATGATTCAGATGGCCTGTCCCCGTCATATTCACTTCGTTATGGAGCGTTCAATCTATGAGCGTTGGTATCTGAAATGGTTTATGTCGATGTACCGGGTGATTCCGATCTCCAGTGGTCATAGTCGTGAGGCGTTGCAAACGGTCGGTGAGCTGATCAGTGCTGGACAAGTGGTGTGTCTGTTCCCCGAAGGGGCGATCAGTCACACCGGTCAGATCGGTGAGTTTAAAAAGGGTTTTGAGCGTGCCTGTGAAGAGGCTGAAGGGGTTATTGTTCCTTTTTATCTGCGCGGATTATGGGGTAGCCGTTTCTCCCGTTCCACCGATAAGATGAAAATGATTCGCCGGGGCGGCCTGAAGCGTGATGTGATCGTTGCTTATGGTCAGCCGATGTCGGTTCGCAGCACTGCATCCGAGGTTAAAAAGAAAGTCACTGAGCTGTCGATTCATACCTGGGAACGCTATACCGGCACACTTCTGCCGCTGCCGCAGAGTTTTATTCATAGTGCAAAGAGTGCTATGTCGGATATGGCGATCACCGATGCTCAGGGGGAACCGTTAAGTTATCGCCGCTTACTGACCGCTGTGGTGTTATTTAGCCAGCGGCTGAAGAATACACCGGGGCAGCGCATAGGGCTGCTGTTGCCAACCTCCAGTGCCGGAGCGATTGCCAATCTGGCGGCGCTGTTTGCCGGACGGACGTTGGTAAATATTAATTTTACCGCGACTGAGTCGGCACAGCTGACAGCACTGGAACAGGCTGAGGTAAAGACGGTTGTCACGGCGCATAAATTTGTTAACAAACTTAAAGCCCGTGGGCTTGACCCTGACGCGCTGTTTGCGGGGCGTCAGGTCATCTATATGGAAGACCTCAAGGCCGGGATTGGTAAAACCGAAGCGCTGGCGACAATGGGCTTGCTGAGTGTGCTGCCAACCACTCTGTTGCAGTGGTGGTTTGGAGCGGGCACGAAGCTGGAGGATACCGCTGCGATCCTGTTTTCTTCCGGTAGCGAAGGTGCACCTAAAGGGGTGATGCTCAGTCACCGGAACATTCTCGCCAACCTGCGTCAGATTGCTGATGTGCTGAATGTCCGTGAAGATGATTGCATTATGGCGACGTTACCGCTGTTTCATGCCTTTGGTCTGACTGTCACCACCTTCCTGCCGCTCATAGAGGGGTTGCCTGTGGTCTGTCATCCGGACCCAACCGATGCGGTAAATATCGGTAAAGGGGTGACTAAATACCGGGCAACCCTGATCTGTGCAACCTCAACATTTCTGCGTCTCTACACCCGCAGTAAGAAGCTTCATCCATTGATGTTTCAGTCTATCCGGGTGGCGGTTGCGGGTGCTGAGCGACTCGACCCAGCGGTGCAGCAGGCGTTCGAAGCCCGTTTCAGAGTGCCGGTTATTGAGGGTTATGGTTCTACAGAGACAACGCCGGTTGCCAGTGTTAACCTGCCGGATCATCTGTCGGTGGATGGCTGGTTTGTTCAGGTGGGAAGCCGTCCCGGCACGGTGGGGCTGGCACTGCCGGGTTCGACTTTCCGTATTGTTGATCCGGTTACTCTGGAGGAGCTGCCAACCGGAGAAGATGGTCTTATTCTGATTGGGGGCACCCAGATCATGAAAGGTTATCTGAATAATCCGGAAAAAACCGCCGAGGTAATCGTCGAAATGGATGGCCTGCGCTGGTATAAAAGTGGCGATAAGGGGCATCTGGATGAGGATGGATTTCTCACGATTGTTGATCGCTACTCCCGGTTTGCCAAGCTGGGTGGGGAGATGATTAGTCTGGGAGCTGTCGAGCAGGAGGTGAGAAAGCATCTTGCAGACGACGAGGCCTCACTGGTCGCGATTAATCTGCCGGATGAGCGTAAAGGTGAGCAGATTATTTTGCTGCTGGATGCGGATGTTGACCCGGACAGCTTCAGAAGCTATCTGACCAGTCAGGGGTTCCCGCCACTGATGTTGCCGGCGAAGGTGTTTCGGGTGAGTGAGATTCCATTGTTGGGCAGTGGAAAAACGAACTACCCGGAAGCTAAGTCGGTTGCTGAACAGTTGTTAGCTTCAGCTTAGCGGTTATCGTTATAAGCCGGGTCCTCAACAGACCCGGTTTCTTCTCTGTTGTTTTTCCTGGTTTTCTGGCTGTTACTTTCATATCCGTTTGTTGCTAAAAGCCCGGTCAAAGTGCCTTGTACTTTCTGTGTTGTGTTTGATCGTGTTTTTCGGGCCAGTTCAATTTATTACCTTTTAGATATGTTATATTGTAACATTGATTTTTTTGTCATAGCGAAGGGTATGGAAAATGAGGCTGTTGAGTGGAATATTATTATCACTGATTGCACCGGTTGTTGCTGCAGAAGGGATTGAACGGCAGTTCGAAAGCCATGAACACGGCAAAGCAAGTATGGCTGTGGTGCTGGAAGGTAATACGCTGCAGATAGAGATTAACTCGCCAGCGGCTGATATCGTCGGTTTCGAGCATGCACCTGATAATGAACAGCAGAGAGCCACTCTGCATTCTGTTATCAGGCAATTGAAACAGCCGGAAGCGTTGTTTGCTTTCCCAGAGGGGAGCGCTTGTCTGCCGGATCTGGCGGAAGTTCATACAACCATGATGGACGCTGATCACGATCATGAAGCAGATCACGATCATGAGGGGCATAGCCATAGTGATTTACAGCTGTCTTATCAGTTCCAGTGCGGGTCGCCAGAACACCTGAACGGTTTCTCGGTTGAACTGTTTAAATATTACCCGCAGATGAAACTGCTACAGGTACAGCTCATTGGCCCTTCTGGTCAGGGTTATCAACAGTTGGATAAAGACAACAGATGGATACGATTTTAAGTTCCGCGCCGCTGGCCGCTATAGCGGACCCTGTCATTCGGCTTGATAATATTGTGTTTGGCTGGCCAGGCAGTCCGCCTGTTCTGAATATTCCTGAGCTGACTATTGCTGCTTCAGAGCGGATTTTTCTGAAAGGCCCTTCCGGGAGTGGTAAGAGTACGTTGCTGAACCTGATTGGGGGAATACATGTCCCCCAGCAAGGCGTTGTCAGAGTGCTGGGGCAGGAGTTGCAGCGACAGAGCAGTGCCTGGCGTGACAACTTCAGAGCAGACCATATAGGATTGATTTTTCAGCAGTTTAACCTGCTTCCTTATCTCTCGGTGTTAGATAATGTCATGCTGCCTTGCCGGTTTTCAAAGCGACGCAGTGCGCGGGCAACTGCGCGTTATGGGTCGCTCGATAAAGCCGCGATGCACCTGCTTGAGCACCTGGGTATCATCGGGGATGTGTTGCAAGGCAGAGCCGTTACACGACTTAGCATCGGCCAGCAGCAGCGGGTTGCTGTCGCCAGAGCGTTGATGGGTAGTCCTGAACTGGTTATCGCTGATGAGCCAACATCGGCGCTGGACAGCGATAGTCGTGATGACTTTCTTAATTTGCTGATCAGTGAGTGTGATGCGTCTGACAGTACACTTGTGTTTGTTAGTCATGATCGTTCACTGGAAACGCATTTTACTCAGTCAATTTCATTGGGTGATATTAATCAAACAGAGGAGCGCCTGTGAACGTTATCCTGATGCTGGCACTGCGCAGCCTCTACAACCGGCGTCTGACGGCGATAATGACGGTGATCTCCATTGCCGTCAGCGTTGCCTTGTTGCTGGGGGTCGAGAAAATCAGAACGGAAGCGAAACAGAGCTTCAGTTCCACCATCTCGGGGACCGACCTGATTGTTGGTGCGCGTTCCGGGTCTGTTCAGCTGCTGCTTTATTCGGTTTTTCGTATCGGCAATGCCACCAATAATATCAGCTGGCAGAGCTACAAGGAGATCGCTTCTCAGCCAAAAGTTGAGTGGACCATCCCTATCTCATTGGGTGATTCGCATCGGGGTTATCGGGTGTTGGGTACAACTGCCGACTACTTTAAATACTACCGCTATGGGCGCAAACACCCGCTAGCGTTCAGTGACGGTAAACCGTTTGCAGCGCTGCACGATGTAGTATTGGGGGCCGAAGTGGCGCAACAGCTGCATTATCAGTTAGGGCAGCAAGTGGTGATTAGCCATGGCACCGGCAATACCAGCTTCAGTAAGCATGAAGATCAGCCCTTTACCGTTGTCGGCATTCTGAAACCAACCGGAACGCCGCTGGATCGCACCCTGCATGTCAGCCTTGCCGCCATAGAGGCTATCCATATCGACTGGCAGTCGGGTAGTTATATACCGGGCTCCGGGGGCAAGACGCCGTTGTCTGAACGCAAGCTGGAGCCAAAGCAAATTACTGCGATTCTGGTTGGATTAAAGTCAAAAATGTCGACTTTTCAGTTGCAGCGGTCTATAAATAACTACCGCAAGGAGGCGTTGCAGGCCATTTTGCCCGGGGTAGCCTTGCAGGAACTCTGGGGGATGCTGGGTATGGTTGAAAGTACTCTGTTGGTCATTTCAGGGTTTGTCGTCGCTACTGGCTTGTTTGGTATGCTGACAGTACTGTTGACCAGCTTAAATGAGCGCCGCCGGGAGATGGCCGTTTTACGGTCGGTTGGCGCACGGCCCTTGCAGATCTGTCTGTTGTTAGTGCTGGAAACAGGAGGGCTGACGTTGTCGGGTATTATCCTGGCATTAATGTTTCTCTATGGCGGGCTGTGGATCTGTATTCCTTTTCTTGAAACACATTTCGGGCTCTTTCTGGCGTTAAGTTTACCTGGATTATATGAACTTAAATTGCTATCGCTCGTCTTTATAATGGGGCTGTTGTGCGGTTTGTTACCGGGTTATGGGGCTTATCGATATAGCCTCGCCGATGGTATGACGGTGCGGTTGTAATAATGGGTAAATGAGGAAAGTAATGCAAAAAATAGTGGCGCTGTTGTCTTTTTTGGTCATCGTCTGTGTTGCACCGGTAAGGGCAGAGAGCGTTAATGGTGAACCAGTTGAGAAAATTGACTGGGATATTTTAATGCCTGCGGATTATTCACCTCTGGCAATCTTTGATACCAGTCAGTTTTCATCACTGGATGATTATGATCCCATGGCTGAAATAAAGCTCAAAGCGATGATGGAGGCGTTAAGCTCGGCACCTGTTGTTCCGGAGATGGATGGTAAGATGGTCCGTATTCCCGGATTTGTCGTTCCGCTGGTGGAGGAGGGGATGAAGGTATCTGAGTTTTTTCTGGTACCCTATTTTGGAGCCTGTATCCATGTTCCACCCCCGCCCTCCAATCAGATTATTCATGTCAGCTTTGCGCCGGGCGTGAATGTAGAAAACCTCTTCGATGCGATCTGGGTTGTCGGTAAACTCAGTGTTAAAACCACAGTGCACGAACTTGGCACCTCTGGGTACACGATGGAGGCCTTTAAGGTTGAAGCGTATAAAGAGTAGCTGAATAGATCTTAAGCCGTGGCAGCATGCTGAATATGGAGCTTTGGTTGATGACGCTTGCGGTTCTGTTCATGGAAATTTTTTATCGCTTCATGCATAATACCTGACTATTATAGTTGGTTAATGCTTTTTATTGTTTATACGCACAGTAAAGCCAAAGGCTAAGGTGTTATTTCATGCAAAATATTAAGAATATTGTTGCTGTCGCCTCCGGTAAAGGGGGGGTGGGTAAATCTACCACGACGGTTAATCTGGCATTGGCGATGGCAGCTGAAGGCTATCGTGTGGGTATTCTCGATGCGGATATCTATGGCCCTAGTATGGGGACGATGCTGGGTGTTGCGCCGACAACCCGTCCGGAGCCCTCCGGTGAAAATGCCATGAAGCCGGTGCTGGCACATGGTCTGGAAGTGATGTCGATCGCGTTTCTGATTGATGACTCGCAGCCGATGGTATGGCGTGGTCCGATGGCCAGTGGTGCGTTGCAGCAGTTAGTTACTCAGACCCTTTGGGGAGATCTTGATTTTCTCTTTATTGATATGCCGCCCGGTACCGGTGATATACAGCTGACGATCTCCCAGAAGGTGCCGGTCAGCGGCGCAGTGATTGTAACGACACCTCAGGATATCGCGCTGCTGGATGCCCGTAAGGGGATCGAGATGTTCCGTAAAGTGGATATTCCGGTGCTTGGTATTGTGGAAAATATGAGCGTGCATATCTGCAGCCAATGCGGTCATACTGAGGAGATCTTTGGCAGTGGCGGTGGTGAGAGCCTGTCCCGTACATATGGCGCTCCTTTACTGGGTCAGTTACCGCTTAAAATGTCGATTCGCGAGGCGGTTGATGGTGGCAGACCGACGCTGGTGGCAGACCCTGAGGGGGTTGAATCTGCGATCTACCGTTCAACAGCGCGTCAGGTGGTTGCGGCACTGAACGACCGTCGAGGTGTGCAACAGGCAATGCCGAATATCTCAATCAGTCAGGACTAACAGGTGCTCATTTTGACCTCTGGGTTCTGATGATTGGCGACCGCATTTTTTTTCTGAAAATGCGGTTTTTTTTTGGCAAAAACGATATTATGTGCGGCCGCACAATATAACCTATAACTGGAACTGAAAAGATGGGTATCAAATCAGATAGCTGGATTCGCCGCACATCACTCGAACAGCGCATGATCGAACCGTTTGAACCGGGTCAGGTGCGTCGCCGTGGTGAAGAACGACTGATCTCCTATGGTACTTCCAGCTACGGTTACGATGTTCGTTGTGCTGACGAATTTAAAATTTTCACTAACATCAACTCATCCATTGTCGACCCGAAGAACTTCGATGATGGCAGCTTTGTTGATGTAAAGTCTGATGTCTGTATTATTCCGCCAAACTCATTTGCGCTGGCGCGGACGGTTGAGTATTTTCGTATTCCCCGCGATGTTCTGACCATCTGTCTGGGTAAGAGCACCTATGCCCGTTGCGGTATTATTGTCAATGTGACCCCGCTTGAACCTGAGTGGGAGGGCCATGTGACGCTGGAATTTTCTAATACCACGCCGCTGCCGGCGAAAATTTACGCCAATGAAGGTGTGGCTCAGATGCTCTTCCTGGGGGCTGATGAGGTGTGTGAAACGTCCTATAAAGACCGTGATGGCAAATATCAGGGGCAGACCGGAGTGGTTGTTCCCCGTACATGATTGAACCGAGCGAAAAGATCCAGAGTTTCTGGCAGCAGGTTGAGCAGACCATTGACCGGCTGCTGACCAGTGAGTCAGAGAATCAGTTTGATAATGAAACACTGCTACTGGAATACAGTAAAAGCCTGAGAAGCATTGATGCTAACCTGACCTTTCATTTCGAGCGGGATGAGGGGGAGGGGAGCGTTGAGATGATTTTCGGCTGTGATGGCTATCCCGAATCGATCAGCTCAGTGTTAACGCTGGTTGGTGCTGCACCCGATATCGGTGGAATCAGTTTTGTCGCGTTTAACAATCGCTATGATCCGGTGCCCGCCACGGTTAACTTTGGCGATGAACAGTTTCAGCTGGATGAGTTCTGGTTTGGTTATCGGATAGAGTCCGGACGTTACCATCTGGATATCTATATGCAGGATCTGCCTGAATCGCTGGAGATGGAGCCGCGTATTGAAGCGGTGATGATCTATCTGGATGCTTTAATTGGCGAATACGACCTTATGACCCGGGTTTCCACCCTGGACTGGTATGATCTGCCGGTGGATCCGGAAGATTATGTGCTGCGGCCGCTGTCAGAGTTGCGCAACTGTTTTGATCAGCAGCGCAATCTGATTAGTCCGATTGGACTCATCTATCACTGATACAGCCGCATTGATGTGGCTGCTTTAGTTATCTGACAGTATGTAGATGCTCCCCTCCTCATCCTCTTCGCCAGTAAACGTGCTCCAGGGTATCTGACTAAACATGGTCCATCCTCTTATTGTATTGATCCATAGAGGTCTGGAATCTGGCCCTGTGTTGCTGACGATTCCTGCCTCTTAATATAGCTTCGGCTGAGCGGGTGTGAACTTAAGTATAGGTTATAGATTGGCGATTATTAGGGGCGATAAGCTAAAATAATTTAGGTAAAAGCTGTGGTCAGCTGCAGTGTGGAGACAGAGATGAGTCAGAGACTGACAACACTGATAGAGCAGGTACGAGCCGACTATCTGTTGCAGATGGAGCGGGAAGCGGGTCGTTACCCTTACACAACCGCCGAGAAGATCTGTAATGAGCGGCTTTATCTGAGTGCCGATGAGCTGGCCAGGATCGTTGCTGAAGATCCGACGCTGCTGGCGGCTCGCCGTGGTAACCTTATTGCCAGCGAGAAAGAGCGGGATAATCCCAGTGTTGGCATGATTATTAGTGCCAATATTGCTGCGGCGATGATGGAAGGGTTGATGGATGTCGCGCTGGAACGGGGCTGGTTGGTTGTGGATGATAACGGTCGGCTGATGCTGGAGGCTGAAGAGCTGGCATTGCCTGAGCCCCGTGCCGCAGAAGTGGACTACAGTCTCTCTGAAACTGCTCGTGAGAACCTTGTGCTGCCCGGTCAGAGCCTTCTCACCGGGGTGATGAATAGGGCTGAGGCGGCCTTCGCTGAGCGCTTAACCGACTCTCATCAGAACGCTTACGCCCTGGCGCTACAGGTTGCCTCAGAGTACTCGCTGTTTGCTCCCGATGATCTGGCGCCGCTGGTGGATGAGAATCCGTTACTGTTGGGATTACGTGGTGATGGGATGGTGGATGAGGCAATGTTTGAGGGTGATCCACCTGCCGGTATGATTGTCAGTGCTCATCTGACGCAGATGGTTGTCTCGCAGCTGTTAGAGCTGGCGGTGGAGCGGGGCGTGCTGGGGAGTGACAGCAGTGGTCATCCCTTACTGCCGGAAGATGATGGCCCGAACCCGGTTATTCATTGAGTGCAGGCTGGTATGTAGTGGCTGTGGCGGGCCTTTGGTAATGGTTTTTTCGTAACGGGCTTTGCTGAGACTTAGTTTTTTGAGTAGTCCTGCTGGGAGCGGTCCAGCTCGCCTATATCCAGTAGGGGGGCGGCGTCGAGATGCTGAGCGTTAAGCATGAAGGCGATCCGCTCCAGACTTGACACAATCATCGACTGTTCCCAGTTCTGCATATCCTCAAAGTTTCTCACAAAGATGTCCTGCTGTGTTGTCGGGGCACCTTTCATCAGCTCGTTGCCGGTTTCTGTCAGGCTGACCCAAACCTTGCGTTTGTCTTCCTTGCCGCGTTCGCGGGATATCAATTCTTTCTTTTCCAGTCGGTCCAGAATGCTGGTCACTGTTGCCTGGGTCAGCACCATCTCTTTGGCCAGCTCGCCCGTGGTTAGCTGGGTATTTTGCCGCAGCGTCTGCATCACCATTAATTGTGGTGGGGTTACCCCGGTGCTGCGGCTGATCTCCTTATCCTGCATATCGGTTGAACGAATAATCTGACGCAGCAGTACCAGTGCTTTCTGGCTGTTTTCCATGGCCTGTCCTGACTTGAAGTGGTTGGTCATTCTACGGAATTTGCAGCTTTTTTTCCACAAAATCATAGTTGATCCAAGCTAATAATTTGTATGGCTAAATATATTTTTTGAGGGGTGTATTCTAAATAACCACATATATGGGTTGTTTAACGCTTGTTAGTATGTTTTATAATATAAAAGTAATTAGTAAAGCTAAATAAATGTAATTCTAAATATTAGAGGGACAATGGATATCTCAAGCGTATTTTTACGCAACCCCACAGCTGCTGATGGTTATGCAGTGAATCAACTTATCAATCACATCCCCGAACTCGACAGTAACTCATGCTACTGCAACCTGCTGCAGTGCAGCCATTTTTCCGAGACCTCGATACTCGCTGAGCATCAGGGGCAGGTGGTTGGCTTTATCAGTGGCTATCGTAAGCCGCAGGCAGCTGACACACTCTTTGTCTGGCAGGTGGCTGTTTCTCCTGATGCCCGTGGTTGTGGGCTTGCAACAAAGATGCTACTGACTTTGCTGGCATCAGCTGCAAGCCGTTCGGTGTCTCATGTTGAGACCACCATTACCGCAGATAACGCTCCATCCTGGGCGTTGTTTACCCGTCTGGCAGACCAGTGCAATGCGCCTCTTGAGCGCGCTCTGATATTTGATCGTGTGACCCACTTTAATGATCAGCACGATTCAGAGTTCCTGGTCCGTATTGGACCCGTCCAAAAATAATATTTCGTAGTTCGATATAAATTATCCACTAATTCTTACTAAGAGTGCTTTTATGAAAATTTTTGAACAGATTGAATCTGAAGTTCAGTCCTATGCCCGTTCGTTTCCACGTGTCTTCAATAAGGCGCAGGGAGAATATCTCTATGATGAAGATGGCACCCGCTATCTGGATTTTCTCGCCGGCGCCGGAACGCTTAATTACGGTCACAATAACCCGATGTTTAAAGAGAAACTGCTGGAGTATATCCATTCCGACGGTATCACCCACGGCCTGGATCTGCATACCAAGGCTAAAGGCGAGTTTCTTGAAGCGTTTAATGAAAAAATTCTTAAACCCCGCGGTCTTAACTATGTGATGCAGTTTACCGGCCCTACCGGAACGAATGCTGTCGAGGCGGCGCTGAAGCTGGCGCGTAATATCACTGGCCGTGAAAATGTGATCAGTTTTACCAATGGCTTCCACGGTGTCACGATGGGCGCGCTGGCGGCGACCGGTAATTCGCATCATCGGGGTGCAGCGGGTGTCAGCCTGAGCGGTGTCAGCCGGATGCCCTATGACGGTTATCTGGGCGATGATATTGATACCACCCTGTATCTGGATAAGGTTCTGAGCGACTCCAGTAGCGGTATTGATAAGCCTGCTGCCGTTATTGTTGAAACTGTTCAGGGTGAGGGGGGCATCAATGCTGCCAGTTTCAGCTGGTTGCAACAGCTGGAAAAAGTATGTCGCAAGCATGATGTTTTGCTGATTGTCGATGATATTCAGGCCGGTTGTGGCCGCACCGGTACCTACTTCAGCTTTGAAGAGGCGGGAATCAAACCGGATATCGTTACCCTGTCAAAATCTCTGGGTGGCTATGGGCTTCCATTTGCTGTGGTGCTGTTCAGTCCGGAACTGGATCAGTGGAAACCGGGTGAGCATAACGGCACCTTCCGGGGTAACAACTTTGCCTTTATTACCGCAAAAGCGGCGATTGACTGTTACTGGTCCGATGATTCCTTTGCTAAAGATGTGCAGATGAAAGGCCGGTATGTCACAGAACGCCTGGAACAGATAGCCACAGAGTATGGCGATGGTAACTTCTCTACCCGGGGGCGGGGAATGTTCCAGGGTATCAACTGTGTCAGTGGTGAACTGGCAGACAAGATCACCTCTAAAGCGTTCCAGAATGGTCTGATGATCGAAACCAGTGGTGCGGATGACCAGGTCATCAAACTTCTCTGCCCTCTGATTATCAGCATGGACAATCTGAAAGCCGGTATCGATATTCTGGAGAACGCTATTCGTGAAGTCTGTGCCAAAGAGGATGGCTTTATGGAACAGAAGAAATACTTTGATCAGGTCGGTCTGGCCAGCTAAAGATGGCGCCGCAGGGAGCGGCTACTGCTCCCCGAACGTCAGCAGGCGTGTAACTACAGGCTTCACTGTCTTAGTGGTTCGGGGCTGATCCGGGTGGTGTCCCGTTCCCGGCGCTATCGGCTGACGTCAGCCCAGAGTTTGCTGATACCGGCAGATGAGATGGTCACGGTGTCTGGTAGTGAAGATATGGTTATCGCCCTGACGCCCGAAACAGAAACGCAGAATAACTGAATAAAGAGGAAACAAAATGATTGTACGTGATTTAGCCACCGCCGAGCAGAGTAATCGTCGTATCGTATCGCCCGATGGTAATTGGGAAAGCACGCGGATGCTGTTGAAAGATGACAATATGGGGTTCTCTTTCCATATCACCACTATTTATAAATATGCCGATTTTGGTATGCATTATCAAAACCATCTGGAGTCGGTTTACTGCATCTCCGGTGCAGGCGAGATAGAAACCGTACCAGAGGGTAAGAAATACCCGATTAAACCGGGCACGCTGTATGTCCTGGATAAGAACGATAAACACATATTACGCGCATTTGAAGAGATGCAGATGGCCTGTGTCTTCAACCCGCCACTAAATGGCAAAGAGGTGCATAACGCGGAAGGTGCTTATGAGCTGAGTGCAGAAGCAGTGACGGCCTGATTATGAATATGAAAGGAATGTTTATGTCGGCTCAGCAAAAGCATGAAGATGCCTACCCCTCACGACAGGGCGTTCATCAGTTTACCCCACGACAGGACCCTACGGTTTACGCGCCTAAGGGCAGAGTTGCACCGCTCCCTGAGCAGCAGATAAATGAGTATGCTGAGCAGGGTTATATGGTGCTGGAAGAGCTGTTCTCCCCCATTGAAGTAAGGCTGTTTCAGCAGGAACTGGAGCGGCTGCGCAATGATAGTACTGTGGAGCAGTCCGGCGAAACCATTACTGAACCCGAAAGTGGTGAAGTACGCTCGGTGTTTCAGGTGCATGAGAACAGCCCGTTGTTTAAAAAGCTGGCGGCGGACCCTCGTCTGGCAGATCTGGCTCGCTATATTCTCAATGATGAGGTGTATATCCATCAGTCCCGCCTGAATTACAAGCCAGGCTTGCGTGGTAAGGAGTTCTACTGGCACTCGGATTTTGAAACCTGGCATGTGGAGGATGGCATGCCGCGGATGCGGGCGCTGAGTATGTCGATCACACTGACGGAAAACTTCGACTATAACGGACCGCTAATGCTGCTGCCGGGGTCGCACCAGAAATATGCCGCCTGTGCCGGAGAGACTCCTGAAAATCATTTTCAAGCCTCACTGAAAAAGCAGGAATACGGTGTCCCTTCGGATGATCAGCTGAAACAGATGGCTGCATCTGGCGGAATTGTCAGCGTTAAATGTAAACCGGGCAGTGTTATTGTGTTTGACTGTAATGTCATGCATGGATCAAACGGTAACATCACCCCTGAGCCGCGTTCTAACGTTTTCTTTGTTTATAACGCACTGAGCAATCGGGTTGTTGAGCCATTTTGTGACCAGCCTCCCCGTCCAGAGTATATCTGCAGTCGCGAACGTATTATCGCGCTTCCGGTTGTCGACTAATCTGTGAGCCGCCTGTACGGCTCACGTTAAACAGGCAATTTATGTCTGCAACCATCTTATAACCTGAAAATTTGAGAGTTATGCATACTATAGAAAAGATCGGCGGCACATCGATGTCTGATTATGTGTCGGTCCGGGATAATATCATTTTTAAACCCTCTGACCCCGACACCCTGTATCAGCGGGTATTTGTTGTTTCAGCCTATGGTGGAATGACGGATAAGCTGCTGGAACATAAAAAAAGCGGACGCCCGGGGGTGTACGGTTTGTTTGCCAGCAGCATCGAAGATAAAAGCTGGTTACAGGCGCTGGAACAGCTTAAATGTGAGATGTATGACCTGAACCTGCAGCTGTTCGGCAAAGGCGAGCAGGTGATCCGGGCGAATAACTTTATTGATGAACGGCTGCAGGAGGCGCAGAAATGTCTCACTGATCTGCACAGCCTGTGCATGCATGGTCACTTTGCGCTGGATGCGCATCTGGCAACGGTGCGGGAGATGCTGGCCAGCATAGGTGAGGCGCATAGTGCCTGGAATATGGTTGAGCTGCTGAAGCGAGATGGGGTGAATGCCTGTTACATCGATCTGACCGGCTGGGACACTAATCGCCATGTGTCGCTGGATGACCGGATCCGTTCCGCCTTTCAGAATATTAATCTGGATGCGCAACTACCGGTGGTGACCGGTTATGCTCACAGTGCCGATGGTCTGATGTCCTCGTTTGATCGTGGTTATAGCGAGATGACTTTCAGCCGCCTGGCGGTGCTGACCCATGCCCGGGAAGCGGTTATTCATAAAGAGTTTCACCTCAGTAGTGCTGACCCGCGTATTGTCGGAGAGGAGAATGCGGTACCGATTGGACGGACTAATTATGATGTCGCCGATCAGCTGGCCAATCTGGGGATGGAGGCGATCCACCCGAAAGCTGCGAAAGGCCTGCGCCAGCATAATGTACCATTGCGGGTAAAAAACACCTTCGAGCCGGAGCATACCGGAACCCTGATTACCGGAGACTATGTTAGCAGCACGCCCCGGGTTGAGATCATTGCTGGTTGCAAGGGTGTCTATGCGCTTGAGCTATTTGACCAGGATATGGCGGGCAGTATTGAAGACTATGACCGGGAAATTTTAGCCCTGATTAAACGCTTTCGTGCGCCTATTGTTTCTAAAGATGTCAATGCCAACACCATTACTCACTACCTGTCGACCAACCTGAAAACCGTAAAACGTATTCGCACTGCGCTGGAGGAGCGTTTTCCCGAGGCCGAGCTGGATCAGAAAAAGGTATCCATCGTTTCTGCTATTGGCAGTGATATGGAAGTGCCAGGTATTCTCGCCAAAGCGGTATCTGCGATTGCTGAAGGCAATATCAGTGTGCTGGCGATTCACCAGTCGATGCGGCAGGTTGATATGCAGTTTGTGATTGACGAGGCCGACTATGCCTGTGCAGTGAAGAGTCTGCATAAAGCGCTGGTGGAGGTGCATGATCACGGTCGGGCGATCTGTCTGGCAGGTTATCCTGCTCCTCGGCTCAACTAAATCCGTTATGCCGTTGTGCGATATCGCAGGCAACGGCTGCCTCTCAGGAGGTGAAAATATTATCAATAAAGGTAAAAATAGAGATCTTTACCGCAGGCTGCGCGGTACAGTGTTCAGCACACCGTTACGGATAATTATTAGCCGGCGGCCGATGTTGCTGGCTAGTCCGCTGACTGGATCGTTCAGGGCGTTTATGAAACGGGAGTAGGGTGAATGTCTCAGGTGAATCTGCGTATTGATCAGATCCATGAAGCGATAGAGCGACAGGACGATGTTACGCTTAATAACTTGCTGGCTGAGGTCAGCAGCAGTGAAACTGCCCGTCTGATTGAGGCAACGACGCCAGAAAATCGCTGCGATATCTGGGCCTGCCTCGATGTACAGAAACGTGCCGGTGTACTCAAGAGTGTACACGGGAAAGTGCGCCAGTTTCTCATCGATAACACCCCAGAGGATCAGCTGTTAGAGAGTTTATTCCTGCTACAGCCGGATGAGCTGGCCGATATTGATGAGGACCTTCCCGGCACGGTTATCAATGCGATGATCGCCGCCATGAACGAGCTGCGTAAGCGTCGCTATAACAGTGTTAAACATTACCCTGATAACACCGCCGGTGGTTTGATGGATACCGATACCACGGCGGTGAGAGCCGATGTGTCGATCTTGTCGGTGTTGCGCTATCTGCGACTGTTGCGGAAAAAAGAGGGCGAGATGCCCCAGCAGTTAGACAGTTTAATGGTCGTGGATCGAACTAATAAACTGTTAGGGGTGTTACCCCTCAGTGAAGTGGTTTCTCTGCCGACTGACACCCTCGTGGCTGATATTCTGGAGCAAAACTATCAGGCGATACCCGTCGATGCCAGTCAGGATAAAGTGGCGCGGATATTTCAGGATTGTGATCTGCTCTCCGCTCCGGTGGTCGATCATAACTATCGCTTATTAGGCCGTATCACCATCGATGATGTGGTTGATGTGATTCAGGAGCAGGCCGACGATAAGATGTTGCGTTCGGCGGGTCTGGAAAGTAATGCGGATATGTTTTCTCCGGTTTTAACCAGTGCTTACAAGCGGGGTTACTGGCTGGGGATCAATCTGATTACTGCCTTTGTTGCCGCCTGGGTTATCGGTTTATTTGAAGCGGTAATTGAACAACTGATCGCCCTGGCGGTACTGATGCCAGTGGTTGCCAGTATGGGCGGGGTGGCCGGTTCACAAACACTGACCCTGGTTACCCGGGGGCTGGCTCTGAATCAGATTGGCCGCACCAATATCGCCCAGCTGATTGCCCATGAGGCCTCTGTGGTATTTCTGAATGGCGTTGTCTGGGCGCTTGTGGTGGCGGCTATCGCACTATACTGGTTTGGTGATCCGATGCTGGGCGCGGTGTTTGGTATGGCCCTGCTGATCGTTTTGGTAACCGGCGTAATTGGTGGTGTTTTCATTCCGTTGATTCTGCAACGCATGTCTATTGATCCGGCTGTTGCAGGCAGTGTAGTACTGACAACCTTTACTGATGCTATCGGTTTCTTTTCCTTCCTGGGGCTGGCGAAATTGCTAATCTGAGTCTGTCTATGGGCAGGTTTGGTCACGCTACAGCGAAAGCGATGAGAGCAGCCATAAAGGTCTGTTTAGATGATCTCAATAATGCGCATATTAAAAGAGGTAAGTAATGGAATTTATTACACTGGGAGAGACGATAAAATGTGTTCGGGTATTTAATGATCCCGATACCGGCGAAGAGCAGCGGCTGCTGGTGACCTCCTTTCATGCTCAGGTTGACCGGTTAGCACCCCATGTAGCTGCGGCACTCACCCCCGATGAGAGACAGCAACTGGAAAACTGGCTGGCCGACAGATCCCGGTTGCAGTCGCAACTGGAAGAAAAATCAATTGAGCATACCCTGCTGGAAACACTGCCTGCGTTGATGATGCAGGCGGCTGATGCCCTGGACACGCTGGACACCGTAGACCTGAAAATCTACCAGGCAATTAAGGTTAGTCTTAACGATCTGAATAATGCGCTGCAACGCGCCGAGTCCCACTCGGCCAAAAGCACGGTTGAACTTAATCAGATGCAGGATCAAGAAGAGCTGAAAGAGCGTCTCGATGTGATTCGGGATAGCCTGAACAATTGAATCTGAGGGTAAATCTACGATTGTCCCGCTGTCGCCTTCTTTTGCAGCAGGGTTAACAGCTTATCTCCGGTCATCGGTCTGGCTAACAGATAACCCTGTATCATCGGTGAACCGAACTGACGCAGCAGCTCAAGCTGCCCCTGGGTTTCAACCCCTTCGATGACCGTTTTCAGGGATAGTGAGTCAGCCAGTGAGATCATTCCTGATACCAGTGAACGGGTATCTTCGTTGGATTCCAGGTCATCAATAAAGGACTTATCAATTTTCAGCCGTTGCACCGGATATTTCTTCAGATAGCTGAGCGACGAATAACCCGTGCCAAAATCGTCTACTGCAATATCAATTCCCATCGCCACTATCGACTGCAGTTGCTGGTATATCTTCTGCTCTTCGAGTAGCAGAATGCTTTCAGTTATTTCAACAATCAGCGCTGTGCCCGCCAGTTTAAGAGCGGTAATCTCTTCAGTCAGCTGTACCTCAACGTCGCCTCTGAGAAACTGACAACTGGAAATGTTGATACTGACCCTGGGCGGATTCCCCGCGTTATCGGCAAGCGTTCGGGTAAACCGGCAGGCTTCCCTGATCACCCATTTACCGATCGTGTGTATCAGCGTTGATTCTTCCGCGATGGGAATAAACTCTGAGGGGGAGATGATACCGCGTTCAGGGTGTTGCCAGCGGATCAGTGCTTCTACAGACTCAATTCGTGAGCCGTCGATCGACCAGATTGGCTGGTATACAAGATAGAGCTCGTCTCGTTCGATAGCTTTGTAAAGGTCTTGCTCTAACAGGCTGCGACGTTGTGACTCTTCATTGAGTTGCTGGTTAAAATACTCCCGGGTATTCCGGCCTCTTTCTTTGGCTTTGTACATGGCATTATCGGCATTAAGCAGCAGACGTTCTGAGTCTGCGCCATTATCAGGATAGATGGCGATACCAATACTGCAGGAGATATAGGCTTCATTGTGTTCAAGCAGGTAAGGCCTGGCCAGGCTCTGCAGAATTTTCTGGGCAATATGCTCTATGGCAGACAGGTTGTGTAGCTCGTTGATGACCACGGCAAACTCGTCTCCTCCGAGACGGGAAACCGTATCGCTCTTTCGCAGACAGGCTCCAATCCGTTGCGCCACCTGCTTCAGTAACAGGTCACCGGCAAGGTGACCAAAGGTGTCGTTGACATACTTGAACCGGTCCAGGTCGATAAACAGCAGGGCGCTTTGAGTCCGGCTGCGATCAGAGAGTGCCAGCGCCTGTTTTAAGCGGTCTTCAAACAGGTGTCGGTTGGGCAACCCGGTCAGGGCGTCATAATTTGCCTGGTGGATGATAATCGCTTCATTATGCTTACGCTGGGTTATATCACTGAACAGCGCAACATAGCCCTCAAGTACTCCTGCGGGGCTATAGCGGGAGGAGATCGTTAGCCATTGGGGATAGATCTCTCCATTTTTACGCTTATTCCAGATTTCGCCTTCCCAGCCACGATACTCCTCCAGCTTGCGATACATCTCCCGATAAAATGCCGGGCTATGTTCACCTGACTTCAATATTGACGGTGTTTTGCCCAGTACCTCGGCTTCTGTGTATCCGGTTATCTGCTCGAATGATTCGTTAACCATCTGAATGCGATTTTGATTATCTGTCACCACAATAGCCTCTGCCGCAACACTGAATACTGCAGATGCCAGTCGCAGTTTCTCCTGCGCATTTTTCTCATCGGTTATCGGTTGTTTCAGGGCGATATAGTGGGTGATCTCTCCCGTCTCATCAACCAGCGGGCCGATGGATGACCGCTCCCAATATAAGCTTCCGTCTTTATGTTTATTGTGAAATTCACCATTCCAGGTCTCACCGGCGGTGAGGGCCTGCCACATTCTGGCATACTCGGCGTCCGATGTTTCGCCCGACTTCAGCAGTCGGGGATTGTGTCCGATGACTTCATCTTTACGATAGCCCGTCACGGATTCGAAACAGCTATTGACGTATTCAATCACGCCATCCGGATTAGTAATGACAATAACCGTGGGGCTGTGTTCGACCACTTCTGACAGCAGATCTACCTCGGCTTTCATCTGCAACGCCTTTCGTCCGTTACGAACGGTAAAGAGTGAGCCGACAATCAGAATAATAACGGACACAAGCAAAATCAGTAGCAAGCTGCGCTTTTGTTCCAGCCAAAGTCGAAAAGACCCCTGATGATTGACCACGATAGCAACCGCCAGGGGGTACTTGTTGAGTAGTCTGATTGCTGTTGTATTTAAGGGGATGGGGCCAAATGAGTGGTTGACCAGATCCTCATCGGCGCCGGTTGATAAGATTGTCTGCAGTTCGGGGATAATATATTGTCTGTTAGGGCCGTATAAACCTCGTTGAATAAGCGTATTACCGCTAAGGTCCGTCAGGTAGACTCTGTCACTTTGCTCAAGGTCAAGATCGTCGATATAGCGGTTAATATAGTTCGGATTAAAGGTTGCAATAATCAGCAACCTCTCGCCCGTAAGAGATCGGGTTGCAATCGCAACAGGTATCAGTTCACGCAAACTCGCTTCATCTGGAAACGTGCCCTGCAGAGGCAGGAAGCGCCCCTTCAATGCGTTACCGATTATCAGCCCTAATGAAGCAGAACGGTGGCCGGGCTGATTAAGCCCTAAGATATTGAGGTTAATATTTTTCGCTATGGTGTTATGAGTATCGATGAGGGTTTTTTCCCCTCTGACCACGGTAATCTGTCTGAGCTGGGGGGCAAACTTCAGCATTTTCAGCGCTTTATCGCGGATTCTGATCACATGGCCCGGCCCCAGATCACCTTCGTTGAGGTCTTCAGATAATGAAATGAGACTGATCTCGAGGCCTTCCAGCGTTCGGCTTATAGTACCCTCGATCATGCGTGCATACAGCGCCGAGCGTTGATTTCGCTCATTGATACTCTGGGTAAAGCTAAACCAGAGTACGGTGATAAATAACAGGGTGGTTGCTAACAACCCCCCATAGATCCATCTGGCAAAAGAGGGGGGCTTCTTTGGGTGACTACTTCGCATCAAATTACAACTCGTATCAAAGAAGCGGAACAAATACGATCATATCTCAGATAAACACTTGAAATACATGAGCGCTTAGAAGTTAATTGATTTCAGACAGTTTAAGCCGGATCTAAAAACGATGAACAACAAATTAAAAACTCTGTTTTGCGTAGCATTATCTCTTCTGGTGGCGTTAATGAACAGTGCCATCGCCAGTGAACGGGCAGAAAAAATTAAGCGTACCGGTGAGATCAGAGTGTGTATATGGCCCGATTACTTCACCATCAGCTATCGCAATCCCCGTACGCAGCAGTTGGAAGGGATCGATATTGATATGGCCCATGAGCTGGCCAGTAGTCTTGGGGTTAAGCTGACATTTATTGAGAGCTCTTTTTCGCAACTGGTTTCTAATCTGGAAAAAGATGCCTGTGATATCGCTATGCACGGTGTCGGTATTAGAGATAGCCGCAAGCCTTACATGGAGTTTTCCCAGCCTTATCTCGCCAGTGGAATCTACGCTGTTGGCACGAAAGACAATGCTGAAGTGACCCGCTGGGAAGATATTGACCAGGTGGGCGTTATCGCCGTGGTGCAAAAAGGTACCTATATGGAGCCTGTGGTTAAGCAAGCGTTTAAGCATGCTGAAGTGGCGGTCGTGGACAGCTTTAAAGCGCGAGAGCAGGAGGTGCTGAGTGGCAGAGGGGATGTCTTTATGACCGATTACCCCTACGGTAAGCGAATGACCGCTTTAACCGAATGGGCGGTGTTATTTGCTCCCCCAGTGCCGCTGGCTAAAACCTATTACGCCTATGCTGTGCCTAAAGGAGAGATGGCATGGTTAGAAGAGGTTGATGCTTTTTTGCTGCAGATGAAGAAAACCGGCAAGCTTTACCAGTTTGCAGAAAAAAATGGCTTAAGTGAGATCGTGGTTACCGAGTAACGAGCAGGTTTCTGCTAATCAACAACGCAATCAAGCAACAAAAAAGGCTGATGGTTTAAACCATCAGCCTTTTTGCTACTCCGGGTTTGCTTATTTTGCCTGCATCCACTGGTCCAGACCGATAACATCTTCAGGGCTGAGGGTGCCGATCTGTTGCTTAAAGCTGAACAGGTTCTGGATATAGTCGAATCGCGCATTGGCATAGTCCCGCTGAGCAGAATAGAGCTGCTGCTCCGCCTGCAGCACATCGACAACATTTCGTGTACCGACATTGAAGCCCTCTTCTGTGGCTCGCAAGGCTGTCTCGCTGGAGAGGATGCTTTGCTTACGGGCGGCGACGCTGAGGACGTTGGTCTGCAGATTACGCAACAGGTTACGCACTTCCTGGGTCACGCCTCTGAGGGCGTCATCCTGATTAAAACGTGCCTGAGCAAAGCCATATTCAGCCTGGCGGCTTTTAGAGCTGGTCGCACCGCCGGAGAAAATGGGTACCGACAGGGTCAGGCCAATCTGGTTGGTCTCTTCCCAACCACTGTTACCGGTTGGTTTACCTTTGTCGCGGTCATAGCTGGCGGTTAGCGACAGGGTTGGAAGATGTCCGCTTGAGGCAGCCTGTGCCTGACGCCGGGCAGCTTCAGTATTCGCTTCCGCGACTTTCAACGACAGGTTTCCGGCCATGGCTTTTTCCAGCCAGGCCTGGGGCTCAATGGGGGAGATGTTTTCAATCGGATACTCTTTAGAGAGTGGATCGATTGTGCCCACAGGTTGTCCCGTGAGTCGCTCCAGTCCCTGGAAACTGTTGTCCAGATCACCTTCAGCCAGAATTCTGGCAACCTTAGCATTGTCATAGGTCGCCTGAGCTTCCTGAACATCGGTAATGGCGATCAGGCCGACATCAAACTGCGCGTTGACCTGATCCAGGCGACGTTTGATTGCGCGCTCCTGTGCTTGAGATGTTTCCAGCGTGGTCTGTGCCCGCAGCACCCCCAGATAGCTGTCAATTACCCGCAGAATCAGATTTTGCTGAGCCTGGTCGAACTGCAGGCTGGCAACTTCAGACTGTGCGATACCCTGTTGATAGGTAAACCAGGAAGACGCTGAAAAGAGTGGCTGGCTCAGACTCACGGTATAGCCGTGGTTATTGTAGTTTACCGTTTCTGCTTCAATCCAGGTGGTATTGCCGGTCAGCGAAATACTCGGCAGCAACCCCGCCCGGCTTTGTGGCAGGGCTTCAGCTCCGGCTTTCGATGCAGCTTCAGCGGATTTCAGCTGTGGATCCTGATCAAGGGCCTGCTGGTAGATATCTGTCAGCGCTCCGGCGTTTACCTGCGGAGCAATCAGGGCACAGCTGATGGCTGCGGCCAGCAGAGTACGGTGTATTGTACGTTGAGTTGCTTTCACTGCTCTGATCCTTGTTCCATTAGTTGATAGTCCGGCTCTACTTTTTTGAACAGACGCCGTCCCAGATAACTGTATACCGTTGGTACTATAAATAAGGTTAACAGGGTACCAAAGGTCAGACCACCCACAATTACCCAGCCGATCTGCTGACGGCTTTCCGCGCCTGCACCAACGGCTATGGCCAGCGGCAGGGTGCCGAGTACCATGGCACCGGTGGTCATCAGAATCGGACGTAAACGCAGGGTTGCCGATTCAATAATAGCATCCTGCAGTTCGCGTCCCTGATCCTGAAGCTGGTTGGCAAACTCCACAATCAGAATACCGTGCTTCGTCACCAGGCCAATCAGGGTTATCAGACCGATCTGGCTGTAAATACTCAGACTGCCGCCGGAGTAATACAGAGCAAAAAGGCCTCCGAACAGTGCCGGGGGAACCGAGAGCATAATGATCATCGGGTTGCGGAAGCTTTCAAACTGTGCCGCCAGAACCAGGAAGGTGAAGATCAGAGCCAGCGCCGCGGTCACCACCAGGCCACTGCCTGACTCTTTAAATTCACGCGACTGTCCGCCGAAATCGTACAGTGTTTCCGGGCTGATCTCTGCCATCTGCTGTTCGAGGAAGTCCAGAGCCTCTTTCAGACTGTAACCGGGTGCCAGAATAGCCTGAAACTTAACCGATTTCATCTTATCAAAGTGGTTCAGCTCTTTCGGCGCGACACTCTCTTTAATGTCTACTACCGAGCTTAGCTGTACCATATTGTTGTCGTTGGTACGCAGATACAGGTTACTGAGATCACCGGGACTTTTCCGCTGGTCTGGCTCAACCTGAAGGATAACGTCGTACTGCTCACCCTCTTTCTTAAAGCGGGTCACATCACGGCTCGCCATATAGGTTTCGATACTACGGCCGATCAGGTTGATATCCAGCCCCATCTCTGATGCTTGCTCGCGGTTCACATTGAGTGACAGTTCCGGCTTGTTTAGCTTCAGGTCAATATCAGGCTGTACAAACCCAGGGTTTTTTAAGATCCGCGCCATCAGCTGGTCAGAAATGGTTTTCAGCTCAGCATAATCCGTATTCGATTTGATAATGAACTCTACTGGCCGGGAAACAAAGCTTTGTCCCAGAGACGGAGGGTTCATGGCAAATGACATGGTACCGGTGACGCCACCAAACAGCTGAGGTGTCAGTTCGGCAACGATACTCTGCTGCTTCTGTGTCCTTTCGTCCCAGGGCTTAAGGCCGAGGAAGGTCATTGAGTTGGTTTCAGTAGGGAAACCGACAATAGTAAAGTAACGGTTGCCAGAGGGTTGCTTTGCAATCATCCCCTCTACCTGTCTGGCATAGCGGTCGACATAGTCCACCGATGCGCCATCAGGGGAGATTGACATCGCCAGAATGGTGCCCCGGTCTTCGACCGGCGCCAGTTCCTGTGGCAGTTTAGTGTATAGCAGGCCAGCGCCGCCAAGGCTGACGGCCATGATCAGTATGGCCAGTAGTCGGGATTTGAGTACTTTTTTCAGCAGTGACTGATAGCCCTCAGTCAAGCCCAGAATCCAGCCTTCAATCAGATTGAAGATCGCGCTGTGGCGTTTTTCATGATGCAGCAGGCGAGAGCACATCATGGGTGACAGAGTCAGTGCTATAAAGCCGGATACCAGCACACCGCCTGCCAGGGTCAGAGCAAATTCGGTGAACAACTTACCGGTGCGTCCCGGCGTAAAGGCTACCGGAGCAAACACGGCCACCAGTGTCATCGTTGTGGCAATAACCGCAAAGCCGATCTCTTTACTGCCTTTGAAAGCCGCCTGAATAGGCGATAGCCCCTCCTCAATATGGCGGTAGATGTTTTCCAGCATGACGATAGCGTCGTCCACCACCAAACCTATTGCCAGAACCATTGCCAGCAGCGTCAGGGTGTTAATACTGAAACCCAACATCAGCATCAGGGCAAAACTGCCGATCAGTGACAGAGGGATGGTTAATATCGGAATCAGCGTTGCCCGCAGGTTTCTCAGGAAGAAAAAGATAACCGCAACCACCAGGATGCTGGCTTCCAGGATTGTTTTGAATACCGACTTGATCGACTCAGAAATAAAGACAGAGGAGTCGTAGGCGATGTCGACATTCACTCCTTCCGGCAGTGCTGCTTTGATCTGTGGCAGGCGTTCCTGAATGCCGTTTGATACATCAAGCGGGTTTGCGGTTGATTGTTTTACCACCCCCAGCGCGACAGCAGATTTACCTCTAAAGCGAGACTTCCGGCGTTCATCTTCTGGCGCGATCTCCACCCGGGCGACATCACGGACTTTCACCGCATAGTTGTTGTCATTGCGGATGATAATGTTTTCAAACTGTTCGATCGTGTTCAGGTCGGTTTTCGCCAGGACACTGAACTCCCGCTGGCTACTTTCGATACGACCAGCAGGAATCTCTACGTTCTGACTGCGCAGGGCGTTTTCAATATCCTGAGGGATGACCTTATAAGCAGCCATACGAGCAGGGTCCAGCCAGATGCGCATCGCAAAGCGGCGGTCACCGAACAGCATAACGTTGGCAACGCCATCAACGGTTTGCAGAGGATCTTTAACCATCTTGTCTGCAATCTGCGAGATTTCCATCATACTGTGGTTATCGGAGGAGAGCGCCAGCCAGAACACCGGTTGCGCATCCGCTTCCGTTTTGGCGGTGATCGGCTCTTCAACGTCATCGGGCAGGGCGCCCCGTACCCGACCAACCCGGTCACGTACGTCACTGGCAGCATCATCAGGATCACGGGTCAGCTTAAAGGTGACGGTGATCTGGCTTTTGCCCGAGCGGCTAACCGAACTGATGTAATCCACCCCTTCGATACCGGACAGCGAGTCCTCAATAATCTGGGTAACCTGCGATTCTATAATCGATGAGCTGGCACCGGGGTAGTTGGTTTCAACGGTGACCACTGGTACGTCGATCTTCGGATATTCCCTTACCGTCAAACGGTCGTAAGAGACTGCGCCGACCAGTAATATCAGCAGACTCATAACAGTCGCCAGTACCGGTCGTTTGATACTGATTTCAGAAAGGATCATGCTCAGGCTCCTGGTTGTTCAGTCGAAGGCTGAGCGGGTTTTTCTGCCGTGCCGTCAACGAATATGGGCGTGACAGGAGAGCCAGGGAACAGTTTTATCTGACCGGCTGTGACAATCACCTCTCCAGGGGCGAGACCCGTAACAATATTCACTTCGCCATCGCGACGCAGGCCCAGTTTAACCGGGGCCATACCAATTTTTCCGTCAGTCACCGTCATGACGAAGAAGCTGTCGTTCTGAGGAATGATTGCCTCTTCCGGAACCATCACCGCATTGTCATCGGTGCTGAGGATAATCTGAATGCGGGCAAACAGACCGGGACGCAGCAGATTGTCGCGGTTTTCGATCTTAGCCCGGATAGCGATGTTATGACTGCGCTCATCAACGCTGGGGGCGATGGCATAGATGGTGCCTTCAAAGATTTCTCCCGGCAGGGCATCAACCAGCACTTTGATCTGCTGTCCGATACGGATATTCGGCAGCTGGTTTTCCGGTACTTTGAAGTCAACCTTCATGGTATTAATATCGGTCAGTTCGACCAGGTCCTGCCCCGTGGTGACATAATCGCCGGGGCTGAATTTACGCAGGCCGATAACACCATCAAATGGGGCGTTGATGGTCATTTTGTCTAACTGGGTCTGAGCGACCGCTTGTTGTGCCTGGTCCACCTGCAGCTGAGCCAGAGATGAATCCATATCCT
>NZ_JBNKYN010000020.1:0-61626 GCF_050300915.1 Amphritea sp.
AATTGAAAGAGGTGTTATCCTCACTGTGCATTGTAATAGCCGTTATTTCTGAACGGATCCGCTCGGCTACCTGAACCGCCTGGTACTGATCACAGGCGGAGAGCAGAATGGCAAACTCTTCTCCTCCCAGGCGGGCGACAACATCAACATCACGGGCAAACTGTTGACAGATAACCGCGACATGATGAATCACCCGGTCACCGGTCAGATGCCCATAGGTATCATTCACCCGCTTAAACATATCGATATCCAGCATTAACAGAGACAGCTTTTGCCCTGTGCGTTCCGCTCTGCGGATCTCCTTCGCTAACAACGGGATAAAGTAACGGCGATTTTTTGCCCCGGTTAAGACATCTGTAGTCGACAGTTCTTCCAACTGTCGCTCAAGCTGGTAACGCAGCAGATAGTGATGGGACTGGACAATCTGAGCCACTATCGCCAGCAACGCCGCAGGCCAGATCAGAGCCGCATATTGAAAATGCTGAAAGTTATCGGCGATCGCCAGCTCTCCCGCAAGATGGGGAAGCAGCGTAGCTGACAGGGTGTAAATAATATTGGTTGTCAGCGAGAAACACTGAAACACCAGCACCGCGATAAACATGCAATACATGAAACCACCGAGACCATACACAATACCGTCATCAAGATGGTTCAGGATCAGAATAAAGTTTGCCTCCGCCGCCAGCATTCCCACAACCGTGATAATTGCCAGCCAGGCGGAGGTCTTGCGGATAAAATACAGTGTCAGTGAATAGGCTAAAGCCACCAGAAAAAGCAGCCGCAGAACCCTTGTATTATCAGCGCCCACCGGATCGGTCACCCAATCCCACCCCCACAGGGCAGCCCAGAGAACGGACAGAAAGGCCGAGACAATGATGGTAAATCGGCGGTGGTCTTCATACTTCTTCTGCAGATAATCATGACTGGAGAAAAAGAGAAAACCAAGCCCTGTAATCAGACTGCCGGGAGACTTTACTGAGGCGTTGATCACTGTTTACTCCTTACCAGATGGTCTGGTGAGAGAATATATCGTGCATCACAAGAGTTCCATCATCGTAAACTGACTGAAGCCAGATGAATGCCCTGGCCCCTGATTATATCTGTTTTAACTAAGCAGTGGATGATAAAAGTAGTAACAGGATAAAGAGAGTTCCTATTCTGAGCAGATAGCAACCTGTTCCCTGAGCCGATGATGGCAGACAAACCATCCGCTACTCAGGTGATCATTGTACGCATCGCCACCATCGGCGAAAGCACAAATCCCTGCCGTTGATAAAACTGCTGGGCAGCAGCATTATCATGATCTGTAAGCAAAGTAATACGCTTTACCCCCTGTTCACGGGCGTAGTCGATTGCATGGCTGAGCAGTTCAGAGCCGATAGCTGAGCCCCGTTTGTCTGGCTCAACCACCATATCTTCCAACGTACAAACCCGGCCACCCAGCGCGGTAGAGATACTGTACAGCAGGCTGACCATGCCAACAGGACGACCCTGTTCCCGGCTCACCAGAATGGTGCCGCTTTGAGGCGATTCGATAATCGCTTTTAATCCCCGCTGCTGCAACTGAATCTCGGGGGTAAACTCCGCCTCCAGTTCAAACAGATAGCCTAATAATCGGCACAGGTCGGGAATATCATCCAGAGTTGCCAGAGATATATTCATTACGCCTCCTGTCAGGACGAGTCGTTTCTTACCTGACGACAGATATCACAAGAACGATCTTTAGCATAACAGGAAGATAAGACTAAACCAGCGAATCCAGCAGCCTGTGCATTATTTTCTGGCTCTGTAATAGAAAGGCATCACTGAGCAGTTGCGGTTGCGTCTGGACATATTCCCCTTCAGGCAACCCCTGCGTTTCAAACGCCAGAAAAGCCTCCACGGTTCCGGGCTGGGCTTCCAGATGAAACTGCAATGCCCAGACACGCGGCCCCAGACTGAATCCCTGGCAGGGAGTGACAGTACTGCTTGCAAAAGGAACCGCTCCTACAGGTATTCTGAAACAGTCACCGTGCCAGCTTAACACTGTTGCCGTTTGTGGAAACCATTGAGCACCAGTATCGGTTCTGATAACCGGAAACCAGCCGATCTCCACAGCACTGTTGCGATATACCTCAGCGCCAGCGGCTGACGCAATCAGCTGGCCTCCAAGGCAGATCCCGATTATGGTTTTATTGTCTGCAATAGACTGACGAATCAGTTGTTTCTCTTCACGCAACCAGGGATAGTCAGATTCATCATTAACACTCATCGGCCCGCCCATAATCAGCAACCAGTCAAATGAGTTTCGCCCGGGTAGTGCCTCCCCGTGATCAAGGCGAATAGTCGTCAACGTAAAACCGCTCACTCTGGATGGTTCGCTGAACCAGTCATTCATTGAACCGATCCACTCACCTTCTGCATGTTGCAGTATCAACACCCGAACCATTAATCTTCCTCAGGCAAACACTTTGAGTCCCGCACCACCAGCAATGATCATGAAGATGCAACTGATTCGGATCAGACTTCCGGATTCATCGAGAAACATTATCCCGTAGACTGCCAGCATAGCCGCTCCAATGCCGCTCCATACCGCATAAGCAGTACCTACCGGAATGGTGCGCATCGCCAGAGACAACAGTCCAAGACTGATAATGATCAGAGAGATACTGATGACCGAGGGCCATAAACGGGTGAAACCATCGCTGTATTTCAACCCAACCGCCCAGAGGCACTCCAATATCCCGGCTATACAGAGATAGACCCAACCCATATTTTTCACCCTGACTACTGATTAACCATATAGAAAAACAGGACTGCAAAACGATTGCCCCGTAAAAACTCAGTTTACTGGATCAAACTGGGACAGATAATCCACCACGGTTCCGTGAAAACGGGTTAAGCCTTTGTAGTTGATCAATGGCGGCGGCAGGGTTTTCAGCGCCCGGTGCATCCGCATAGCCCACTCTTTGTTAGTCGCCAGATCTTCAAGGCTGAGCAGATAGGTACGGATGCTGAACATCATCGCATTACTGCGGGGCATCCGGTCCAACACTTGTAACTCGACCCGCAGATAGACTTTTTCACCCACATTTTCCGGAGTCACAGTAGTCCGTTCATGGCCCCACTCATGATATTTTTCCGGAGAGGTATCCATCCTGGCATTCACCGTCAGGGTCCAGTTAAGACGGCGCACCGGTTTACCCACCGGAATCGCTATCAGATATTTCAGCGCCCGGTCGAAGATCCCTTCGCTATGGGCCATCGGCACCGGACCGTGCCACTCTTTGAAACTCATACCCGCATCAAACGCCAGTGACCAGTCCGCCGGACAGGTGACCATACCAGCATCGAGAAACAGATCGCCATCACGCTGATCCAGCAGCGCAAAGTCCCCCTGCACCTGCCGGCCAATATAGTCCAGCGGTGGCAGCGGCAGCGAGCTGCTGTCACCAAAGGTAAACTGGTCCTTAATATTCAGCAGTTTATTTTCCCAGCTCCAGTGATCGCCGTCGCGGATCAGACTGAAATAGTCCGGGTAATCCTCTGACAGAGACACCATAATCCGCTCAACCATATCCCAGCAGGCCAGATCCATATGAGGCATCGCCAGACAGCGGTGTGGCATCTCTTTTAAGACCAACTCACGCTCAGCCATCTCCGACAGATAATGCTCATCAATATCGAGAAAATGCTCATAGGCCGAACCCTCCCCGCCTTTTGGCAGGTGAGGTTCCATATTCACCGAATAACGGTACTCATCTTCAGCGAAGGGAAAGGGGAAACGTTCTATCGCTTCGGCACTGTTACTGTAGGTAAAATCGTCACGAAAACTCTGAATCTCTTTCGGTGCTACACGCATTGCTCTGCTCTCCTAAATATCTAAAACCAGGCGCTCACCTGCGGCCCGGGAAACACAGGGCATCATCACCTGACCCGACTGTTTTTCACGGTCACTGAGATAGCTGTCCCGATGCTCTACTTCGCCTTCGGCTACCTCACAGACACACTGTCCGCAAACACCTGCACGACAAAGGTTAGGGATCGCAATATCAGCGCCCTCAAGGGTTTCCAGCAGACTGCTATCGGCAGAGACAGCCAGCTCGATGCCGCTGCGGCTCAGCTCCACGACAAAGGGCTGACCCGGCTTCGCGCCAGCGAACTCTTCCCAGTGAATCGCACTGGCAGGAATACCCATTTCGTCCGCGGTGGCCCGAACAGAATCAATCAATGACTGCGGGCCGCAGATGTAAAAATGTGTACCCAGTGGCTGCTTAGCCATCACCGCAGCGATATCACAGCGGCTCCCCTGATCGGCATCATAGTTACTGCAATGGTTACCTAAGGTTTCCGCCAGTTCAGCGCTATAGGCTCCGGTCTGTTTACTACGAAACATATAGTGCAGTTCAAACCCGGTCTCACGCTGCAGCAGTTCCGGCAAATAGGACAGGAAGGGAGTGATGCCTACCCCTCCGGCAAACAACACCTGCTTTTTCGCCATCCAATCTGGCGCAAAAAGATTTGCCGGGGGTGAGATCATCAGCTGATCTCCCACCGCTACCTGTTTATGCATATAGATGGAACCACCGCGGGAATCCTCCTGAAGGCGAACCGCTATGCGATACTGACTCTTATCCTTAGGGTCACTCATCAGTGAATAGGCATTGCGATAGACTGGCTCTTTCTCAGCGCCTCCCATCGTCACAACCACATGCGCACCAGGTGAAAAAGGCACCAGCTCAGCATCAATTGCTTCGAGCGTAAACTCTTTGATCATCGGTGCGACCTGCTTAACGGCGGTCACCCTGACCGGGTTTTGATCGATAACACTCATTAGCTCACCTCCCGTTTCTCTGGCATATCGCTGCTATCTTCTGCATTGGCCTGATAGCCAAAATAGGCGCTGTGTAGACGGGCAAAATGATCGGTGACTTCGAGGCTCAGGCCACACCCGCTGCAGATAAAAGGTGAATAGGTCACCCCCTCTGTGATCTGATAGCAGTGACAGCAAAACAGGTGTCGTTCGCGACTGACCGGCGCCATCATGCTGATCTGATCAGGACGTAAACCTGCCTGCCGTGCATGGCTGGCCACCCGCCAGATAAAAGGCTCACTGCCAGCCAGGTAGAGAGTGCCTGTTAATGGCATAGCCGCCAGTGATTCAAGCAGTCGGGAATCACTGGCATCGCTGTACACTGCGATCTCTTTCTCAACACCACAGCTATCAAAAAGAGACTGCATCTGACCGGTTACAGCCTGTTCAGCGATAAAGAGATGAAAGCTGGACTTCGGGTTTAGCTCTACCGGCGAATATGCCGGTTTGCTGACAACCCCATTCAATTGTTCTGTCTGCATCTGAGCCCTCCTGATAAGGTCCGGTTAGCATCATGATGTGCAAATAAAATTTCTGATAAGAATATTATGAGAGGCAGACAGAACCCTCAATTGTCATGAAGAGGTACTTCAAAGGGGGTAACAGGAGGAGAGTCTGAACAGTGTCAAAAGAAAACCGTACTAACAGTGCAACTTTTAACGGCTGTAAGATGGATTAAACACCCTCTATAGGGCATATTAACCTTCATATTTCCAGTAATGACCAGGCCAGATTATGCAGACTCTGCCAACGCAGAATAGTGGTTTCTTTGAAATCGCACGTGAATCGTCAGATATCTCTTTTGAAGAGCTCTCTGAGAGATACCTAACGCCAGAAATACCGGTAATCATTGAGGGCGTTGGAAAAGAGTGGCACGCCCGTGAGTGTTGGAATGAGCATTATCTGCATGAGAAACTATCCCAGGAACCCTCTGCATCCACCGCATCACTCTGGTACTGGATGAACCGGGATTCACTGACAGAAGACTACACCACGCCTGATTTTGTCAATCAGAGTCTGGACTCTCCACTGGTATTCCCCCGAACTCAGCATCTGCGATTATGGATTAATAAGAAAGGACATGTCTCTAGCTGGCATTATGATGGTAGCCTGGTTAATGTATTTAATGTGCAGGTAAAAGGGAAAAAAGAGTGGGTCCTTGTATCTCCGCATACCCCACTTGATTGCTATCCATATACCAACTTTGCCATTATCAAAGGCGATGATGACAAAATGCTTAACGGCAAGGTGTTTACCCGGTTCGTGATCAATGAGGGGGATATTCTCTACATCCCCCCGGTGTGGTTCCATAAAGTTGTTGCCTGCGATGTCGAAAACATTAACCTGAACTGGTTGTTTACTAAAAAAGAAACCACGGCTACCTCAGCAACGCTTAAACGAGAGGTTGAGCGTTATATAATCAATGACTACCTTAAAAATCATCGATTTAAACTCGTAAGAACGATGCTTAAACAGTTCAACAGGTATGCACCGGGGTATGTCAAAATCAGCTGGCGCTATCAGGAACTGATCAAAACGCCCTACAGCATCTCAAAAACTGATCTGGCTAAACATATCGCTAAGGAAGCCATTCTACTGGGTAAAACCCTTTGGCATCTAAACAAGGTCAAAGCCTATACAAAAACGCTTTCTAAGCCGCGAAAAATACAAAAATCCCTGCCATAGCATCAACTTCAACGCGCTGGCAGGTACAGAGAGATCCCCGCAGCTATCGCCAGAAACAGTGCCGACACCCAGAGACAGGCGGTTAATCCGGCGATCTGAAACAGATAGCCGGACAGCACTGTACCAAGCAGCCGCCCCATCGCATTGGCCATGTAGTAAAAGCCGACATCCATTGAAGCGCCATCCTCCCGGGCATAGCTGACGATCAGGTAGCTGTGCAACGAAGAGTTGATGGCAAACACTCCGCCGAAGATCATCAGACCAGCCAACAGAACGGTTTGAGGATAAAAGTGACTGCTCAGCGACACTGCGATCAAAACAGGTAACAGCAACAGGCCCAAAGCCCAGAAAAAAACCGCCCGCCCTCCGGGAATATGGCCGGAGCGTTTGCCTGTGAAATAGGGTGCTACTGACTGAATAATGCCATACCCGATCACCCACAACGCCAGAAAGCCGCCAACGGACCAGTGATCCCAGCCCATAGTACTGGCCAGATAAACCGGCAGCGCCACCACAAACCAGACATCCCGCGCACCAAACAGAAACATGCGGGCGGCCGAAAGGGTGTTAACGGCCCGGCTTTTAGAAAAGACCTGACTGAACTTAGGCGAGGTTTTCGCCCGGCCCAGTTCCTGTTTCAACGACACCAGGCTCAGCAACCACACCAGCGCCAGAACAACCGCCATTGCCAGTACCGCGCCCTGAAAACCCAGCAGCGTTAGCAAAACGCCTCCCAGGAAAAATCCAGCGCCTTTCAGAGCGTTCTTTGAGCCGGTGAGTATCGCGACCCACTGGTACAGCGTGCCTTGCGCATTGGCTGGCACCAGTTGCTTAACCGAACTTTTAGCGCTCATCTTGTTCAGGTCTTTAGCGATACCCGACAACGCCTGCGCCAGCATGACCCAGGGTACGGTGAGCATCGCAGCGGGAACTAACAACATCCCCAGCGCCACCACCTGCATCCCCAGACCGATATTCATCGTCCGGTTGAGGCCGATACGTGCCCCCAGCCAGCCACCCAACAGATTGGTGACAATGCCAAAAAACTCATAGAACAGAAACAGCAGTGCTATATCCAGAGGGCTGTAGCCGAGCTGGTGGAAATGCAGCACCACCAGCATCCGCAACGCACCATCCGTGAGGGTAAACGCCCAGTAATTGCCGGTCACGATGAGGTATTGACGCAGTTGTGGCGTCAACCGGGAGAGTACAGTGACCACCACCTACTCCTGTTCTGCCACCAGCCGCACCAGCTCGACCGTACGATTGGCATAGCCCCACTCATTATCGTACCAGAGATAGAGTTTTAGCTGAGTATCATTGACCACCATCGTTGACAGCGCATCAACAATGCAGGAGCGGGGATCGGTCTTATAGTCCACCGATACCAGTGGCCGCTCCTCGTACCCCAGTATCCCCTTCAACTCGCCCTCTGAAGCATGCTGCAGCAACTGATTGACCTCAGCTTCCGTCGTGCCCTGTTGCAGCTCAAAGACGCAGTCGGTAATTGAGGCGTTTGCCAGCGGTACCCGTATTGCATGACCATTCAGTTTGCCCTTCAGCTCCGGAAAGATATGGGTGATCGCGGTGGCTGACCCGGTGGTCGTGGGTATCAGACTGCTACCGCAGGCCCGCGCCCGGCGCAGATCTTTATGGGGGGCATCGAGAATCGTCTGGGTATTGGTGATATCGTGAATGGTGGTCATTGAGCCATGCTTGATACCCAGCTGTTCATGGATCACTTTTACAGCCGGTGCCAGACAGTTGGTAGTACAGGAGGCAGCGGTGATAATAGGATGAATCGCTTTATCATAGAGATGGTGATTCACCCCCATAACGATATTCAGCACCCCCTCCTCTTTCACCGGTGCGGTCACCACGACCCGCTTAACCCCCTGATCAAGATAGGGCTGTAACTTCGCTTTGCTTTTCATCGCTCCGGAGGCCTCAATGACGATATCGCAACCGGACCAGTCGGTATCTTCTATCGCCCTGTTCCGGGTACAGTGCAACCGCTTACCCTGAATAAGCATCTCACTGTTATCAGCGTTCGCTATCGCTGTATGTTTCCAGATCCCATGTACGGAATCAAACATCAGCAGATGTGCCAGTGTTGCCGCGTCACCCGCCGGATCATTGATCTGCACAAACTCCAGCTCCGGCCACTCCCAGGCGGCTCGCAGGGCTAATCGTCCCATCCGGCCAAAGCCGTTAATACCCACTTTAATCGCCACCTTCTCACCCCTTATCAATGCCCTGGTGTAACTGTTTTATGGTCAGTCAGTTTGTCGTGTTTCGAATCGACAGAACTACTGTTGCAACCAGCCAGTAACTTCAGCCTGGGTTGGAATACTACCGCTATGAACCAGCTCTTCGTCGATCACAACCGCCGGTGTCCGCATGACCCCGTACGCCATAATCACCTGAACATCGGTCTCTTTCTGCACCATCGCCTCAACACCCAGTTCGGTCGCCAGCTTCTCAATCAGCTCGGCTGTTTTTGTGCATTTAGTACAACCACTGCCTAACACTTTGATATTTTTCATCACACACTCCTTGGTTTTATCTCCTTTCCCAACAATCACAACACCGGGAAAAGAAAATTAAAGATCCAGCCAATCAGGGTGAAAGCAAACAGCAGCATGGCAAACAGAATCGCCAGTAAACGCCACTGCATCACCTGTTTCAGCAGGATAAATTCAGGAAAACTGGCCGCTACTGTACTCATACAGAATGCCAGGGTTGTGCCGATCGGCAGGCCATTGGTAATCAGACTCTCCATCACCGGGATAACACCGGTCGCATTGGAGTAAAGCGGGATGCCAACCACAACCGCCGCAGGCACAGTCCACCACTGGCCATCGCCCAGATTAGCTTCTATCCAGCCATCCGGGACAAAGCCATGCAACGCCGCCCCCAGACCCACGCCGATAATCACCCATTTCCACACCCGGCCAAAGATCTCCAGGGTTTCATCACGGGCAAACTGATGCCGTTCAGCCATCGACAGGGTCTCTGCTGAAGCAGAGCTGACCGGTCCGCTCTGTTTGCCTCGCTCCAGCGCTTTTGCAGCAAACGACTGCAGCCAGCGTTCAGCCTTAATGGCATCGAGAAAAAAGCCCCCGGCAATCCCCACCGCCATGCCGACAAGAATATAGACAACGGTAAACTTCCACCCCAGCAGACTGAGTAACAACAGTACCGCAACTTCATTAATCAGCGGCGAGGTCAGCAGAAATGCCATGGTAATACCCACCGGTATCCCGGCTGAGGTAAACCCAAGAAAAACCGGGATACTGGAGCAGGAACAAAACGGTGTCACCGCGCCAAATCCAGCCCCCATCAGATAACCAGCCCCACGATGTTTTCCGGCCAGAAAGTCCCGCACCCGCTCAACATTCAACGAGGCCCGGATCAACGCAATCAGGTAGATCATCACCACCAGCAGCACGAAGATTTTGGTCGTATCCTCAACAAAAAAATGCAGCGCCTGCCCCATTTTTGTTTCTGCTGACAGCCCCGCAAAAGAGTAGATCAGCCAGTCGGCTAACCGGGTAAATATCTCAAACATGATGCCTCCCTTCTGTTTAGCAGAATTTCTTGCTGCGATCCGGACGATCGCCCATCTGACTCAGCCGCTGAAGCTCAACCTCCAGGTAATTCCTGTTGGTCACCGAGGTCTCCCAAAGTATATTGCGGCACCAGCCTGGTAGCTCTGGACTGATGCGATAGAAAACCCACTGCCCGTGGCGGCGATCACTCAGCAGCCCCGCCCTTTTTAGTTGCGCCAGATGACGGGAGACTTTTGGCTGACTCAGATTAAGAGCGGTCATCAATTCACAGACACACAACTCTTTTTTCTGTTTAATCAACAACACAGATTTAAGCCGGGTTTCATCGGCAAGAGATTTAAACAGCTCAACTGGGCTCATAAAAATATAACCAAATCCATATATATGGTTAATCATATATATCTAGCGCTTAATGTAAAAGTGAACAATTGATGAATCTTCAGTTTCAATGCCAACAGCTTGATCCCAATCAGCCCAGACGATGTCTGTTGTGGTATTCTCCACAGACTAACTTATTGTGGATCAATTAATGCTTTCCCCGAAACACCCTCCTGAACACTCAGCTGCAAAACAGATAAAGCCCAATTCGCCGGGCCAGCCTAAGGCGATCCCGATGGATGAAACGCTGGTCTATCAGATCGAAAACAATCTCTATATCAATCTGACCGACCGCTGCACCCTGGCCTGTCAGTTCTGTCCCAAGCATAATGGCAGCACCGAAGTAAAAGGCTATGATCTTGCGCTGGAGGTCAAACCTCCAGCACAGCAGATTATCGATCTGATTGGCGATCCTGGCCGCTACGATTGCATTGTTTTCTGTGGTTATGGTGAGCCCACATTACGCCTCAAACCACTCCTGGAGATTGCCCACTGGATAAAGAATAACGGGGGTAAAACCCGGCTGAATACGGACGGCTTAGGAAACCTTGTGAACAAGCGCAATATTTTGCCTGAACTGAGTGAGTGTATCGATGCCTTGTCGATCTCCCTTAACGCGCAAAATGAAGAGGTTTATAAACGCCACTGTCAGCCGGCACTCAAGGGTTCATATGCCGCGATGCTGGAGTTTGTAGCCCTGGCACCAGACTATATCAGCGATGTCAGTGCCAGTGCGATTAACGGACTTGAAGGGGTAGACATCAACGCCTGCAGACAACTGGCTGAGCAGCGAGGGGTCAGGTTTAAACAGCGGGAGCTGGATATTGTCGGTTAAACCGGTTGCGTCACCATAAATCATACATAATTTCGTTCACGACACCACTGGGTAAAGCCGTCTTCCGACATCGGCTTACCCAGCATAAATCCCTGCGCCTGATCACACCCCTCTTGCTTCAATAACTCAAGGGTTGCCTGATCCTCAACCCCTTCCGCAGTCACCTCAAGGCCCAGATTATGAGCCAGATTGATCGTCGCATTCACAATCACCGCATCACTCTCATGCCGTAAAAGATCAGACACAAACGAGCGGTCTATTTTCAGCTCTTTCAGAGGCAACCGCTTCAGATAGGAAAGGGATGAATAACCGGTACCATAATCATCGATGGAAAACTGAAAGCCCATATCATGAATACGATTGATCACCTGCATCGCCGCGTCCGGATCCGTCATAATCGAACTCTCAGTAATCTCCAGCGTGACCCAGTTGGGGTTTATACCTGTCGCCCCTTTTATACCGGAGATCAGATCTGGCAGCTCCGGATTGTTCAGATCTTTCGCTGACAGATTAATCGATAGCATCAGATCTAATCCCTGCTGATGCCACTGCGCGCACTGTGCAAAACCCTCCTGAATCACCCAGAGAGTTAATCCCTGAATCAACCGGCTACGCTCCATCAAAGGGATAAACTGATCTGGATAGAGCAAACCATATTTCGGATGGTTCCAGCGCACCAGAGCTTCCGCGCCGTTTAGCACGCCATCGGCCACCCTGATTTTAGGCTGATAGAACAGTTCCAGCTCCCTGTTTTCAATGGCATGATGAAGCTCGCTCATCAACGTTAATTGTGTCGGGCTATGGGCATCAAAGGAGGAATCGTATACCGCGCAGCCTTTATTGGAATTGTGCGCCATATAGAGGGCAATACCCGCCCGCTGCACCAAGGTATCAACATCCGTACCGTGCTGAGGGAAGTGAACAATGCCGATATTCACCTGGGCGGTCAATTTAACCTGCCCAACATAAAACACATCATGCAACACCCGATGCACACTCTCGGCCAGTTCCAGCACCACTGAACCGGCAAGGTGATCACTGACCAGCATACTAAAGGTGTTGTTTTCCAGTCGGGCGATGGTATAAGGCGCAGGAAACGCGCTGTCAAGACGCACAGAGACCTGCTTAATCAGGCTGTCACTGCTGTTACGTCCCAGGGTATCGCTGATCTCTTTATAGTTAGCGACCTCAATCAGTAACACAGAAAAAGCATCTGTCCCCCGGGGTGAAACAATCTGTTGCTCTACCCGATCATAAAACAGCTCTTTATTGGGCATATCGGTGAGCAGATCGTGGGTAATACTATGACGAACCTGTTTTTCAAAGCTATCCGCTTTATCACGCAGCTCCTGAGTCTGATCCATCACCATAGCGCTGGCTTCATAGGCGAGAACAGTGCTGGAGTATTGCCCCCAGAATGCAAACACAAAGGGCACTATATCCAGAACCCAGAGGGCAAAGTTAGTCTGCTGAACATTGATCAGACTGGCAGCATCGACTGTGCCATGCTCAACATAGGCCACCGTTAGCGTTGCGATAACCAGAGCAATAACAGCGATCGCAATCCCCTGCCAGGCGGTTTTGGAAACCCGGGAGCGCAACACTTTAACATTGTTGTGCAGAAAATCGCTGGTCGGCCCGTTCATTACGCTCACAACTGACTCCTTGTTGTCTAACCAAACCCAACATAAACGATAAATGCTACTGCGAGAGAAGCAATAACATCAGTTGATTCAGGTCACCCTACTGACAGCTATCATCAGCTTCCCTGCGGCTCAGCATAAAGAAAACATTCTATCCTAATCAGACAGCGTCTTTAAGTCATCTACTCATAAGCTAAAGATAAAAAAAACCCTCCGCAGGGAGGGTCTGAAAATGTCGGATATAGAGACTTACACTATGCCGACAGATACACAATCCCGCGGAGAAAGGATTGCAGAGGTGAAGCATCAGGGTGAAGCAAACAGCACTACCTTACTGAGAGCTAACCTGAGCAACCGGGTGTTACTCAGATGCAGCGATCAGGCTGGCGTTGCCCCCGGCGGCTGTCGTATCGATGCAGAGGTGACGTTCAAGAGTAAACCGCTCCGCCGCATTGCGCTCAGTAATCAGCGGCAACAGGCCCCCTTCACGAGACGCCAGTGCAACCCGGTAAGACTGCAAAATAGCCGGTTCGGCACAACTGGCCACTGCGGCAAAACCAGTAGCTTTAGTCAACGCCTCTGGCTGCAACAATCCACTGACCGCCTTAACCGGCAAGCCTTCAGCAATAGCAGCCTGACACTCTGCTTCGGCACCAGGCGCTACCACAACCACGGCATTGCCCTGAGACAGTGCCAACACCGCATGACGCAGTGCAGTGGTCAGATCAGGTCCCAGACAGAGAACCGTACCCCGGGCATGGGTGGAGAGCAGGTTCAATTCACCGGTAGGTCCCGGCATTGGCTGCGCATCATGCTGCAATGTAGAGAAATCAATGTCAGTTGCTGTAAACAGCTTTTGCAGCTTTTCAAGCTTGCTGTTATCGGTTGCCCATTTGCTGTTATTCAGACCATCAATCGCCTGTTGCAGTGCTCTGTTTCCAACAGCGGCAATCAGATCAGACGTGACTGACTGACTGGATTCAAGCTGCATAAAGCGCTTCACATACTCAGGACCACCGGCTTTAGGACCAGTACCCGACAAACCTTCACCCCCAAATGGCTGGGAGCCGACAATCGCACCGATCTGGTTGCGGTTAACATAGATATTACCCACTTTGATACGGTTACAGATCTGGGCAACCCGTGTATCAACCCGGGTATGCAGACCAAAGGTCAGGCCATAACCGGTCGCATTGATCGCATCAACCACTTTGTTGATATTACCCGCCTCGAAGGTCACCACATGCAAAACCGGTCCGAAGATCTCCTCTTCCAGTTCAGCAATACTGTCCAGCTTAATCACAGTAGGCGCAACAAACAGCCCCTCTTCAGGAGCAACCAGAGACTTCAATAACAGACCTTTAGCTGCATATTTGGCACAGTGCGCTTCGATCTTAGCTTTTGCCGCCTCATCAATAACCGGGCCCACATCCGTGCTCAGCAACGCAGGGTTACCCAGGCGTAACTCATCCATCGCCCCGAACAGCATCTCCAACAGGTTATCAGCAATATCTTTTTGCAGATAAAGAACCCGCAGCGCAGAACAGCGCTGACCGGCACTCTGAAAAGAGGATGCCAGAACATCACGCACCACCTGCTCAGGCAGGGCAGTGGAATCAACAATCATCGCATTCATACCACCAGTTTCAGCCACCAGCGGTGCATCAGGTGCCATATTTTCAGCCATCACCCGGTTGATCCGCTGCGCTGTCACCGTAGACCCGGTAAAGCAAACACCGGCGATACGACTATCAGAGGTCAGCGGTGCGCCCACGGCCACACCACTACCCGGCAGCAGCTGGATCACATCTGCAGGAATCCCCGCTGCATGCATCAGTGCAACCGCACGGGCAGCAATCAGAGGCGTCTGATCTGCCGGTTTAGCCAGCACCGCATTACCTGCAGCGATAGCCGCCAGCACCTGGCCGGAGAAGATCGCCAGGGGGAAGTTCCACGGCGAGATACAGGTTATAACACCACGCGCTTCACCGGCTGACTCATTACGCTCAGCTTCATTGGCATAGAAACGGGCAAAATCCACTGCTTCGCGCACTTCACCCACCGCATCACGCAGGGTTTTACCCGCTTCACGGGTCGCCAGCGTAAACAGCTCTGGCGCATTCTGTTCCAGCAGGTCGGCAAACTTACGCAGCGTCTCTGCCCGCTCAGCCGCACTTTTTTGTGACCAGCGGCTGTACCCCTGCTGTGCAGCAACAATTGCCGTTTCAATATCTTCAGGCGATGCAGTCACCACCCGGCCGACACAGTCTCCTGGCATAGCCGGGTTGTGAATTTCTGCGGTTTCATCGCTCTGTGAACTCCCCACGATAATTGGCGCAGCAGTCCACTGAGCTTTAGTAAACGCGGCCTGCTGCGCTTCAAGATCAGCAACCTGCAGCGGATCGGCAATATCCCAGCCCTTGGCATTTTTACGCTTTTCACCAAACAGATTCGCCGGACGTGCAATAGCAGTACTGCTGATATTGTCGCCCATCGCTTCAACTGCGGCTAACGGATCACGGGCAATATCTTCCGGTTTGATCCGGGTATCAACGATCTGGTTAACAAAAGAGCTGTTAGCACCGTTCTCCAGCAGACGACGAACCAGGTAGGCCAACAGATCACGGTGAGCACCGACAGGCGCATAAATACGGCAACGGGTACCTTCGTTTTTTAGTACGGTGTCATGCAACGATTCACCCATGCCATGCAGACGCTGAAACTCAAACTGTTTGTTATCCAGATTACGCGCCAGATGCAGAATGCCCGACACTGAATGGGCGTTGTGGGTGGCAAACTGCGGGTAGATACGATCGGTCATTGCCAGCAGTTTTTCAGCGCAGCACAGATAAGACACATCAGAGTTCACCTTACGGGTGAATACCGGAAAGCCTTCCAGGCCCAGCTCCTGAGAACGCTTGATCTCAGCATCCCAATAGGCACCTTTTACCAGACGCACCATGATCTTACGATCCAGTCGGGTCGCCAGAGCATAAAGCCAGTCCAGTACAAAGGATGCGCGTGGGCCAAACGCCTGCACTACAATACCGAAGCCGTCCCAGCCCGCCAGCGCTTCATCGGACAAAACCGCTTCGATAACATCCAGGGAGAGATCCAGACGGTCCTGCTCTTCCGCATCAATATTGAAACCCATATTGGCCTGTTTAGCCTGCAACGCCAGGGCTGTCGTCCGCTGAACCAACTCTTTCATAACCCGCTCTTTCTGACCAAACTCATAGCGGGCATGCAGGGCAGACAGTTTTACCGAGATACCCGGATTCATACGGATATCAGAGTGAATACACGCCGGTGTCAGTTTACCAATCGCAACACTGTAAGCCTGATGGTAGCGCAGCGCATCAGCATCGGTACGGGCCGCTTCACCCAGCATATCGTAAGAGTAGGAATAGCCCTGCTTTTCCAGTTTACGGGCATTCTTGGTTGCTTCCTCAATCGTACGACCGAGAACAAACTGACGGCCCAGCTCTTTCATCGCCTGGCCCACGGCCGTGCGCACCACGGGCTCTCCCAGACGCTTCACCATTCCGCGCAGAGTCTGTGTTACCCCCTTGTCTTCGGTTGGCGCAATCAGTTTACCCGTCAGCAACAACGCCCAGGTAGAGGAGTTCACCAGAGAGGATTTAGATTTACCCAGGTGTTCGCCCCAGTTGCCAGACGCTACTTTATCTTCAATCAGGGCATCAATCGTCATTGCATCAGGCACACGCAGCAGTGCTTCAGCCAGACACATCAGGGCAACCCCCTCTTTGGTGGTCAGGCCGTACTCACCGAGAAACTTTTCCATCATTGAAGGCGAACTGTCATGACGCACTGTCGTTACCAGTCGCGCGGCATTCGCAGAGATCTGCTGACGATCATCTACGGTCATACGTGCATTTGCCATCAGACCATGGATAACCTGGGTCTCGTTCGCAAGGTAGTGCTCCCGTATTTCGGTACGGCACTGGTCAGTTGTTTTTGTCATAGTCTCACCTTAAAAAATCTACTTTAAACAGCTTTGTTCTACTGTTCGCGAGTTACCCATAGTCATTACAATAACGATTTATCTACCTCATTCTAAACAGACATATATAGATAATTTCACTATAGATTTATAAAAATAAGAGAAATAAAACAATATTCTATAAATAATTAAAATTATAGTAATTTTATATCAGTATTTTTAGGTATTACGACTTACAGCCCTTATCAGAAAAGAGCGCAGTTGATACAAAAAAAGCCCCTAATGGGGCTTTTAACGTGTATAGCGTAAGTTTAGCCTTTTATTTCAGCTTCGACAGTTTCAAACTGTTCAGTCACTGAGCGCGCCGGTGCAGGCGTTGCCAGCGTTGCGACAACAATTGCGATAAACGCAAAGATCACCCCAGGAATAATCTCGTAAAGATCGAACCAACCACCACTTAACTGCTTCCAGACCACCACGGTCACGCCACCAACGATAATACCCGCCAGGGCACCCGCAGTGTTCATCCGTTTCCAGTAGAGGGAGAGAATCAGAGCCGGACCAAAGGCTGCACCAAAACCAGCCCAGGCATAGGACACCAGACTCAGCACCTTAGAGTCCTTATCCAGAGCAAAGAAGGTTGCGATAACGGCGATAGCAATAACCGCAAACCGACCAACCTGCACCAGTTTTTCCTGGGACGCCTCTTTATTAAACAGCGCTTTATAGAAATCTTCAGCCAGGGCAGATGAGGATACCAGCAACTGGGAATCGGCGGTGCTCATCACTGCAGCCAGAATAGCCGCCAGCAGAATACCGGCAATTACCGGGTGGAACAGTGCATCAACCAGCACCATAAAGACCGTTTCGTTGTCGCCAAGCCCATCAGGCAGATAACCGATAGCGGCCAGACCGATCAGACAAGCCCCCGCCATTGAAAATGCTGACCAGATAACGGCGATACGGCGAGCCGAAGGCACCGCATCTTTACTGGAAATACCTTTAAAGCGCGCCAGTATATGTGGCTGACCGAAGTAACCCAGTCCCCAGCCCAGCAAAGACAGAGTACCTATCAGGGTAATCGCACTGCCATCGGCCTCAGTAAACATATTCAGCAACTCTGGATTCTTAGCATTAACGGCCGCCAGGGTCTGGCTCATACCACCCAGCTCACCGATAGCGATCAACGGCACTAACAGCAATGCGCCCACCATCAGCAACCCCTGTACAACATCGGTCCAGCAAACAGCCAGATAACCACCAAACAACGTATAGGAGATAACCGCCAGAGCGCCGATTAAGACCGCAAGGGTGTAATCAAAACCGAAAACTGTCTCAAACAGCTTACCTCCGGCAACCAGACCGGAACTGGTGTAAAACAGGAAGAAAACCAGAACAAAGAATGCAGACACAACCCTCAGGCTATGGGTTTTATCGTTAAAGCGATTCTCAAAAAAAGCTGGCAGCGTGAGTGAGTCACTCGCCTGAGCAGAGTAAACCCGCAGTCGCTGAGCAACCACCAGCCAGTTCAGCCAGGTTCCTACCAGCAGTCCACCCGCCAGCCAGAACGAACCATAACCAGCAGACATTGCGTAGCCAGGCAACCCCATCAGCAACCAGCCACTCATATCAGAAGCTCCGGCACTCAACGCACTGGGAAATGCACCGAGATTCCGGCCCCCGAGAACATAATCTGAAAGATCCTGTGTGCGGCGGTAAGCAACCAGTCCTATCGCCAACATCAACACCAGATAGATAACAAATGTCAGTGTTATTATCATTCGTAAAAACCCCATCGATTCTGGAATCTGCTGACAATCGGCCTGCCGCTGACAGTCGATCGCCCCTAGACTCACTTATTGTTATAGCCGGCATCGCTACCGGTATTTTTATATGCAACAGAAACAGCGCACTTCAAGCTGCACGAATGCGCTATGCCAGCTCAGAAGTTGACTCAGTGACACTCTGAAACAATGAGTCTGCCTACCGCTACATCAGCACCGATAAACAGGCATGCAAGCGGTATAGCTTACAGAAGAAGAAAAAGTCTTTTTTCCTCTTTAACGGTCAAAAAAAGAAAATCAGCTTATTTAATAAATTAAATTTAGTTATTTCTATATATATGTACACCATCGATAGGAAAACAGACCTTCAGCAATACACATAAAAAAAGCGGGACTGACATACGTCAGGCCCGCTTTCATACCCCGCTGTTTTACAAGAGCAGTTTGTCCGTGCCCATGCTTAGCTTAATACAGCCTTCACAACATCCATTAACTCAGTTCAAGCAGCACACTCAGTGCAACCGAGAAGATAGAGCAGTCAACCAGTTTGGTATTCTGAATATCCCGCAGGGTGTAATGCCAGCGCTCCAGATGCACCGCCCGATCCTTCTGCCAGCACTCAAGACGCTGTTCAACGCTACTGCCCGGCTCTCCGGACTGCAATACTTTCAGCGTCAGCGCCCGGTGCTGATTATCTAACTCAATCCGATAGCTATTTTTCGCCAGAGCCTGCCAGTGATTCACCGCAACAAACTGACGAATCTGCTTATCGAGCCAGATCAGGTTGAGACTGGTACCCACGCCGAAGTAAGTCATCGCAACCTGTTCAACATCTTCGTTGGTTTCGCGGGCAACATCGATCACATCCAGCAGCCAATAGATATTTTCACTGGCAGCACAGAACGCGGATAGCTGACCCGGAACCCCTGCGGTGGCATAGCGCTCATATTTTTCAGCCAGGCGATCCGCCGGTATCACTCTGTGAATCTGCTCATCAGACACCACAACCTGATCAATCGAGGGCTTATACACCTCCAGACAGTTCTGCATATCCAGGCCATCACGATGGTGCCTTAACAACCACTGAGTACCCCGGGCAAGCAGCTGAATCAGATCCCTCATCATTGAGACCTGCAGGTCAGCAGGAACTTTATTATCCAGCTGCTCTATCTGCTTCCACTGCGCTTCAATACCAAAGATTTCACGGGCAACCATGTAGGCTGCCGCGATCTGATCATAACCAACACCGATCGCCGAGCTAAGGTTATTTACAAAGGTGATCCCCATCCGGTTGACCAGATCATTAGCGATCTGGGTTGCGGTAATCTCCCGGTGCAGTCGGTGATTATGCAGTGCCTTAGGAAACTTTTTCAGCAGACGCGCCGGAAAAGCGGTTTCCATCTCTTTGGCAAAGCCTTTATCTTCAGTGATCCAGGAGTTAATCAACGCCTGTTTCAACTCAATCCGGGCATAACAGATCAGCACGGACAACTCAGGCCGGGTCAGCCCCAGCCCTTTTTCGCGACGCTGTATCAGCTGTTTTTCGGTTGGCAGGAATTCGAGTTCCGGATTCAGTTTGCCTTCACGCTCCAGACTCTTGATCAAGCGAATATAGTCATCAAGGGCTTCCTGAGAGAATGCCTCAGCGATATTCAGTGCCTGAGCCTGACGATAGTTGTTTTTCAGCACCAGCTCGGCTACATCATCGGTCATCTCACGTAACAGCTGATTACGCTGTTTCATGGTCATATCCCCCTGACTGACCAGTTCATTCAGCAGAATCTTAATATTCACTTCATGGTCAGAACAGTCAACGCCACCAGCATTATCAATAAAGTCAGTGTTGGACGAGCCACCCTTCAGCGCAAACTCAATCCGTCCCAGCTGAGTAAAGCCCAGGTTACCCCCCTCACCCAGCACTTTGCATCGTAGCTCACAGCCATTCACCCGCAGACCATCATTGGCCTTATCACCCACATCGGCATGGGTTTCCTGGGTTGCTTTCACATAGGTACCGATACCACCGTTCCAGAGCATATCTACTGGCGCTTTGAGCAGCGCATTAATCAGATCGGTGGGCGCCAGACGGTCTGCGGCGATATCAAACCGGGCTTTCATCTGTGGCGAGATATCGATCCATTTGGCTGAACGGTTAAAAATGCCGCCGCCCTGACTAATCAGTTTGCTGTTGTAATCGGCCCAGCTGGAGCGCGGCAGCGCAAACATCCGTTTACGCTCAGCGAATGCACTGGCAACATCCGGATCAGGGTCGATAAAGATATGCATGTGGTTAAACGCTGCCACCAGGCTGATAGTCTCGGACAGCAACATGCCATTACCGAATACGTCACCCGCCATATCACCGATACCGACAACCGTAAACGGCTCTTCCTGGGTGTTGATCCCCTTCTCACGGAAATGAAGCTTAACCGACTCCCATGCGCCACGGGCAGTAATCCCCATACCTTTGTGGTCATAACCCTGACTTCCGCCTGAAGCGAACGCATCGCCGAGCCAGAAGCCATACTCTTCAGAGATGGAGTTGGCGATATCAGAGAAGGTCGCGGTACCTTTATCCGCAGCAACCACCAGGTAAGGGTCATCCTCATCATGGCGCACCACTGATTCAGGGTGAACCACCTCACCGGCCACCAGGTTATCGGTGATATCCAGCAGACCCCGAATATAGGTTTTGTAACACTCAATGCCCTCGGCCTGAATCACTTCACGGTCGGCGGTTTCCGGCATCCGTTTACAGATAAAACAGCCCTTCGCCCCCATTGGCACGATCACCGAGTTTTTCACCTGCTGTGCTTTTACAAGGCCCAGCACTTCGGTACGGTAATCCTCCATCCGGTCGGACCAGCGCAGACCGCCGCGAGCAACTTTACCAACCCGAAGATGCACACCCTCAATTCGCGGCGAATAGATAAACACTTCAAACTTGGGTTTCGGTTGCGGGATATCAGGAATCGACTGGGAATCGATCTTAAATGAGAAGTAGGCTTTATCAACACCGTCCTTCTGCTGATAAAAGTTAGTTCGCAGGGTGGCTTTAATCACCACCATAAAGCGTCTTAATATCTTGTCATCATCGAGACTGTTCACGCCATCCAAAGCAGTGAGAATGCTCTGTTCAATCGCAGCTTCCTGTGCGGCATCCTGTTTACCTGGCTGAAAACGACAGCGGAACAGCTCGACCAGCTGGCGGGCAATCTCGACATTACGCGTCAGCACATCGGCCATAAACGGCTGGGAGAAGCCGAAACGAAGCTGTTTGATGTACCGTCCAAACGCTCGCAGCATGGCCACTTCACGCCAGTTAAGACCACCGGAAATAACCAGACGGTTAAACTCATCACTGTCAGCCTGACCATCCCAGACTTTAGCAAAAGCTTCCTGCAGAATCACTTTAACCTTATCCAGATCAACCACCGCCTGCTGACCATAGCTGACCCGGAAATCACTGATCCAGTACTGTTTGCCATCCCGGTCTGTAACCACATAGGGATGCTCACTGAGTACTTTCAGCCCCAGATTCTCCAGTAACGGAATGACCTCAGAAAGCACCAGCGGATGATCAACACTGAACAGCTTAAACTTAAGAATACCGTCAGACTCTTCAAATGAGCGGTAAAAGCTCATCGCAATCGCATCGGCAGACTGCAGATAAGAGATGTGCTGCAGATCATACACACCGTTGCCGGTAGAAAAGTTCTCTTTATAGGCCGAACTGAAGCCTCCGCTGAAACGGTTGACGAAGCGGCTGCCCTTCTCTTCACCATAGGTTTCGATCAGATTAACATTCAGATCGTCATCCCAGGAACGGGAGATCTCCAGAATCCGGGCCTCAATCGCGGCAAGATCCACCTCAACCTGATGATCCGGATCAGCATAGATAACAAAATGGGTGCGGGACAGAACCGACTCAGAGATCTGTGAATTAGCCTCATAATCCCGCCCGTGCAAACCTTTGTACAGCAGACTTAACACCGAATTACGTAATTTAGTGGTGTACAGGTCACGGGGAATATAATACAGACAGGAATAGAATCGCTTACTGGTATCCTGGCGCACAAACAGACAGGCGCGTCGACGCTCCTGCATATTAAAGATACCGAAGCTGGTCTGTTTCAGGTCGCTGGTTTTCGCCAGAATCAACTCTTCACGGGGCATATCGGTGAGAATCTGCACCAGCGCTTTATGACTGTGGCCACCGGGTTCAAAACCACAATCAGATAGAATACTGATCAGTTTCAGCCGCACCACGGGAATACGTAGCGGGTTAGTGATAAATACGGATGAGGTATACAGACCGTAGAAACGGCACTCGCCACACACCCGTCCCTGTTCATCAAAGCGCTTGATAATTATCAAATCACGGTAAACCGGCCGGTGCACAGTGGAACGCATCACATCCTTGCTGAACATTACCAGTTTCTCAGCCAGCACAAACTGCTGCTCCAGCTGGCTCAGCTCTTTGGTCTCAGGCGTATTACGCTGAGTACCCAGCTGCGAGCCCGGCACCGTGTCAGCAAAAACTTTGCCCTTTTCCTGACGGACAGCAACCTCTTCATACCCCTGAAAGATAAAGTTTTCATCCATTAACCAGTCAAGCAGCTTACGGCTCTCTTTAATCTCCGGGCTGTTGGCATCGCGCAGCCGCAGCTCCTCTTTGAGATCCTGCCCCTTTTCTTTAATAGGCAGAAAATCATCAACAACGGCTTTCACATCACTGAGTACTTTTAACAGACTGTCACGTATGCCATCGAGAGTGGACTGATCTGAATGACGCTCTATCTCCAGGTAGATCAGCGACTCAACCCGTGAGTTTTCATCCCGCTCACGGGCAGATTTAAGACTTTGCAGCTTATGGTTCTGAGTGCGTTCGCAGGCCAGTACACAGTTGTTAATACCGAGTATCGCCAACTCTCGACGATTGAGTTCCATCCTCACGGAGTCAACCAAAAAAGGCACATCAACGTTATGAATCTGAATGACGGTATGTTTGGAGTGCCAGCCATGCTGCTCATGATCAGGGTTGAACACCCTCACGTCCGGGGCAGGCCCCTGGTAGTCCTGCATCAGCTGCCAGTATGACAGCGCCGAAGAACAGAGATACTCCAGTGTACGGCTTTGTAACTCTTCCGGTGCTGCAACACTGAAAAACTTTTGGGTAAACAGTTGCATCGATGCTTGCAAACTACTGTTCACCTGAGCACAAAGCTTTTCACTGAGCAGATCGATAATCTGTGATTTGTTCAGGCCCACTAAATCATGCATTTTGTCTAGACTCCAGATAGCACTCGCTACGCCCGGTATATACCGGATTGTTATTATTCCCTGTATCGGCTCATACAACGTCCCAAAAAACAGAGATGTTGGCGCTGACATCCCGGTCTTTTTCCACCACAGTAATGATAGGATAAAAACCACGATGCATTAGTTAATGACAAAGTATAGGGAAAGTATAGAAGTCTTTTTCACTGTATTTTTGTTTTTTATAGCCGTATCCTTCCCATAAAGATCAAATAAAAACACGAACAACCAGAACTGCGAAATCATATGGATAATTTGGATAAGCTGGATAAACTGGATATGGCGATTCTGCGTGAACTGCAGAAAAATGCCCGTATCACTGTGACAGAACTGGCCTCACGGGTTGGTCTGTCAAAAACCCCCTGCCAGATCCGTATGAAACGTCTGGAAGAACAGGGCTACATTCTCGGCTATATCGCTTTAGTCGATCAGAAGAAGCTGGGAACCAAACATGTCGCTTTCGTTCAGGTAACCCTGAGTGACACCAAAACCAAAGCACTGCTGGCATTCAACACTGCGGTCAGAGAGATCCCGGAGATCGAACAGTGTCATATGATCGCCGCTAATTTTGACTATCTGCTGAAGGTTCGCACGACCGGAATGGAGTCCTACCGTGAAGTGCTGGGAGAGAAGATATCTTCACTGCCCTATGTTACTCAAACCAGCACCTTTGTGGTGATGGAAGATGTTAAGGATATCGAATCCACACTGCTCTGAATGACCGCTGAGAACAGCCCATGAACCGGACATCTCTGATTCTGGCACTCTCTGTGGTGCTGATGTGGTCTACTGTTGCCACTGCATTTAAGCTGACCCTGGCGCTTATCAGCCCATTACAAATGCTCTGGATTGCCGTGGCCACCACCTTTGTCATCCTTTGCGCAGCGACCATCTGGCAGAAAAAAACCGCTCTGGCCCGCCAGTATCTGCGAGAGTCGCCGGGCTATTTTTTACTGCTGGCACTGCTTAACCCAACACTCTACTACCTGATTCTGTTTGCCGCCTATGATCGCTTGCCTGCTCAGCAAGCACAGGCTCTGAACTACACCTGGGCAGTGGTGCTGAGCATTCTGGCGGTACCCTTTCTCGGCCAGAAATTCACCCTTAAAAACCTCATCAGCATCTTGCTGGCATATGGTGGCGTGGTGGTTATCGCCACTCAGGGCAATTTGCTGGCGCTGGATTTCAAAAACCCGCTGGGTGTTGCTCTGGCGCTCAGCAGTTCGCTATTTTTTGCGGGCTACTGGATTCTTAATACCCGCAAACCACAGGACGCAGTCGTCTCTCTGCTGCTCTGTTTCGGTCTGAGTTTACCGATTCTCAGCGTACTGATGCTGCTACAGGGATACCTGACGGCGATCCCCTGGCAGGCGGTTGCTGGCGGCATCTATATCGGCACCTTTGAGATGGGCTTTGCCTTCCTGCTGTGGATGCAAGCGATGCGTATGGCCGATAACACCGCCCAACTGAGTAACCTGGTCTACCTCTCTCCTCCTCTGTCGCTACTGTTGCTGGCAACCATCGCTGACGAACCGGTAATGATTTCGACAATCGTTGGACTGGGCCTGATTATCGGTGGTGTACTGCTGCAACAGCTTAAACGCAGATGCTGAAGCACCCGCTCAGGCAATCAGTGAATCAATCAGCTCCTCCGTCTGCGCCTTTTTCTCCCGATCAGTGATCTGATCCAGACCAAACAGATAGTTCAGTGCCTCTCTTGCACTGCTGCGCAAATCTTTAACTTCAGCGGTGTGATGATAGTGCCTGACGTCTTCAAAATAGCTGTTGAGTCGCGAGTCGTTGCGTAACTGACGAGAGAACAGATCAGCACTGCCAAGATGTTCTACCAGCCCCTCCACCAGCGCCTCGCTATTGGAGTCGGAGGTAAAGAAACTGATGATTGCGCCAACCAGACCGGCAATTAGCGCGGCCACAAACAGTACCGCCGCCAGGGGCGGAACCTCAATGGTTCCCGCTGACATCCACAACATAAATCCAGCCAGACTAAGTACGCCGCTAGCCAGTCCAAAGCTGGCAACAGTCATACCCGCATAATCCCGGGTACGATACTCCTCCGCCAACATCGCACTACTGGAGGCGATGGCCGCCAGAGAACCAATAATTCCTAAAACCCGGGCAGCGGTGGCCGCCCCTGCAGAACCACTGCCGATAACACTCTGCCGCACATATTTAAACCGTTGCAGCGCCTGAATCAGCGAATTGGCAAAACCGGAAAACTGAGCAATAGTATCCCCCCATAAGCGCACCCGGGTGATCATGCTGTCGGTGGTACTGGTTAGTGCACCAACAAAAGCATTGAGAAACAGAATGCCGGTAATCATCGACATAAACAGGCCCCAGCCCGGACTGCTGATCACTTCGGAATTAACAATTCTGCGACTCCAGCCCCTGACACCAAGCACCTCCTCTGGATCAGAGGAGCTGAGGCGGCGGATAAATTCGCCTTTATTAGCATCAGTCAGACCGATCAGCTTAGCGGTTACCTGAACAGTGAGGTCGCGTAAGATCCGGCCCGTAGCTGGGTCCTGGGATGCTATCTGGATCATTCTTGGCATTGCCGCTTCCATTACCACCATCAATAGCGAAGGCGGCCCCGGGAGATTTCCGACGATGGTGGGGACAACGCTGATCTTCGCCGCCACGGTTGCCAGACAAGAGGGGTTGGCAAAGCTACGCCACTCTCCGCTGACAATCATCTCCAATGCGGGTTGCAGGCGGTTAGTGATCAATGCTTCAGCATGATTACTGGTCATGATTACCCGGTAACAGGCTCCCAGCTTGCTGTAAATGCCGTGCATAAAACTGCTGGTAATCAGCGCGTCACTATCACAGGCCTGCGCCAGTAACTCGTTAAGACGGCTGCTTCCCTCCAACATACCATATAAGCTGTCAGTATCCCGACGGATAGCCTGTTGCAGTCTGCTGGCTTCCCGGGTCGGCTCACGCCCCAGTGTTCTATTAGCATGGGCTTTGAGACTATTGAGCTTACTTTGCAGGTTGTCTATTGTACGCTGTTCAGATGTCGAGTAAGCCGACTCAGGAAACACCTCCGCAATATCAATAAACTCCATTAGTAGTTCAAGCGTCCCCAGTTCTTGCTGATAGGGCTGCAGAATACGTCCGAGCCGTTGCTGGCAATCAGCAACCCGGTTTGCTTTTGCCATGGCATCATCCACTTCGGCAGACAGCAGTGAGCTGAGTTGCTGCATATCAGCTGACACCAGAGCGGTACGATTGAGAGCGACCTCCTGTTCTAACGCTTCGGTTCTTGGCAGTATCAGGCGATAGTTTCTGCCTGTGGGCAAACGCCAACGGTGATAGGCGGGAGTGCCTGCAGCGGAATCGCCATTTTTAATCGCCTGTAAGGCGGCAACCTGGTCCTCTACCGAGGTTGCATCACCGCCCACATAACGCCGATAGAGCGATTCTCTGACATGGCCATTAGGCCCCGCATGCCAGTCCAGAATACGATTAAACAGCGTACTGCGCTCAAGATGCAGCACCTGCGCCAGTTCACCGATAGTGGTGCGACCATATTCCTGGCTGTAGCTATCCAGTTCGATGCGCACCAGAGGGTAGTTGAAGTTAGCGATGCGGTAGAGAAACACTCCGGCTATGCGGGTACGCTCATTGCGTTCGGCATTGCGCACATCATCAATCTGCTGGTTGTAGATCTCGGAATAATTTACTGCATCACTGATACAGGCGAACCCTTCACTGACATCAGCACCCGGATTCGTTACTTCACAGACATCGTTGCACATCGGTTTCTCCCCGGACGGTTAAACCATTTCTCTTTTCATCAGAGCCTGAGGTAAAAAGCAGCTTTCAATCGGGCTCATCATCTTCAGACGGATCAGGTGGTGCATCAAAACGGCTGTCTACAGGCGGCATCGGAATGCTCTCTGGGTCGGGCCAGAGAGACTGCAAATCGAGATTCTGCTGCAACCGCTCGCTATTCATCCCCGGCTGCTGATGCAACATTCTCAATGACGAAATCAGACTATTGAAGCCTTGCTGGTTGGGCCTGCTGTTATTAATCAGGCTGACAGAACTCACCCGCCCCAAGCCCCCGGCAATGGGATTTTGCAGACTAAATAACTCACCCGCCGGAGCATTCTGCTGCTGTGAAATTCGCCTTAACAACGATTCGATTCTTTGACCACCACTGCTCATGACAGACTCCTCATAACACACGTCATCAGACGTTGATAAACCAGACCTTATAACGTCACGGTTATCGCTTTGCCTGCGTCAATAAATGCCCCCGCCGTGGGTGTTGTCGACGCGACAACATCACTGTCTTTAGCATTTGCAGGTGAGACCTTAAACTCGATTCCGATTCTCTCCAGTAACTCTTTCGCCTCACCCAGTGGAATACCTGAAAGCAGAGGAACGACCTGCAGGTTGTCGATTTCAAGTGGTGCAGGCACGGGCCTGAAGGTCAGTTTAAGTTTACTGGCGCCCTCTATTTTGAAGTCATACTGATTCTGATAAGAAGCATCGACCGAGGTTCCTCTGATCTCTGTTTTAACCTTCCGATCACTGCCGATCGATTGCTCTACCGTGAGTGCCATACTGATCTCAGCTTCCGCTTCCGGTATCACATACCAGGTGGGCCGATAGCCGATACGGCGCATCTCTTGCAAAATCTCATCATCAAGGCTGTAAATCTGCTTAAGATTCTCAATAGTTTTTGCATCAATGGCATACTGCGCCTGAGCAACACCGATCCCCAACTCAGCAATCATGTCCCCCAGTGGCGTGGCCAGGACTTTTGTAAATGGATTTTCTGCCATAACCGTCTCCTTGATGCTCAGATACCGACAATCAGAATGATCTGAGTATCAGGCTGTAATGAGGTATTCGCTTTAGGATGCTGACTGATAATCTGACCGGCGGAGAACGAGTCTTTATCGGTCAGTTGCTGTTCATACCAGTACAACTGATCTTGAAGTCCATCCAGTTTGCGCCCAGCCAGCTGTCGGGTATACCCGGTAACATCAGGCATTTTAAGATCAACGGCCACACTCTCAGAACTCTCCCCCGTATCCGTCAAATCAATATCAAAACGGAGATTACCAAAGCAGTTTGAAGGGATACGGGCCAGATCATCCGCCGTTTCAAACAGCATCAGATCTGTTTGGTTAGCGGCGGCAATAACCTTGAGATCAACACTGGCCTTACTGATTCGGTATCCCCCCTGTTGCGCCAGTTTAGTGCTGGCCCGGGATATCGCTTCGGATGTAGAAAAGATAAGATCTTCGCTCTTAACTGTTGTTGATTTGATAGGCACAGCAATCCCTCCGCTGCTAACCAGACCTTCGAGCTCACCGATGCGATTATCTTTTAATTTCAACTGACTTTTCAGGTCTGCAACCAGGTTTTTCTGTATGTTCAGGGCTTCAACTGTCGGCCTTTTATTCAGTTCAACTTCAAGTAGTTTGCGCTGCTGCTCTTTCACCTCCAGCTGGCGACTGATCTCTCCGAGTTGTCCATTCCCCCGTTCTAACAGCGTTATTCGATCATCCCTGGCTTTAATCTGTGACTTTAAGCTGCTCACCTCAGACTTCTCAGCATTCAGCATCTGCAGCGTTGGCCGGCTTTGCAACTCTGTCTCTAATGTTTTACGCGCCAGCTCTTTACTCTTCAGCTGTTCCGAAAGTGTTTTAGTTTCATTCGTGAGCTGGAGATTTTTTCTTTCTAATAACTTCAGTTTGTTTGTGTCAGCAGTACTGACAGCATCACTCCCGGCAGTGATCACCGGAATAGTATGCAGCGTGGTAGTCGCCAGCGTCAGCACCGGCTCAGCACTCAGCTTGACGATGCCAAAATCGATGCTGGCCTGGCTGTAAGATTTCGGAGTATTACTGGCGTTGACCCACTTATTATTCAGCTTTACCTTTAACAGAACTCTGGGCAGAAAGCCGCTGAATACAGTATTCGTCGCCAGACTCAACGCACCGTTTGCACCACTGCGCCCCGATGCAATCATCTTAGTAGCACCACTCAGGGTATAAAAAAACACCTGCGCATCGGTGCTGGCTAACGCTTTATCATTACTATCCCGTAATACGGCTTTGATATTAGTCGCCATCACTCATCATCCTTGCTCAAAGCGGTATAAAAGTGTCTGAGTCTGACCAAACAGGTCGGCAATCAGTGCGATAATCTGCCCTTCCGGTTCCTGATTTGCGATGATCAGACCCGCAGAGGCGACACTCTCCTGGTTCAGTATCAAAGAAGCCTGCTCCAGTCGGGTTGAGGGTTTCAATGGGGTTTTATTGAGACGTTCAGACAGTTCGCGATCAATGTTCAACTCCACCGTCGCCCCCTGCACTGACCTTCCCGGCGCCGCAATTACAGCAACATTCACCTGAGCTTTACGGGCGGCCTTCTTCTCGACACTAAGGCTTAACCGTACCTGTGACACAGTTGCATCCAGCGGTGTTGCAACAAACACCCCTTTGATAATACTGGTGGCAGAACTGCTGCTCTGATGCTGTGATGCTTTCACCGGCAAGAACTGCACCCGGGACTTTTTCTGTAATGGCAAACGCCCACCAGACCCGGATGATGCTGGAGTCTCTGCCGCTGTCATCTGCAGCTTGAGCTCAAACTCCAGCCGGGGAATGTGATAAACCATGCTTTGCTGGCCCACCGCATTCATCACCGGATATCGGTTCAACCGGCTTTGAGCCCTGCTTAGCCCATCCGCCAGGTTAATCAGAAAATCATCCAGATTTTGCCCTTTCGCTACATCATCCATTCAAATCTCTCCAGGTTCTGATCAACTGAAAAATTGCATTCTTTCCTGTTTCGCAGCCTTTCTTCTCTCTTCAGACCGCAGCGCTTGCCGTTGACGGGAGGATTCAGCCTGACGCTCTTCACGCTTCGCCTCGGTACGACGAATAAGCTCGTCAAGCATATCGTCCTGCTGCCCCGCTTGCAGACGTGCTTCTATACGAGCACTTTCCTGTCTCAGCCGCTGTCGCTCTCGCAGCTCCTGCCATCTCTGCTGCTCCTGCCGTTGTGCCTGACTGAGTTGTTGCAGCCGTTGCCTTTTACCGAGATCCCGTTCAATTGCCTGTTGTTTCTCCTGACGCTGGTGCAACATACGGCTTAGAATCTGTTGTTGACGCTGATAGTTATGCTCCATCTGTCGTTGCAGCTCTTTTAGCCTGATCTGCGCCTTATGCCGCAGCTCTCGCTGCTTTTCCAACTCCAGTCGATTCAGGCGCTGCTGCAACTGCAATGCCTGACTTTTTTTCTGTCTTAACTTTTCATGCCGGGCCAACTCTGCTTCCGCCAATCCCCGCTCAAGCTGCAGGCGGGATAGCTGTCTTAGATTGAGCTGCTGTCTGACCTGGCTGCGGTATTGCTCCCGGCGCTGAGCTTTGTGTTTATCTGCCAGTCGGGATTCAGCCGTATGCTGAGGCATAGGAAAACGCTGTTCATTCCAGTCCGGCACCGGAGCGCTTCCTGTCAACTCATCCAGCTGTTGCTCCAGCATCCGCTGACGATTGACCAGCTGCTTTAATTCGTCCGGAACATCGTCCATCTCCAGCAGGTCGGTTAAGGAACGCTGCCGGGGCGCTCCAGATGCCCCGTTATCCTTCCAGAATAGCTCTGGCGACGGTTGACCCTCAGCCGGTTCGTCTGCTGCTTCGAGAGAGGTCCAGTCAAGATACTCAGTTGCCATCGGACTATTCCCTAAAAATACAGCTATCAGCCATCCGCAGCTGCAGGCTTATTCCGTTCGACAATCGCTCGGATCCGCTCCTCCAGCACCGCGGGGGCCGGGGTGGGTAAGATCTTAGTTCTCATCAGACTGGAGCCTTCGGCGCTGTAGTTAAACTTATTGGCATAGCGAGCGCTGACCGAGGTTGTTCTGGCCCGCGCCATCCCCATCCCCAAGAAGCCACCGGCCATTGCGCTGATGGTTTTCGTGGAGGACTTGCGTTCAAACTCCGAACTCTGAGTGAAACTGATCGAGACCTTTATCTCAATCAGCGACTCAGTAAACTGATAGAAGGTTGGGGTGAACCCAAGCTCAATCAGTGACATCTCCTCGCCATCAAACTTAACCAGCGATTTCTTGGTGACGGTGGTTATCTCGCCGGTAATCGGATCAACTTCTGGCACCTCATACTCGCCGCCCATCATCTGGGCCAGTCTGAGACTGGTTTCATCCATCGCATACTGCGCTTCTGCAATCGCAAGCCCCATGCTGGTGATCATCTCGCCAAAGGGGACATCGCTCAGTTCACGTCCGATACTTGGTCTGGCCATAATTGCTCTCCTTCAGATTGCGTGATTAACCATCAGCTTCTTCATCCGTCTCAAACAGGTCTCTTACCCGCTCTTCAAAAATGGCGGGTGGTGGAATAGGCACCAGATTGCAACGCAACAGACTCGCCCCTTCTGCGCTATAACTGTATTTACTGGAGTAAGTTGCATCCACGGTGGTGGTTCTCAGCTTTGAGCTGCCACCAAAAAAACCACCAAAAGCGGGCTTACTGCGACTGGTTCCTGTGGTTTTGGTATTGCGTGTATAAGAGCTTTCACGAACAATTTTAATCGCGATTTTGACTTCGATAATATTGTTGGTGAACTGATAAAAAGTTGGCGAAAAGCCCAGCTCCAACATACTGACCTTCTGCGCTTTGTTATCCTCATCCGTACCAAAATAGACCCGGGTATCTTCGGTGCCAGTGACCGCGCCGGCCTCATTCAGAATCGGCACCCGCCCTCCCATCATCTGGGCAACACGAATACTGGCCTCATCCAGTTCATACTGGGCATCTGCAATCGCAAATGCCATCTCTCTGATCATCTCCCCCATTGGGACATTGAGTAGTTCCTGACCGATCGACATAGCTCTCTCCTTGCTAACCTGTAGCGGTTAGATCATCTTTATTCGGTATCAGTGGGCTGAGCAGCCTGCTGCCTGCTGGCGATCCAGTTCTGAAAGGCATTAGGCGGTGGAATTGACGAGATCCGCGCAGTAATAGAACTGCTGGCCTCGGACGAAAAACTGTATTTATTGCTGAACTCGGCGCTCACGGTTGCCGCAAACATCACAAAATAATACGCACCGCCAACGGTGGCTGAGGTGCCAAATTTTGTTTCGGTTGTGGTCGATGTTGACAGTGACACTCTGATATCAATGGTGGCTTCATTGAAATGATAAAACACCGGGGCAAACCCCAGCGATATCAAAGAAACCTTCTCGCCATCGCCGATATCGACACCGTGCTCTTGCGCATCGCCCAACTGCATCGCCATGCGGATCGAATTGTTGTCCAGCTCCCTCTGGGCAGAGGCGATTGCTGTACCTAACTGTGTCAGAAGTCCCGGAAGCGGGGACTTTTCCAGCGAGGCCATCACTTTGCTATTGGACATAGATCAATCCTCTATCAACCTGGATCTGCCGGGGTTGGATCTGCCGGATCAGCGGGATCTGCCGGTGCCGGATCGGCAGGGTCTGCAGGTGCAGGCTCAACTGGATCTGGCGTTGGTGCCGGGCCATCAGGCGCAGTGATTGATCCCCCACCCGAGGCGGCATGGTTACGGATAGCATCAAGAAACGCCTGAGGGGGCGGAACCGATTTCATGGTGGTTTTTATCCGTGAAACTGCCTCCATATCGAACTCATATTTATGATGCAGATCGAAGGAGATAGTCCCGGCGAATGCCACGGGTAAGCCCGCACTTTCGGTAGAACCCAGCCCCGCTTCAACACCAAAATCTATCCCCGACTCCACCCGTACAGAGATGGTCACCTTAAACTCCATCTCGGTTTCTTTGAAATGATAAAACTGAGGGATAAAGCCTAATTCCAGCAAGCTGCGTTCGCGGGAAGTGCCATCAACATCATTAAAACTGATCCGGGTTTCACTCAGCATCGTCGCTGCACGTACAGAGGTGGAATCCAGCTCATACTGGGCGGCGGCGATCGCCTTGGCGGTGTTTTCTATTAGCTTGGGGATGGGCACATCCATCAGTGCCTGCCCCGGCGTCATTCCGGCTACCTGATTATCAAAATTCATCTCCCTGACCTCGCTGAATTAACCTGACACGATTAATTGTTGTGACAACTGAAACGAACCCATCTGCTTCTGCTCTCTCAACAGCTGATTTTTTGTTGCTTTGGAGTATTTCAGAATACGTGTAAAGAGTTTGTGATATCGGATTTTGTCCTGAAGTGAACGGGTGTGTTGGAACGCATCTACGGCATTTCGGGCTTGCAGATGCTGATCCAGCTTAACCAACAGGCAGATTCTGCGAAACCTGAGCAGTGCAAGATCATTGGCTACCGCTGCAGACGCACAATCCCGCGTCTCTTCATACTCAGCTATCGCCCGTTCACAGTATTCCAGCGCCGCCTGATCCTCTCCCGCCAGCTCCAGACACTCAAACACCAACTCTGAAATATAGCGCTGCAGTAACAGGGGAAACTGCTGGGCCATACCGGCCTGCAACAGCTTTTGCAGCACCAGCAGAGCCGCTTCATACTTTTGTTGACGCAGGCTTTTGCCCACCTGCTCAAGAACGGCATCAAGTTTGACTCTGGGGATCTCTGAGTTACTCATGTTCACTTCTCATCAGTCGGCAATGAATACCTGACTGGGCTGCTTCGTACTGAATCCACAACCCCTGATGCAGATTAGCATCGGCCTTCACCGACCAGCCTGTCCCTGCTTCAGTAAACTTAAGAGGCCGTCCCATGATCGCGGCGCACAGTTTTTCTAGCCTGACAAGCTGCTCCCCTGTATCAAACAGCAGGTCAAAACGGAAGCCTCCCACCCATTCCGCCGTGACCACGGCCCCCTGTGCCGCCAGTGCGGTTAGTAGCTCATCATAATCGTTGATCCTGATACACCTTTTCAGCACCATCGGCAGCTGTTCAAAAAGTCGTTGATGCAGATGTTCAGGTATCCCCAGTGATTCTGTCAGCAGCCGGGAGATCGTTTGCCTAGCAGACCTATCCTCGGGTACCGATCTGAGCAACAGATCAAAGCGAAAATAGTCCTGGTTATGAATCACCAGCGGCAGATGCAGCTCGTTAGCTCGCTGCCAAAGGGTATGAGCTTTTCCCAGAGAGAGATCGGTTAGCTGCCAGCACTGGGCCTGTTCGCCCTGATCAGCTGCCCGCTGTAAACCAAACTCCCGGTAATATCCGGTCAGAGTCTGGTCACCACCCGGAGCATAGGCAACGACAGTATATTTAGCGGTTTCACTACAGGATCGGATCAGCTCAATACCCGGTTTGCTAAACCGGCCTATCAGTTCTTCCGCAACGCTTTCAGAGAGATTACCGAGAATAATGGCCGGGGTCTTAGCAAGGCAACGCAGCAGCTCTTCGCTACTCTGCCCGGTAAACAATGCCAGATCGGTTATAAACGGGGTGATATGGGTAAAGTCAGTAATATAAACTGCTATCTCATAGCGTTCCTGCGAAGTAATTATCTGGTCACTTTGAGGTACAAGGTCACAGGGCAGATCTGCACTTTTAAGTACATTTACCATCGCCTCTGCGGAGTGAATATCCAGCCTGTTCTGTAAAATTGAAGGGGCCGTCAGAATTCGGCGTATACAGTCCTGTCGGCTTAGCCCAAGACGCTGATGAAAACGCCCTATGGACAAAACGTCGGCATTACCCACACCGAGAACCCTTACCTGGTAGCAGTCCTGAAGATAGCTTTCCTGATGCACGATAAATTCACCCTGAGTAAAGTGATATTCTGGCCGCCCGGATATTCAGAGAAAGAGCTATACATATAATTCTTATACTATTCGGGCAAAACGTTATCTTTGCTTTGCATGTCTGTTCCTGACGGTTAAAAAAAAGCATAGGAGAAATATTCCAGTAATCAAACAAAAGTTTGAAAATACGAATTTTTCTCAGAAAATAAAAAAATCAAAAAAAAGCCCGCTCAACTGAGCGGGCTTTCCTGACATCAGAAAATGGAGATTATGCGCTAACTTTCGCTTCCATATAGCGGGCGTAATCTGCACCTACACGGCATCCATAGACACCCACCTCACCTTTCCAGCGCATCCAGGTAATGAAGTTACCAACAGCCTCAATCACCTTACTCAAAGAAGACTTATTCTCAACGCCGAGTTCATCATAGTAACCCATCGCCTGGAGTTCGCTGGCGATACGACGATCATCACATTCGACTCCGGTAAAAACTGATTGCTTCATTGCGGGACTCCCGACTGGTTAAAATTTAGACATAAGTATAATATTCACTTGTGCATTGCACAACACAGGGGGAGAGTTGCAGACCAGAAAAACAGTCATTCAGATCAATAAATACCCATTTCCAAACCTGCGGCCATGGTTGCCCCCAGCGTCTCGCACTGCTGCAGAAAGTCATCCTGCCAAGCACCACGGCACACCAATGGCGTCTGAATCCAGTGCCAGCGCAGACCGGTACAGATAGTTTCAACTGCCCGGCAGGCCCCAGTGCCATCATGGCCTGCACGAACATAGAGGGCACAGGGTAAGCCCTGCTTTTGTTCGAGGCACGGGTAATAGCAACGGTCGAAAAAATCTTTCAGAGCACCGCTCATATAGCCGAGGTTTTCAGGAGTGCCAAGGATGATACCGTCACACCCAAGCAGATCTTCCGGTGTAGCATTCAAAGGCTCGATCCAACGGCATTGCACTGCATCAATATCCGGATGGGACGCGCCGGTTAATATAGCCCCGGCCATCCGGCGAGTATTATCTGAGGGGGCGTGAGCCACCAGCAATAACTGTTTCATCCTGTTACTCTTGCTGAAAAAACTGTATTCACTATACATCAGCCCTCCGACAACGTAATCTGACTGAACGTAATATATCCGGCGTAACCCGATGTCAGATTCACTCTTACAACAGGCTCAGCGCATCACTCAGTCAGCGCTTAAATGCGGTGCATTATTACCCGTCGGCACCGTTATTGAGACCGTCGTTGAAGCGCCTTTTACTTTTCAGCTGAGAACCTTAAGCAGCCTGCACTATAAAGAGAATGACCAACGCATCAGGCAAGCGGCGAATCACTCAGCGAACCCGTTTAAACCCTATGACCCACAACTCTATGTCGGGGATATCGGTGCCGGGCATATCTGCCTGCTAAATAAGTTTAATGTTATCGAAAACCATCTGTTGCTGGTGACCCGTGAGTTTGAACCACAGACCAGCCTGTTAAGCCCGGCTGACTTCAAGGCAGCCTTGCTGGGACTCAGTGAGGTCGATGGTCTTATTTTCTTCAACGGCGGACGAGAGGCCGGTGCCAGCCAGCCACATAAACACCTGCAGCTAATACCCATTACCCCCTCTGACCTGCCCCTCGCAGAGCAACTAAATCGTTTTTCTGAGCAACCGGAGTCCAACCCGCATCTCCCCTTCAATCAGGCAGGGATTCAACTGCCGACAGATATAACGGAGGATATTGAAGCCGGATCACTGTGGTTGTACCGTCGTTATCTGACACTGCTGGATTACCTTCGGATCAGTCACACACAAGGGCAGGCAGAGGCAGCCTATAACCTTCTTCTGTGTCGCAACTCGCTGATGCTGGTACCCCGCAGTGCCGAATCTTTTGCTTCGGTATCTTTTAACGCCCTGGCCTTTTGTGGCGCCCTCTTGGTAAAAAACGCTACCCAGGCTAACGCCTTGAAAGCGGCAGGTATCGCCAACGCACTCTCCAGTGCGACCTAAACCAGACGACAAAAAACCGCCAGAAAGGCGGTTTTGTGATCGGTCTATGCAACCTCAGAAATAGTACTCGGCAGTCAGCTGTATAAGATCATCCTGCTCAATACTGGTCATCAGATCCCGACTGCTGCCAGAATCAAACAGCCGGACATCCAGACTCAGCTTAAGACTCTCACCAAAGCGACTGCTGGCTTCGACAAACAGACTGCGACTGCTGTAGTCGATATCGTAACCCAACCCTGCAAGAAACTCAGTGCTGGCAGCATCATTCAACGTAATCCGGCTACCAATAAACAGATCGTTCTGGAAGATCGTATCGGCCCTTTCGCCCCGTTCATCCCAGCCAAACTCCGCCAGCACTCCCAGATCGGCACTGCTGTCGCGGATACCGTAGAAGGTGTATTCGACGCCAGCCTGCATCGCGCTGTATTGCCCTGCAGCCTGATCCCGCCAGATCAGTTCAAGTTTCCATAACCAGCTATCAATGGTAGCCTGACCGTCAAAGCCGATCTGGTCCATCTGCTCATACACAGGGACTAATACTGGCAGACCATTCTTCATAGCGGTTTCAAAACGGGGGTCACGGTTGGTACCCCTGAACCAGTAAAGCCCGACATCATAGAGATCAAAGCTCTGACTCCAGCGAACTGCGGTATCGATATGCTGATCACCGGCATCCGATTCATAACGGGCATTGGCAGTATCAACCACCAGACCGCTGCGCAGTCGGCCAGCGGTTCCGGCAAAGGTGCGTTCCCGAAACCCCGGCAGCACAAACAGATCGAGGATACCCCAGTCCCGCACCAGCGAGAGGTTGACCATCGGCTGACCCAGCTTATCCTCACCATCACTGTCTTCAATGCCATCGGCCTGGTTAATCACATCGACCAGATGGTTAAACTCGGTAACGCCCCAGAACACTTTGCGCAGACCGGTACGCAGTTCCCAGTCATCACCCACATGAATCCAGCTCAACTCGCGGATATCGCCGTGGCTGCGCTCATCATCCTGCTGATCCAGCCGGTAAAATGGGGTAAAGACAACTGAGTCACGGCCCCCATTAAACTCCCAGTACAATTCAGGTTCCAGCGCCAGCGAGGCGTTGCTCTGATAATGCTGCCCGGCAAACTGGCCCTCATCAACATAGCCCTGGAGTTCAGCCGAGAACTTACCGCTAAATTCGAAAACAACCTCTTCTGCTTTGGCATCACTCAGGGTCACGCCACTGAACAGCAGCGTTGCCAGCCCCGCTGTAAACAGTTTGGTGTTCATATCAACGGGCCCGTTTCAATGTATTCTTGTTGAAGTCAGAATCATCCAGACCTGCCTGAAACTGATAGCCAGACCATTTCAGCTCGGTACTTTTTCCGTTCTGATGATTCTGCATCTGCTGCAGATCCGCTCGCCAGTATCTGTTCAGATATTGCTGATAACCTTTGAAACTAAGGGTTTTTAACAGGCTGTTCTTGCGATCATAGAAATCAACTTTCCAAACCCGATAATGATCCTGATCGATCCAGGCCACCCGCCGCGTATAACCGGAATCTTTGTCCACCGGGTATTGCTCCACCACAAAGCAGGTGCCCCCCTCACAGGGTTCATCCTTAATATATTTGTAGCTGTACTTTTCGATTTCAAATGAAGAAAGATCCTCGTAGGCAAACTCCGATCCCATAAACGGGCCGGACTTGTTGCGGGATGAGATCCGCTTCACCCGTTTAAGCGCGGGCAGATAGAGCCACTGATCATCCGCTTCAAGGGGGTGGGAAAAGCTCAGAAATGCAGTCCCTTTTACATCCAGGGGTTTATCGAATATCGTCAGACTCTTATCACCATCACCCTCTTGTTCCAGAGACTTGATACGGATCTCCCGAACACTCTCTTCGCCCTGTTTGTTACGCAACACCATTAACATTTCGGCCTGCATGTCGGCCCAGCCAAAATCCCGCAGCTTAACCTCTTTAGCAATCTCCAGCCCCCGCTCTTCAGGCGTCTGAGCCACTACCGGGCCACTTAACAAAGTAACGGCCATTAGCAGATAAAAGTATTTAGTCAGATTCATCGTTCAACTCCTTGAGCGGTTTTAGCGGGTGTTTCAATCGTAGATTTATCGAACATCATCAACAGTGGCGGCAAAAAGAGAAAATCCACCACCAACGCGATGAGAATCGTCAGTGCCGTGAGGAACCCCATATCGGCATTGAGCTTAAAGCTGGACTGTGCCAGCACCATAAAGCCACACACCAGTACAAATGTCGTAATCCAGAGCGCCCGGCCGACACTGCCAAAAGCATACTGAACAGCGGCGACAGAGTCTGCACCCCGATGGCGACGGGCGTACAGATATTTACTCAGAAAATGGACCGTATCATCCACCACAATACCCAGTGTCATACCCGCCACCACGGAAAGCCCCAGCCCCACCTGCCCATCGATCAGATACCACAGACCGAACCCCATCGCTGCCGGTGCCAGATTTGGCAGCAGAGAGATCAGGCCAAAACGAACCGAGCGCAAAGCAAAACCCAGCAACAGGGAGATCAGCACCAGTGCCAGCGCGATACCTGATAGCATACTTTTGATATTGCGTTGACTGATATGGGCAAACATCAGGTTCGGGCCGGTGGTCTCTACCTGATATTCAGGGGCATTTCTGACAAACCAGCTCTGCACCCGCTCCTCCAGCGACACCAGTTCATTACTGGTAAGGTTTTTGAACGTCCCCACTACCCGCACCGAGGATTTATCCACGTTAAGCTGATTATTCAGATCCAGCCCATAAGGCAACGACATCTCATAGAGCAGCAGATACTGGGCCGACAACTCACGATCTTCGGGCAGACGATAGTAGCTCTGATCATCCCCATGCATATTCTTATTCAACCGCTTCAGGGTATCTGTCAGGGTGCTGACATGATCGGTTTCCGGCTGGGATCGCAGCCAGTCACTGAACTTACCCAGCGTTTGCAGAAACGCCGGATCATTAATGCCACTGGACTCACCGGAATCGATGGAGATCTCCATCATGGTCATACCCGACAGGTTATCCTGCATATAATCAGTGGCCTGACGAAACGGTACAGAGGTATCAAAATACTTCACAAAATCATCATTCAGCTGGTTCATCGGCAAAAACGCGATCAACAACAACATAAAGACACTCATTCCCGGCAGTAACATACGCCGCTTAGCCGTGACGAACGCTGCCAGAGAGCGGGTCCAGTCCCGATCTTCCTCACGGGTCTGTTTCACCCGCACCGGCAATACCATCAGCAGCGCCGGAAACAGGGTGATAGAGAACAGAAACGCCAGCATCACTCCCACTGCAACAATGTTGCCCAGATCACGGAATGGCGGAGAATCGGAGAAGTTCATACTCAGAAATCCGATCGCAGTGGTGACGCTGGTGAGCATCACCGGCTGAAAGTTGATCCGCAGGCTATCCAGCAATGCATCACGTTTCGCGATACCGCGACGCATCTCATAAAACATAGTACTGAGAATATGGATACAGTCCGCTACTGCCAGGGTCAGAATCATGGTTGGCGCACTGGCCGATGGCCCGGTGAGGAACATCCCGCTCCAGCCAGCCAATCCCATCGCAGCGGCGATACTGGCAGCAATAATAATGACTGTTGAAAAGGTACCGCTGAAAGTACGCAACAACACCAGCATCGTCAGCACCACCACGCCAAACATGATAGGGATCAGCGTGGCATTATCTTTCAGAGCCGACTCGGCGAAGCTGTTGTTCATCATCACGATGCCGGACAGTTTGATCTCCAGTCCCGGATTTTCCGCCATATACTTTTGCTGAATTTCACGCACCCTGGCAACAACCTCAGGCACCTCAGCCACCGGATCGATCATCGGCATCTGCACGGTCACATTCACCAGCGACACCTGGCCTTTAACCGATGCAATCTTGTTCAGTAGTATTGGCTCGGTATTCACAATCTCCCGTATCCGGCCGAGTGCAGACGAGTCCAGAGGCTGTCCCTCTGCGACCAGATCCTCAACGATCATATCGTCCTCTTCCGCCCAGGTATGCTGGTAGTTTGCAATCGAATCAACCCGGGTAGAATAGGGTATCTGCCAGGCGTCGGTAGTAATCTGTCTGAGCAGTTGCAGATGCTCAGGGGTGTAGATATTCCCGTCGGCCGGAATCACAATAAAAGCGACATTGTCACTCTTGTTAAAAATATTCTGGATCGACTCATAAGCCACTAACTGGGGGTTCTCTTCACTGAAAAACACCCGGTAATCACTTTTAAAAACCAGATTTTTTCCACCGACTGTCGCCATAACGGTCAACACAAGACAGGCCAGTAGAATCAAAGCCGGGTAGCGCAGAACCGTTGCAAATAGTTTTTCCTTCATCCTGATGCCTTTAGTGACGATTCGTCAGTGTTATATTTAAAAAAATACGGCTATGCCGTCGGCAAAATTACAATCTATAGAGTGCCGCAACACTCCTGCTTCTGGTTCATCTCTCCCGCTGTTAACAGCGCAACCTCGTCGGCAAAGACCTCACAACGGATACGTTCAAGACTGGTGTTGTAGTCAAACTGGGAAGACAAAGGACGCCAGTTCAGGCCATCCAGAACAAGACTCACATTGGCCAGCAGAGATTCTTCTAACGCCAGACCTGCACGGATATTGCACCGGTCAGTCCCTTTACTGAGTAGAGAGATTGAACCAAACGATGCCGACCAGTTAGCAAACGCGATCTGCTCAACAGACATATTCAATGGGTTACCACATTCAGCGGTTTCCAGTGCCTGCCGAATAAGCCCAAGCAGCCGCTCCCCCAGTAACGCCTGAAGCTGGATATGCTTTTCACGCTGCCGCTCAGACGATTTTTCAACCACACCCGGTGCTTTAGCAGTGATAACCAGCATAAAAAATATGGGATACAGGCGGGCGTAAAGCTGATAACCATAGATACAGGCCAACAACCGTTCCCGGGTGACACCTTCAAATGCCCCGGCCCTTTTGAACATACTGACTAACAGTGCCATACCGCGGTTACACAACGCCAGCAACAGGTCCTCTTTTCCACTGAAATGGCCGTATACGGTGCCTTTAGAATAAGGTACTGCACTCACCAGCTTATCCATCGTCAACCCCTCTACTCCCTGATCACCGATCAGAGTCATCGCCGCATCCAGCAGCTCCTCTTCACGTTGATCGCGGGTTTGACTATCGATTTGACGCGGACTCATACAGACCTCTATATAAATGACGATTCGTCAATTATAGAAAAAAAAGTACCGTCCGCAAGTTAAAAATGATGACAATCCAGTGAAGCTTTGTCGTAAAAATAAAATAGATACCATTGCGCCCCTTTCAGTCGGGTATTAAAACGGATACAGGAGACAACGACATCATAAGGCTGCAGGCCCCGTCACTGCTTCAAAAACGGTTCACCTTAAACAGCTCCATATCGATCATACTGGCCTCGTTCTGCAGCAGTTTGAGTGTCAGTTCAGCGGTAACGGCGGCCTGAGTTAATCCCAGATGCTGATGGCCAAAAGCAAACAGTATCTGCGGGTGTTGTGGATGCCGATCAATCACCGGCAGAGAATCTGGCAACGTTGGCCGGTGTCCCATCCATTCGCTGACTTCGAGCTCAGGTGTATTCAGGCCTGGCAGAAGTTGACGGCTATGGTAGCGCAACACATCGAAGCGCTGCTTAAAGGGAGGCAGTTTCAGCCCCCCCAGCTCAGTCATCCCCACCACCCGCAGGCCACTGTCCAGAGGCCCCATGACAAAACGCCGCTCAGCCGAACCTATCGTATGTCTGAGCATGAAACCGGCTTCCGGGATCGTCAGATGATAGCCCCGCTCAGCCTCCAGCGGCACGTTAATCCCCATATCCCTCAATAGCGTTTTACTCCAGACACCGGCACAGATCATCGCAGCGTCATAGCGGTGATCCTGCGCTTCAGTGAAGACGGTCACCTGTTGACCGGATGGCCTGACCTGAGTCACGCTTTGCTGAATAAACACTCCGCCGCGCTCGATAAAGGCCGAAAACAACCGCGTGCACAATTGATAAGGTTCGCTGACACGACAGGCATCCGGAAACAACAGCGCATGATTCACGCGCTTGGCCAACTCGGGCTCCAGTTGCGCCAACCGTTCGCCCTGAACCAGTTCGGTTTCAATACTATGTTCCCGCAGCCAGGCCTGATGCTGACGTGCTTCATCGACCTTATCTGCCGATTCCCAGACCAACAGATAACCAGACTTCACTATCTGTTCAGTCGCACCAATATCTTCCAGACAGCGCTGCCAGGCGGCAATCGCCTCCCGGTTCAACTGCATCAGCCCTTTACGACTCCGCCGCAGTGTTGCAGCACCCGCCGCGCCGACGAAGCGAAGCAGCCAGGGAACGATACGGTGAAAATATCCCAGTGGCAGAAACAAGGGGGCTTTTGGACTAAGCCAGAGCGACAGGGCTGAGCGCAGAACTTTCGGATTAGATAGCGGTTCAAGCAACTCTGTCGCCAGATAGCCTGCATTACCGAATGAAGCCCCGCAGCCCGCTGCATCCCGATCAAACAGAGTCACCTGATAGCCCTTTCGCTGAGCTTCCAGGGCGCAACACAAACCAACCACCCCCGCACCGACAACCGCAACTGTGGCGTTACTCTGTTCTACATTCTGACTCATCTGTGCTGCTGCCACCGGCTTTTTCCTTAATCATTGAAACACTGGAATGAATCCAGATTTATCCCTGACTCTGTACGGTTTGTTGATACGCCAGAACCGCAGCCGCCAGGTCTTCTCGGGCATCACCGACGGATTTAAACAGGGTAATCGCATTTTGCCAATCATCCAGATCAGCCCGGCCTTTATGCTTACCGCCACACAGTTGCGCAAACTCCGCATGGATAATCTCTTCAGTGATAACACCATCTCTGATTGGAATAATCAGATCACCGCTTTCACTCAACGCACCAGCGCGTACATCGACAAACACCGCGCTGCGCTGCATCGCAACATTATCGGTCTCTCGCATGAGCGGCGTAAAACTCCCCACCAGATCCAGATGAGCACCAGGTTTCAACCAATCACCACACACCAATGGCTCTGTAGACATCGTTGCGCAGCTGACAATATCCGCACACTCAACCCCCGCTTGTAGCAGCGCTGCAGGACACACCTCAGCGGCGATACCATCGGCTTTCAGCTCGGCGACTAAATGTGCAGCAGCCTCCTCATGACGGTTCCACACCCGTACCTTGGTAATCGGCCGTACACTCATATGTGCCGGTATCAGGTAGCGGCTCATCCGCCCGGCCCCAACCATTAATAGTTCTGCTGAGTCCTCACGGGAGAGATATGTTGATGCCAGTGCCGATGCGGCGGCGGTGCGCCGCGCAGTCAGCTCATTAGCATCAAGTTGTGCTAATGGCGCACCGGTTTTACCCGAAGACAGCATATAGCTACTGTTAAGCCCTGGAAGACCACGGGCATTATTGCCAGGAAAAACATTCACCAGCTTTACCCCCAGATACTCACCCTCCAGCCAGGCGGGCATCAGCAGCAACGTCGCCTGAGGATCATTCGGTACGTTAATGCTATGATGATGGCGAACCGGCGCACAGACATTTTTGGTAAAAATCTCATCCAGCGCTTTAATCAGTCGATCCCAGGGCAGCGCCTCTCGGACCTGAATAGAGTTCAGTTGCATAACAGCTTCTCTTATTTTCCGGTTTTAAGTAATGTTAGCTGGAAATAACGCCTGGAGGTTGGCTAAAGCTACTGAGTTTTTGACTCAGACTCTGGAGCATATTGATTAACCGGATAACCCGCCTATGAAAGAGAGCCAGGCCCGTCGTAACCTTATCGCCCGCCACAGTGGAGAGCATCTGCATGACTTTGCGCAGATCCTGATTGGCCTGCATGGCAGAATGGAGTGCGAATTCACCAGGGGCAGTGGGCAGATAACAACGGGGACGCTGGCTATCGCCCCTGATAAAGAGAAGCACCTGTTCTGTGGGCTGAGTGATGACAGCGAACTGCTGGTGATTGATCTTGCACCGTTCGACCCCTATATTCAGGCTCTGGAGCAGAGCTGCAACCTCTCATTTAAAGACACAATTTTACGAAATCCAGAATTTATCACGCTTGGCCCAGCGTTCTTGCCGATGCTGGAATTCGCCGCCAGGCAGCTCATAAAGAGCGATCAGCAGAATCATCAAAGCCGCGACCAGATCAACTGCCAGCTGATTACTCTGTTTATCACCCAGCTGTGCCAACAGTATTCGGCCACCGCTATACCAGACAGCAAACACCATCGACTTAATATTACTAAACTGAACAGCTATATTGATCTGCGCTTATCCAACCCACCAAGCAATCTCGAACTGGCTAATGCCCTTAACCTGAGCGAAAGTCATTTTTACTACCTCTGCCAGAAAACCCTGTGCCAGTCACCCCAGCAATATATGTTGTCACGACGCATGCACCGGGCACGCTTCCTGCTGCAAAACAGCGATGTGTCACAAGCGGTGCTGGCTGAAGATCTGGGATTCGCTGACGCATCCAGCTTCTCCCGGGCATTTAAGCGCTATTTCAGCATGACCCCGGGAAACGCACGCAAGCTGAAACCCTGACTAAAGGTGATTAATTTTTATCCAGAGCTGGGCGTCTGCACTTAATTGATAATCAGCTGAACGGGCGATATTGCCCACCGGAGGACGACGCAGCCAGCAACCTTTACCATAACGCTGGCCATTTTCACTTAGCTCCCCCTCCATCACATACAACTCAAGGCCGTTGTGTGCATCACCAAGATCTATCTCTGTCTCAGCCTGGCTGCGCAACATATACACCTTTTCAGCGCGATGCTGATGAAGTATCAGCTGTTGAAGATCAGCATTAAGTGAGCACCATTCAGCGTTGCTCGTTTGCACCGCCATATGTGAGCTATCATCCGCTTGAAACTGATGTAACTTGACCAGAATCAGACACCCCTCCTGACTGAAAGGCGCATGACTGAACCCCTCAGGATTGCGAAAATAGGTCCCGGCGGAATAGTCACCGGTCTGATCAGAGAACACCCCCTGCAAAACCAGAATCTCTTCCCCCTGGGGGTGTCCATGGGAGGAGAAGGATGCACCCGGGTCATAGCGTACGACACTCGTCGCATGCCCCTGCTCTGCATCTTCACGAGCCAGGGGCTTACGCCATACACCGGGCTTCGGACTGGCGACCCAGGGCTGTTTACGGGTATCAATACTTACGGCTTGGGTAAAGTCCATATTTAGCATAACGGCTCCGACGGCTTTAACGATCTCAGATAGACCTGCAGATTATAGCCTGACAACAGCTATAGATTTCACTGTAATACAGCCATCATTTGTACCAACAGCAGAGTGCTATATCTTGCACACCAAACCGCATAAACCTTACCTTTCGAGTGGATAAGCAACCCATTTTACCAGCTCAGCCAGGCTATCTTTAAATGATTCTTCAGTTCGCAGTGAGTTCACCTTGACACTGAGACCAAGCAACGTCACATTTAAAGCAATTAATGGATTATCACTGGCTTACATCATGCATCATTTAGACACTCAAGAAATCATCAGGCAGCTTGCGGATCTGACAAGTGCTTTGACCACTGAAAAGGATCATATACAGCTTCTTGACCGGATCATTCTGGGCTGTATGTTTTTAACCAATGCTGATGGTGGCACACTCTATACAGTAGATGAGGAGAATGACAACGAACTCCGCTTCACGATTCTCCACAACCGTTCACTGGGCATTCACCGTAAACCCCAGGATATGCCGACAGTAGAGATCTATAACGCACAGAAACAGGCGTCCAAGCTGGTCGTGGCACAAACGTTTATTCAACGCGAAACCATTAATATTGCCGATGCCTACAGTTCTGAGCACTACGACTTTTCCGGCACCCGAAACTTTGACAAGCAGCTTAACTATTACTCTAAATCATTTCTTTGTGTCCCATTGCAGGACCATGAGGGAGAAATTATCGGGGTTCTGCAACTGATCAACGCCCTGAACAAAGAAGGTCAGGTTATCACCTTTCCTGAAGATCAGCAAAACCTGGTGGAATCACTGGCAGCGCTTGCGGCGACTGTTTTAACAAAGCGCCGGCTTATCGATGCCCAGAAAGAACTCTTTGAATCATTTATTAAACTGATGGGTCGGGCTATTGACCATAAGTCCCCAGTCACCGGTAAACACTGTGAGCAGGTGCCTGAGATCGCCATGCTGCTGGCAGAAGCAGTAAACGAAAGCGTCAAAAGCAAATATGCAGATACTCAGTTTGACGAGCAGGAGATGTACGAACTACGGATTGCCGCCTGGCTTCATGATTGTGGCAAGATAACCTCGCCCGAATACATAATTGATAAAGCCACAAAGCTGCAGACGATGTTTGACCGGATCGACCTTCTCAAATCCCGCTTTCGCGAATACAAGCTACAGCTACAGCTTGATCATTTTCGTAAGGCGCAACAACTGTCCCCCGCCGAAGCAGAGCTGGCAGAGCAGGAACTGCAAAGCCACTGCAAAGCACTGGATGAAGATATTGCGTTTCTCAGTCTAAGCAACACTGGTTCGGAATTTATGGCCGATGAAGATGTTGAACGGATAAAACAGATCGCAAAGATAACCTGGACGGATAATGACGGCCAACTGCGTCAACTACTGACTGAAGACGAGGCAGAAAACCTCTGTATTCGCAAAGGCACACTGCTACCCAGTGAAATTCAGATTATGCGTGACCACATTAAGGTCACCATTGATATGCTGGAGTCTCTCCCCTACCCAAAGCACTTAGCCCAGGTGCCTGAGATTGCATGCAATCACCATGAGCACCTGGACGGAAGTGGTTACCCCAGAGGGCTGATGGGTGAGCAGATATCGTTACGGGCGAGAATCATGTGTATTGCTGATATTTTCGAAGCGCTGACATCACCCGACCGCCCCTACAAAAAGGGAATGTTGTTATCCCATGCCATGAACATCATCGGCCGTATGGTTGAGGATAACCACCTTGATGCCAACCTGTTCACCGTATTTGTTGAGAGTGGCGCCTATCTTGAGTATGCCAAACGGCATATGGCCCCCCGGCAGATTGATGAGATTGACCTGAGCAAGCTTCCTGGGTTGCTAAATCTCTGAGCTTTTACTTTTGCTCATGATTAAAAACTGCGTCCCAGTCCTCTCCCGGGGCGCTGCTCTGCAACTGCGCTATCCGCTGCAGATACAGTTGCGCCACCCCATCCGTCGGGTAAACAGCTAACCACTGCTGAAACAGCGGTGACGCAGCCAGCCATTGCCGCTCACGATAAAGGTCAACAGCCTGATTAAATAACCGCACCTGTTCCGACAGGTCTGAGTCAGCCGCATTTCTGGGCGCCATCGGTTGGAACAACGCTACCGGCTCTGAGCGGCCTTTCACCCGCGCCCAATCAATACTCCGGTAAAGATAATCAGGCTGGCGGGCACGCAGCTCACCACTGACCAACAGCGGGCAGCCATAAAATTTTGTCAGCCCTTCCAGCCTGGACGCAAGATTGACAGCATCCCCCATAACCGTATACGCCATCCGGAACTCTGACCCCATGTTACCGACACTCATCGTACCAGAGTGGAGACCTATACCAATTTTAACTTCCGGCAAACCCGCAGCGACTAAACGCCGGTTCAACTGAGGCAGCTGCGAGAGCATCTGCAACGCCGTATCCAGACCATGCCTCGCATGCTCCTCATCTTGCAACGGCGCGCCCCAGAAGGCCATAACAGCATCACCAATATATTTATCAACGGTGCCCCGTTGCTGGTGAATGATGTGTGTCATCTCGGTCAGATAGATATTCATCATCCGACTCAGTTGCTGTGGCGTCAGCTGCTCTGATATCTGCGTAAACCCCCGGACATCGGAGAAAAACACCGTCATATCGCGGTTTTCACCACTCAGGTGTACACCCTCCTCCTGGCGACTTAACTCCTGCACCACTTCAGGTGGAATATAGTGACCAAACTGTCCGGTCAGCAATTTAATATTCCGGGCCTCGAAAAAATATCCGGTGGTTTGCTGAAACAGATAGAGCATCAGCACCAGAAAAAGCGTATACCCCAGAGGGATAACCCAAAGCAAACTCTGCCAGGCATATAAGTTAAATCCAACCAGGCAGATGCTCCACACCAGAGTTATAACCGTCGAGAACATAACCGAACTTCGGGGAATCAGAATCGACAGTAAAATGCCACTTATCAAAATCTGCAGAATCTCGACACCCTGGGTATAGTCCGGTTCACTGGCAATACGGTCATCCAACAATCCGGACAGTATATTCGCGTGTACCTCCACCCCCGGATAGCGACTACTCACCGGGGTCACACGCAGATCCAGCAAACCGGCGGCGCTGGTGCCAATTAAGACAATGACTCCTTTAAGTAGTGCAGGATCAGCCTGTCCGGTGATCACATCCGTCGCAGAGATGTAGGGAAAGCTCCCCTGTCCTCCCCGGTAGGGCACCAGCACCGCACCCGAGCGGTCAACAGGGATCTGTTGTCCAGCTGCGTTAATGGCAACCAGCGCCTCATGCTGGCCAAAGATATCCGTCTCAAGTTCAGGCACTGCCTGGCGCTCTTCAAACAGTGCCAGCCAGATCGCCAGGGATAAAGAGGGGTAGTACTGGCCCTGATAACGCTGCAACATCGGCACTCGCCGATAAACCCCATCGCTATCAACCATCGGGTTATCAAAGAAGCCACTGTAAGACTGTTGACTGTGCAGTGCATCGACACTGGCAATAATCCCGGTAGCCTGGGGTACAGGTTGCTGATCAAGCATCAGCGGTGTATTAATCGCAGCCATCCCCGGATCACCCTCCTGAAGTTGACGCTCACTGCGGTCAAATGCATAACCCAGCACCACCGGGCGTCCCTGAATGGCTCGGAATAGTCGCTGATCGGGATGAAGCTGCTGTAAAAAAGTCGCCAGGTCTGGAATCTCTTTCGAGTCGAGCAGCAAAGCTGTCAGCTGGTTCAGATCGATACTGTTGTCCGCTTCGGAAAACACCATATCAAACCCCGCAATAGCGACGCCATAATGGTCAAACAGCTGATCCAGCAACTGCGCAAGTTTCGCCCGGTTCCAGGGCCATCGTCCCTGCTCTATCAGACTTTTTTCATCAACATCCACAATGACAATACGCGGATCCTGCCCCGATTTAACAAAGGATTTCAGGCGCATATCATAGAGGTCATATTCAAACCGCTGCAACAATGCGGGTCTGCTATCCTGAATCACCGGCAACAACATCAAGAATGTCAGTATGATGCCCAGTAAAGTCCGGATTTTGCGTTGTTTCATAAACCATCCCAAAAAGAGGAGATAAACCGGATATCGAGCCCGGCTTCAGTCGGGCAGAGGTTTTCTCTTATCATATCCTGCAACCACCTTGAGGTTGTAGCAAAGCGTTCATTTTTATCACTAAACTGTACAGTAACGGTAGTTAACAACTATAAGAGAACCTTGCCCTGTGATATAAAAGTAGCTGAACTGCATTAACCATATGCGGATGCTTCAGGGTAACCGGAGATGTAAGTGAAAATTGAGATTCTGGGATGTAGCGGCGGTATTGGACCAGGCCTGAAAACCACCACATTTCTGATAGATGATACTCTACTGCTGGATTCTGGCACGGGGGTAGAGCTGCTATCGATGGAGCGCATGCTGAACATTCGTGACGTGGTGATTACCCACGGTCATCTTGATCATATTATTGGCCTGCCGCTGATGCTGGCGACCATCTTTGATCAACATCAACAGCCCATCCATGTCTATGCTCTGCCTAAGGTTATTGCCGCACTTGAGCAGCATATCTTTAACTGGACAATCTGGCCCGACTACACCAAATTGCCCGAAGAGCGGCCTATTATTTCCCTTCATCAGGTAGAGGTGGGTGACGCCCTGACGATTCAGGGTAAAACAGTTACGGTGTTACCCTCAGAACACCCTACACCTACGGTAGGCTATCTCATTGATAATGGCCAAAACAGCTTTGTTTTTACCGGCGATACGGGCAGCAATGATAAACTCTGGCCACTTATCAACCAGCATAAACCCGATCTGTTGATTATTGATGTATCCTTTACCGATGAGTCCGATCAGTTAGCCCGGCTTAGTGGTCACCTCACCCCGGCGTTGCTTGCGCAGCAACTAATCCAACTGACACAGAACCCCCGCATCGCGATTACTCACCTGAAACCCGGCGTAGAAGATACCATTATGCAGCAGTGTCAACGACTACTGCCACAACGGCAGATAGACCGCCTGCACCAGGGCGAAGTGATCACGCTGGAGTAAGCGGTATAACCGTTACAGGTTTAGTGCGTAAAATGACAACCGGTCAGGATCTACGGCGCAGGACCACTGCTATCCAGCAGCACCGTTCCGACCAGGGTAATATCCTGATTGATCGGATTGGAGCCTGACGCACCATACGAGGTAACCGCGCCATCCGCCTTTGCACCGACCAGATCAAAAGTCATCTGCCCGTTCATGGTCGTATCATTGCCCCCAATGCTGCACTGACCACCACTACAGCTACCGACAAGCGCCAACTCGCCCCCCTGGAGAACATCGTTCAGCGAGGTTTTTATAGCAACCCCTTTATTATCAACCGCCTCAGTAAGGTTAAAGCTGCGAATACCGGTACCATCATCGACATCGGCCTTGATGCTCACCTGCTCGATATCAAGCGAATCCCAATTCACCAACACATAGGTACCGCCGTAAATTCGACCCGGAGCAGCTGCACCGCTTCCATATCCAACCAGAGACCCGGTAGCGCCATTGTCAATCTGAGGTGCAGTTAAATGGGTTGAGCCACTGGTAAAGGTGTACAGATAAGCACCACTGCGGGCCGTCGTTAGCGCATCTAACTGGGCCTGAGTGGTCAGGCTATCACTGTACATAAAGTGATAATCCCCCACCAGAATCTGATCTTTACGATTCTCGCTGAGGTTAAAACCTGTGTTCCAGCGCCCCCAGGTGACATTTGCCCCACCCAGGGCCAGGTTACCCGCCCCGGAAATTAAACCGGTAGTATTGCCGCCGTTAAAAACACAGGGAGAACAGGCATGTGGGGTGGTATTCGGCTGAGGATCGATATAGGAGAGTCCAGTCAGCAGATCTCCGGTGCCACCACTGCTATCGGTCATAATAACAGCCTTAGGGCTTGCCACTACCGAGCCATTGGCCGATAGCAAGCCTTTGGCCTTGTCATTCCGGGTAAAAGCAACCGCTACCAAAGCGCCATCACTAGCCGCAGAGCCATTACCGCTCGGATCAGGAGCGCCCTTTGCACTGATCTCAGATTGATCAGTATCAATGCCCTCTTCTGCGGTATCTGACGCAGGAATATGACTGGCGCTTTCTGAAGCCGCATCACTCTCAGCCAGATCATCCCGCTCCTCTTCGGGGGTAGCGGAATTAGTCGACTCCTTTTCCGCTACACCACCTTTCTCTTCAGCAGAGATTGCCGCATTAGTCTGATTCTTACTGTGCAGAACATAGTCTCCGGTCTGCCCGGTTGCTTTGCCCTGGCGTACACTGCCTCCACGAGCCCACCATGCCCCCTGACCGGCACTCACCACGATACTTTTCTTCAGCGTTGCTACGTCGATGGCCCCTTCAATTGTTTCACAGTAGATCCCCTCATCAGTGTACTCTACGCCGTAGTGGGTGCCACGGATACCGATCGTGGCCACGGTGGTTTCGAGTTGGTAGTTCTCTTTATTCGGTTTCCCAATCTGGCCAGAGATGGTTCTCATCCCCCCTTTCAGCAACTGAAAGAAAGCTTTTCCCTCTTCCGGTTGCTGCTGCTCAAAATGGTACTCCGCAATGCGAAACTCAGACTCAGGTTTGAGTGCCAGACGTGAACTATCACTAAACCGTAACTGTAACCGCCCTTCTCGTCCGGTTTTCAAGGTATCATTGGCAAACACTTCGGAATGACGTTTCAGAACCCGCTCACTGCCATCAGCAGCCACCGCGATATTCTGACCAAAACTTAAAATAACACTGCCTACAGACTCAGCTGCGGAAACCAGTCCCGAACTCAGAAGTAATACAATGGTTACAAGCAGAGATCTCATAGTTATACCTCACTCGAAGCTATAACGCAGACCCAGCATTCCCTGCTGTCGGTCATACTCATATAACTCAATATTGGAATCGGCATGGTTAGAGCTGAAATTAGCCAGCACCGTCCAGTTTTTTTCTACAGCCCATTCAAGATTAATATTCAGAATGACAAAGTCGTCTTCCCGCCGCAGACCATACAACCAGTCATCGCCTTTATAATGACTCGACTGGTAAGTCACGACAGGAACCAGACTCAGGTCAGCCATAGGCTCTAGCTGAACCCCCATACTTGCCCCCCAGAAAAAACGGTCAACCTGTGCATCCGCCAACACCCCGGCAGTATCCGGGGTTTCCTGCCCGGCAAACAGGCCGGCAAACCAAAGCGGACTCCAGCGCCCCGTCCCCATCCACAGATAGTTACCGCCAAGATGATACTGAGTAGCATCCTTCCAGTTGTCATCCGCATAATCCAGCAGGTTTACCCCGCCATATAACCTGAGCTGAGATGCCTTATCAGGAGAGTAGCTCCAGCTGCCATTAACACCCAACAGATCGCGATAGCTTTCACCATCGCGGCTGAAATGTTGCAGATCAGCCCCCAACCGGTAGCGACTCTGGTTATCGATCCAGGTATGCCCCCCCGATACAGAAAGGGTGGTGTAATCCTGTGCCATCTCATCATCATAGCGTCTTAAATCGCCGTTCAGGCTGAAATCTAACTTACGCTCTGCTGCATACTGATGTTCAACAGTTGCGCCCATGCGCAAACGATTGAACTGGTTTCCTCTGCCAAGTGCATCACTGGTCAGCGTCACCAGATTGGTCTGAGACTCTGGGCCAGTATTAATATTACTGTCATAACCCCGCCATAACTCAACGAAACTTTTAACATGAGTGGCAGGAAGGGATTGTTTCTTCGCAATCAGATCAAGATACTGAGCGATACGGATACGCACATTATCCGGGGGATCCAGTAACAATACCTGCTCAAACAGTTGCCGGGCCTTATCAGTCTGCTGTAACAGATAATAGCCGCGGGCAAGTTCCAGCCGAACTAAAGGGTTCTGCGGGTCTGAAAATGCCACCCGCTCCAGTGCAAATACACCCTCGCTGACATTCCCACTATCTATAGCCGCAACACCGTATTGAAAATCAAATTCAGGGTTACCCTCATAACGTTGCAAATAACTCATAGAAAGATCGTAGGCTTCATTGAAGCGACCCGCATCTAATAACTCTTTTATCAGCTCCGCACCACTCGCTGAAGCATAACTATCAGTGCAGAACAGAGTCGTTACTACCGCTATCCCTGTCAGTTTAATCAAAATGTTCACTCCGGACGATTCGGTTACTGATGCCAGATAACTGCTCAACTGTATGCTCAATAAGGTGCCCGCATCTGCGTGCAACTAAACATACAACTACCCTAAACACTCTGCGTTATTCATACTATATAGAATAATTCAAACAAATTAACCTAAATATATAGCGATTTTGGGTACTTTGGTGAAAGTTACACTACCCGTTAACAGCGCCCGTTTTTTCTACTGACAACCCGTTGAATGGCGTCTATATTAAAACCTCCCGCTGGAGCAGAAAGATGCAACTGCCAAAACCCACACAAACAGCCAGAAGCACCGCTATTTCGGCTTCTCCCTGCATCCGCAATTGCTGTTTAGATGAACAGGATATCTGTATGGGATGTTTCAGAACCCTTAAGGAAATTCTCGCCTGGCACCACGCCACAGATGACGAGAAACGCATCATTCTCAGTTTATCTCATGCCCGACAACTCAGTAAATCAAACAGATAACTGCTCTACTTTCGCTCGAATCCCGGCGTATCTCAGGCTTTCACAACTGGCGAATCCACGCAACTGCCGCACTTTATGTCGGGCAAATAACGGTACACTGATGCCCGCCAGAAAACGACACTGGGTATCCAGAGTGAGCCCGTCTGAAAGATGCTGACGCAATCCTCTCAGGTCGGCTATCAACTGCTGGTCGGATGGCCAGCGGGGCGCTTCAGAATATTCAAGCACGGCGGGAAAACCACGACAAACGGAGCAATGACCGCAGTTTTCAGCGCTCTGATGATCATCAAAATAAAGTGCCAGATGACGGCTGAGACAGTAGTCAAGCTCGAAAAACCCGACCAAAGCAGCGATTCTGGCAATCTCTTTGCGCTCTTTATCAATAAAGTAATCATACAATTGCGGTCCCAATAGCGGATCAGACAGCACCTGCGAACTTACCTGATAGACGTCTGTCACCTTTTTCGTTTCCAGCTCGATTAACCGCTGTTCCTGCAGATAATCTAATGCCGCAACCACCCGCTGACGATCACAGCGGTAGTCCTTAAACAACGTCTCAAACTCTAAAGTACCCCACACCCGTTTGAACTGGGTATGCGCTAATATTGCCTCAAGAAATGCTCTTCGCTCACCGTTAAACCGCTCAAGAATCGCTGTTTCCGGCTGTAACAGTTTGTATTTGAAGTCAGCAAAGTACGCATACAGAGGCTGCAACACGCCCAGTAGCTCCAGCTGCACCAACAATGTTTTCAGCGGTAACTGGCGGATATTGCTGGCTGACGATAAGGCGTTCAGCTGTAACTCCCACTGGCCGCCCTGACACTCATTGCGAATATTATCCAGTACAAACTCAATACCACTCAGTTCCGGGGTATCCCCATAGACAAAATTTTCTACCGTATTCAGGCCATCCAGATTCGCCAGGGTGATGCAGTTGGAGGGAAGCCCATCTCGCCCCGCCCGGCCGATCTCCTGACTGTAGTTTTCAATCGACTTGGGCAGGTCATAATGGATAACAAACCGGATATCGCTTTTATCAATCCCCATACCAAAAGCGATGGTGGCAACCACCACATCAACACGCCCGGTCATAAAACCGGTCTGTATCTGCTGGCGTTTCTGATCCTCAAAACCGGCATGATAGGCAGATGCGCGAATCCCCTGCTGAACAAGAAAGTCGGCAACCTCCTCGGCACTGTGTTGCAGAGTGACATAGACAATTCCAGAACCCTGCTGTTCGCTAATCAACTGTAACAGACGATGACGCTTTTCGACTGTGGTTACCGGCAAGACAGTAAGATCCAGATTAGCGCGGTAGAAACCGGTCTGGACAATATGGTGTTCATCAATGTCAAACTTAGCCGCCATATCCATTTTTACCTGCCGGGTTGCTGTCGCAGTTAATAGCAGTACCAAAGGGATATTGAGTTGCTGCCGATAAGTTGGCAGTTTCAGATAATCGGGTCTGAAATTATGCCCCCATTCGGAGATACAGTGAGCTTCATCGACCACCAGCATCGACACCGGTACCGACTGAATAAACTGCCGGAAACGCTCATTCTTAAAGCGCTCAACCGACACCATCAGAATTTTTGTCGTACCGTTTCGAACGTCGCTCATCACCTGGCGGTTCTGTTCCGGGGTCAGCGTTGAGTCGATGCTAGCAGCGGGTATTCCCTTCGCTGCCAGGAACTCCAGCTGATCTTTCATCAACGCCAGTAATGGTGAGACCACCAGTGTCAGATGGGGTAAAAGTGTCGCTGTCAGCTGATAACAGAGCGATTTACCGGAGCCCGTGGGAAAGATCGCCAGAGAGGAGTGACCCTGCAGTAGCTGACTCACGGTTTGTGCCTGACCCGGACGAAACTGCTCAAAGCCAAAAAGATTTTTTAGTGGTGCATAGATAGCGGTGTCTGTGTTCATGCCCGGTCCTTAAAATAAAACTGAAATTCAATCCCTGAATACAGTGAAGCAGTATAGCGGTATCGCTAGGGCACAACAGCAGAATATTTGCAGCCGATAAAGCTTTAACCCCACAGAGCACGGGTGGCGACCGATCTCAGAATAAAAAAGGGGGGACAAAAGTCCCCCCAAAAAGAGATCCGTTAGGATCAGTGCTTACTCAAGAAGCAACCCGATACTTCGAAAAGCATAAAAGCTGCAATAGAACTGTGGAGAATTACCGGGCCAGCCAGTTCCACACCAACCCGATCAAGCAAGAAAGAAAGAAAGAAGCGATATCGACTTCAGGCAGCAACCATGCCTTCGCGGGTAACAAAGTCGAGAGTTTCATCCAGTGCTTTACCGAGCTTTTCAACCATCTCATCGATCTGTGTTTCAGTCACGATCAGAGGCGGACAGAATGCCAGTGAGTTACCTGCAACCGCACGGGTAATCATGCCGTGGTTCTGACAGGACTGCATGGCAAAATAACCGGCAGCCGCGTTATCAAAGCCAGCACCACTCTTTTTATCTGCTACCATCTCAACGGCACCGATCATACCGGCACCCCGAACTTCACCCACCAGCGGATGATCACGGAATTCACCCAGACGTTTCTGCATGTATTCACCCACCTTAGCGGCATGAGCAAAGATGTTATCGCGCTCATAAATTTCCAGGGTTTTCAGCGCTACAGCGGCAGCAACCGGGTGACCTGAATAGGTATAACCATGGCCAAACACACCCACCTGTGTACTCGGCTCAACCATCGCCTCGTACATATCGCCGCGGATAGCAGACGCACTGATCGGCATATAAGCAGAAGAAAGCTGCTTAGCCAGGGTCATCATCGCTGGCTTTTCAATGCCCACGGTGGTGCAACCAAAATCGTTACCGGTACGACCAAAGCCAGTGATAACTTCATCAGCCCAGAAAAGAATATCGTACTTATTCAGAACCGACTGAACCTTCTGGTAATAACCTTTCGGTGGCACAATAACACCACTGGCACCGGTAATAGGCTCAGCAATAAAGGCCGCGATAGTGTCTGCGCCCTCTTTCAGAATCAGTTGTTCCAGGTTGTTAACAATACGGTCAACAAACTGATCTTCGGTCTCACCCGGTAATGCACCGCGGAAGTAGTGTGGCGCATCGGTGCGCAGAATACCCAGGGCTTCGAACGGCAGATCAAAGTGAGTATGGTTAGGCTGCAAGCCGGTGAGGCACGCAGAAGCAACTGTGACACCGTGATAAGAGCGCTCACGGGCGATAATCTTATACTTCTGTGGTTTGCCGATAGCGTTATAGTAGTAACGCAGCATCTTCACATGGCTATCGTTAGCATCACTGCCGGAGTTACCAAAAAAGACTTTAGCATTCTCAATCGGCAACATAGCCGTCAGCTTTTCAGCCAGATCCATACCCACCTGGTGAGTCTTACCGCCAAACATATGGGAATAGGCCAGCTTACCCATCTGTTCTGCAGCCGTGTCGATCAGTTCACGGTTGTTATACCCCAGCGAGGTACACCAGAGCCCGGCAAGGCCTTCCAGGTATTGGTTACCCTGGTTATCGTAAACATAGGCACCATCGCCCCGCTCTATCGTCAGGGTTTCAGTCGCTTTAAGGTTAGTTGTTGGGTAGATAATATTACTCATAACGCTTCTCCACGGCTCGCAGCTTAGCGCTGCAATGCGCCAAAACAGATGTACTTGGTTTCCAGATAATCATCCAGACCATATTTAGAACCTTCACGGCCCTGACCCGACTCTTTAACACCGCCAAACGGAATTACTTCAGAGCTGATCGCGGTTTCATTCACCCCGACCATGCCATACTCAAGCGCTTCAGAGACGCGCCAGCTGCGGCCCATACTCTCTGTATAGAGATAAGCGGCCAGACCAAACTCTGTATCGTTGGCCATGCGCACGGCTTCATCCTCAGTGCCGAACTTAAATACCGGCGCAACCGGACCAAAGATCTCTTCGCGAAACACCCGCATTGAGTCGTTTACATTAGTCAGCACCGTTGGCTGGTAGAAACAGCCACCCTGCTCACCCGGCTGCCCACCAATCACGACGGTTGCACCCTCGGCAACCGCATTCTGCACTTTGGCGTCGATCTCTTTCGCGGCTTTCTCGGTGATCACAGGGCCATGTGTGGTGCTGGCATCAAAACCGTTACCCACACGGAACTCGCTCACCGCTGCGGCAAACTTTTCGACAAAGGCATCGTAGATCCCCTCCTGTACTAACAGGCGGTTAGCACAGATACAGGTCTGACCTGAGTTACGGTATTTGGCGGTCAATGCACCGGCTACCGCCAGATCAAGATCCGCATCATCAAACACGATCACCGGCGCGTTACCGCCCAGTTCCATTGAGGTGCGTTTAACCGTATCCGCACACTGCTTCATCAGCAGTTTGCCAACCGGCGTAGAACCGGTAAAAGTAACCTTTTTAACCGTCGGGTTAGAGGTCATCTCGCCACCAATGGCTGGCGCATCACTTCCAGGAACAACATTGAATAAACCGGCAGGCAGTCCGGCACGGTTAGCCAGTTCCACCAGCGCCAGTGCTGACAAAGGCGTTTCTGCGGCTGGTTTTAATACAATCGCACAACCCACCGCTAACGCTGGACCAGCTTTACGGGTGATCATCGCATTAGGAAAGTTCCAGGGAGTGATAGCCGCAACAACACCAACGGGCTGCTTAACCACCACACCACGACGATCAGTTTGCGGAGTAGGAATAATATCGCCGTATACCCGCTTGCCCTCTTCAGCAAACCATTTAATGAATGAAGCGCCATAAGCCACTTCACCCCGGGACTCAGCCAGGGTTTTACCCTGTTCTGCGGTCATGATCACAGCCAGGTCTTCAGTATTCTCAATAATCAGTTGGTGCCACTTTTCCAGCACCTCGCTACGCGCTTTTGCCGGTAACGCCTTCCACGCAACCATGGCCTGCTCAGCGGCTGCAATTGCCCGACGGGTCTCAGCGGCACCGACACTGGCAACATCTGCCAGGTGTTTACCGGTAGCGGGATCAGTCACCGCAAATGTTTCGCCATTATCACCATCAACCCACAGGCCATTAATAAAGGCCTGGGTTTTAAGCAGTGATGCGTCATTTAGTTGTATTGTCATTATCTGTCTCCGGCATGCAGTCCCTTAAGCGACTGCGTTGTGGATCTATTTATAGATCGACAAATCTTTTGCTTATATAATTACTTATAAATATTTACATTTGCATAAGCAAATATTAAACCGCAACAATCAAAGGTAACCCTATGGGACGCAGAAAAGCCGCGCTCTCCGGTCAGCTGGCCGATATGGATCTGCGGCTGCTGAAAGTCTTTAAAGCGGTCGTTGAATGCGGCGGATTTACCCCCGCAGAAATTCACCTGAACCTTGCCAACTCCACTATCTCTAATTACATATCCGACCTGGAAAAGCGTCTTGATATGCGTTTATGTGAGCGTGGCAGGGCGGGGTTCTCACTGACAGAACAGGGGCAGACCGTATATAACGCCACCCTTGAGCTTCTCAGTGCCATCGACCAGTTTAAAAACACCATTAACCAGAGTCATAACCGCATACTCGGCGATCTCCATCTGGGGTTTGCCGAACATATGCTCGGCGCTCACAACTCATCCATTCTGGCAGCACTCAGCCAGTTTTCGGTTAAAGCCCCTGAGGTAAACATTCAGATCAGCACCATGAGCTCTGATGATGTTATCTCCGCACTGCTGAATCAGCAGGTCGACATCGGTATCACAGTGACCAGTCAGCCCTACCCCGAACTGACAACCATGAAGCTGTTCGACGAAGAGATGCTGCTGTATTGCGCTCAGGATCATCCTCTGTTCGTCCGAACGGATGAGATAACTCCCGCAGAACTACGCCAGTATCGCTTTGTCGAGTCTCCCAGACTGATGCCAGGACGGGAGGTGCAT